>CAZPTH010000212.1:0-4065 GCA_964589315.1 uncultured Thermodesulfobacteriota bacterium
AAGGAGGGCATGCTTGCCAGTTCCCTCGTCTTTCCCACGTCGTGGAGCACCGCTCCCGTGATGAGAAGGTCCCGGTTCAGAGGAAGGCCCTCACGATCGTAGTGCTTGACGATGCGCTCCGCGAGCCTTGCCACCGAGAGGGTGTGTTCCAGGAGCCCCCCGATCCACGCGTGGTGCATCGACTTTGCCGCCGGGGAGCGCGCGAAGAGTTTCATGAAACTTTCGTCGCCGAAGATGGCCGAAAGAAGGGCCTTGTAATCGGCGTCCTTGAGGCTGTCGATGAGCTTTTCAAGAGACCGTATCATTTCATCCGGGTCTTTTTTTCCAACGGGGAGGAAGTCTTCCGGGTCGACCTTCTCAACGGGGACCTTGTGGATGGAGGAGATATTGACCTGAAGTTCTCCCTGGAACTGGGTCACGATGCCCTTGACCCGGACGTAGTCGTTGATCTTGAAGTGCCTCGCGTGTTCATTGGCCTGTTCCCAGACCCTTCCCTCGATCTCCCCCGTTTTGTCCTGCAGACGGATCCTCAGGTAGGGTTTCCCGTTCCGGGTCTCCAGGACACGTTTGTCCTGCACGAGAAAGAGGGAATCGATATTCTGATTTTCCTGGAGATTCTCGATAAAGACTTTGTTCATGGTCTATCCTTTCTGATGAAATCGATGCTGGAACCCTCCAGTCTCCAAAGTCAGGGGGGTTCCGTGTTTTAAAACCCTGATGCCAGGGGTTTCGGTAATGTGGCCGATGGGCGTAATCTTCGGGGTCGGGGAAGAGAGGGTGAAGGCGTCTGGTGAGATGGAAGAAGTAAAGAGAAGTTCATAATCCTCGCCTCCGGCGAGGGCCAGGGTTTCGGGGGTGTCGTTGAGTTTAGATGCCACCCGCTTGAATTCCTGCGAGAGGGGTAGAGATTCCACCTGGATTTCCGCGCCCAGAGAGGTTCCTTCGAGGAGATGCCCCAAATCGGCGATCAGGCCGTCGCTGATATCGATCATGGTCGAGGCAAGATGCCTGGACGCAATCTCACGCCCTGCTGACACGCGTGGCGTGGGATCCAGATGCCGTTTGACCAGGTAAGCCTCGTCTTCCGTAAGGGAGTTTGTCCCCTTGCGATTCAAGATCTTCATGCCCAGGGAAGAGTCCCCGAGGGTTCCGGTCACGAACAGGGTTTCTCCCGCTTTTGGGTGATGTCGGAGGACGGGAAACCCATTGCCACCCTTTCCAAGGAGGGTCAGCGCCACTACCACGGGTCCGGGGGATCGGGAGGTATCTCCGCCGATGAGAAAGAGATTGTATTCCTGGAAAACACCTTTCAGGCCGTCTGAAAAGGCCTCGAGCCATCCCTTTTCCACGGGATCGGGAAGGGCGAGGGAAAGGATGCCAAACTGGGGGATGCCACCCATGGCCGCGATGTCGCTTATGTTGACCTTGACGAGCTTTCGCGCCAGGGTATCCGGGGGCATCCAGGTCCCCCTGAAATGCACATCTTCGACCATCATGTCGTGGGTAACGAGAAGAGGGACGTCTTTGTCGGGTGTCAGGATAGCCGCATCATCCCCGATGCCGGCGATGACTTCACCGGGCAGGTGCCCTTGAATGGTGCTGAAGAAGCGGTCGATAATCTCGAACTCGCTCCATGTCTGCTCCCCCACGCCTCATGGCTCCTTGTCTGATTTTTTTCTCGTCGATGGACTCGTCTTTTTGAAGACATCCCTGGTCAGCGCAATGGGGAGAATCTCATCCATCCTCTTGACGGGGATAATCCTGATCTTGTTCTTGACGTTTTTGGGGATTTCACTGAGATCTTTCTTGTTTTCAAAGGGGATGATGACCGTCTTGATGCCCGCGTGAATCGCCGCGAGGAGTTTTTCCTTCAGTCCACCGATGGGAAGAACCCTTCCGTGGAGCGTAATCTCACCCGTCATGGCCACATCCCAGTGAACGGGTGTCTGGGTCAGAACCGAGATGAGGGAGGTCGCCATGGTGACACCCGCGGATGGGCCGTCTTTCGGGATGGCCCCGGCGGGGACGTGGATATGGATGTCATGGTCTTTGAAGATGGATTCCTTGATTCCCAGGCGTTTCGCGTTGGCCCTCGCGTAGGTGAGGGCGGCCTGGGCCGATTCTTTCATTACGTCTCCCAACTGCCCCGTCAGGGTCAGTTGCCCCTTCCCCTTCATGATAGAGGCCTCCACGTGGAGGATCTCCCCGCCGTACTGGGTCCAGGCGAGTCCCGTGGTAACCCCGATCTGGTCTTCGTGGATACCCTCCTCGTCGATGAATTTCGGGACCCCAAGGAACTTGTGGAGATTGGCCGCCGTGATCCGGGTTTTCCCCTTATGGGTTCCTTCCGCGATCTGCTTGGCCACCTTCCGGCAGATATTGGCGATCTCGCGTTCCAGGTTTCGGAGCCCCGCCTCGCGGGTGTAATGGTGGATAATGCTCAGGATAGCCTTGTCAGAAATCTCGATATCCTTTTCCGTGATACCGTTTTCCTCGACCTGGCGCGGGATCAGGTACTTCCGCGCGATCTTGAGCTTTTCCTCGTCCGTGTAACCCGATAGCTGAAGGACCTCCATCCGGTCTTTCAGGGCGGAGGGGATGGGATCGATGAGGTTGGCGGTCGTGATGAACATGACCTGCGAGAGGTCGAAGGGGACGTTGAGATAGTGATCGCTGAATGAGTTGTTCTGTTCGGGGTCCAGGACCTCGAGAAGGGCCGACGCGGGGTCTCCCCGGAAATCCGTCCCTATCTTGTCGATCTCATCCATCATGAAGACGGGATTCTTGGTGCCCGCCTGTTTGATCCCCTGGATAATCCGGCCGGGCAGGGCGCCCACATAGGTTCGGCGATGTCCCCTGATTTCGGCCTCGTCACGCATTCCGCCGAGAGAGATCCGCACGAACTTGCGCCCCAGGGCCCGGGCGATGGATTTGCCAAGGGAGGTCTTTCCAACACCGGGAGGTCCCACGAAGCAGAGGATGGGACCCTTGAGTTCCTTCCTCAGCTTGTTGACACTCAGGTATTCGAGGATCCGCTCCTTGATCTTCTCCAGGTCATAGTGATCCTCGTCGAGGACCTCTTTGGCCTTCTTGATGTCCAGGTTATCTTTGGTGGTCTTTTTCCAGGGGAGTTCAACCATCCACTCCAGGTAGGTGCGAATGATGGAGGCCTCCGCCGAGTCCGGGTGCATCTGCTCCAGGCGAGAGAGCTGTTTCAAGGCCTCTTTTTTGACATCCTTTGGCATCTTGGCCTTTTCAATGGCTTTCTTGAACTCATTGATCTCTTTAGATTTTTCGTCCCCTTCCCCCAGTTCGTTCTTGATGGCGCGGAGCTGCTCACGGAGGAAGAACTCCCGCTGCATCTTGGTCATTTCTTCCTTGGCCTGGGACTGGATCTTGGCCTGCATCTCCAGGACTTCCAGTTCCTTCCCCAGGACCTCGTTGAGTCGTTTGAGCCGCTGAATGGGGTCTTCGATTTCGAGAATCTCCTGGGATTTTTCCACGCTCAGCCCAAGGTTGGAGGCGATGAGATCGGCCAGTCTCCCCGGATCTTCGATGTTGTCAAGGATAACAACGAGATCGGGAGAGAGGATTTTTCCGTAGGAGACGACCTTTTCCAGTTGTTCCTTGACGGTCCGCATCAGGGCTTCGATTTCGAGCGTGATTTCGGGAACGGGTGTTTCCTTGATCTTTTCGATCCGGACCATGTAGTAGGGGTGTGTCTGGACGTAGTCGATGATCTTACCTTTGGTCAGCCCCTGGACAAGGATCTTGATTCGCCCGTCGGGGAGCTTCAGCATACGCATGATGGTGGCGACAGTCCCGACGGAATAGATTCCCTCTGGTTTGGGCTCCTCCTCCGCCATGTTCTTCTGGGCGGCGAGAAAGATGAGCCGGTTCTTTGAGAGGGCGTCATCCACCGACTGAATGGACGATTCCCGTCCCACGAACAGGGGGATGATCATGTAAGGGTAGATAACGATATCGCGGACCGGAAGCAGGGGCAGGACATCGGGAATTTCGGTTTTGTGTTCCTCTTCCTTGGGAGGGTTTTCATCCGTCCCG
>CAZPTH010000213.1:0-4064 GCA_964589315.1 uncultured Thermodesulfobacteriota bacterium
CATTTTATCGGAATTTTCGTCACGAAGACGCCGGAGCCGAAGCTCCTTGTAATCACACGATTAAAGGGAGGTTCATGTATGCTGCGTCAGGTTATGGCTGGTGTCTTGGGAGTGCTTCTCCTGTTGGGAATTTCCTGCGAACCTGTTCAGGCGGAGGAGGTTAAAACCTTGCAAAAGGTTGTCGTAGAGGCGTCAAAATTCAGGGATATCCGGGAGAGCGCCGAAAAGGTTACAGACAGCGGCAAACCCGTGTCCGCGCTCCCCGTGGGAATTCTTTCCGGCTTTTCGGGAATCGATGTCCGCCAGCGTTCTCTCCTGACCCCTCAACAGAACATGGTTAAACTTCGAGGATTCGACGAGTCCCGTTACCTGGTCCTGCTGGGAGACCGGCCCTTGAACGGAACGGGGGTCATGGGAGGATACTACGTGGACTGGAGCATGCTTTCCCTGGACAACCTGGAAAGCGTGGAGGTCTTGCGTGGGGCTGCAACGGCGGAATACGGGAATACCCTGGGAGGCGTCATTCGCCTGGTCCCGAAAAAACCCGAAAAGGGTTTTCACTTCAGTGTGCAGGGAGGGGCACAGCGCTATGACACCTACCAGGGAACCGGGACCGTCACCTATCGGAACAAATGGTTAGGGATTGTCCTGTCGGGAAACCATCTCGAAACGGACGGGTTTCTGAGAAACTCGAAGGTGGACCGTAATGACATCTCTTCCTCCCTTTCCTTTTACCTGCCCAAGGGTGGCGAAGTGACATTCCGTCTCGGGTATACTGATGGAGATTACCACTTCCCCATGTACAATCGCCCCGATAGCGTTTTCTACAACCCCTCCTGGCCAGACAGCGACGGAACCTATCTCGCGGGGCCCGGGCTTTTTTTCAAGGCGGATCTGCCTAAGAAAAGTCCAAACTATGACCCTTACAAAACATGGGGGGACGGAAGCTACTATAACAAGAAACGGCTTACGGGAGACGCATCCCTGAAAAAGGAGCTCCTCGGTGTTTCGTTCCAGGCGGATATCTATTTCAACTCTGAGGACAGAAAGGAGTGGTTCTACGCGGCGGATACGGGTCAGTGTATCATCAAGCGCCAAACCCACCCGGACAAGTCCTGGGGGTGGCAGATCAAGGGAAGCAGGGACCTGGGGACTCATAGCCTGAAAGCCGGGATAGAGGGGTCTTACCTTGGATATGGATCCCTGACCTACTCGAAGATTGACCCCGCTTACCTGGTTAAAATCCCCTCAGACGGGCCGCCACGACGTAACGAAATCAAGCGACACGGGGCTTTTGTCCAGGACACGTGGGGAATGGGTGAGATGCTGGAGCTGTACGGCGGTGTGAGGCTCGATCATTATAAGGCAGCGGACTCTGTAAATCCCGCACTTAACACCCCGACTCAGGAGGTCAAGGATACTGTGGTTTCCCCGAAACTCGGTATTTACCTATACCCCATGACGGGGGTGGAAATCTTTTCAACGGTTGGGCGAGCCACCCGTTTCCCCACTGCCCCGGAGTTCTACTGGTATTTCGCCGGTTATGATCCGGGGGTGATCGGGCTGAGCCGGAAACCCCTGACGTACGAGGACGCCATGCAATACGAGGTGGGGCTGCGTGCAAACCCCGTTTCCGGCCTCGAGACCACCCTCCGGGGCTACTATTACGACGTGGACGACTACATCCGGACGATCTTCGGATACAGGCCGAGTCGTGTGGTCTATAACATCGACCAGGTGGAATTTTTGGGGATCGAAGGGGAAATTTCCTACCGATTTATGAAATATTTTTCCTGTTTTGCAAACGCCACGTATGAGAAGACAAAGAAAAAGGGAGACATCCTGGACCAAAGCAATAAGCTGACGGATGATCTCCCGGAAATCCCTGAATGGAAGTTTAATCTGGGAGTGCAATATGCGAGAAAGGACAAAACCCTGATCAAGGTAACCTACCGATGGGTGGATGATCGGGCCATCCCGGTCAATACCATGACTTTCAAGCCCCTGGGGGCTGGATGCCCTTCCGGAGCGTGCACGCTGGGAAAGATGGATGCCTACGGCGTCGTGGATGTTTACATCCGGTATCCCCTGCTGAAAAAAAAGGTGAAAGGATATATCATTGTGGGGTGTAACAATCTCTTTGATGAACGGTATGAAGAAACATACGGCTATCCCATGCCACATAGAATGTGGTTTGCAGGATTAAAATTTGACTATTGAGGAGGGCTGTCATGAGCTTGAATCCAAGAGAGGAAATTCAACGGAAGATTGAAGAAGGAGACCTGACCTGGCTCTTGAGAAAGGTGGGCGAACTGCATGGGCATTTCTGTCCCTTCGTGGCGCTGGGGGTCAAGGCCTCCGTTATCGCTGTAAAAAGACTGAAGGCCTTCACGGAGGGAATCGACGAGGACATCCTGGCCATCGTGGAGACCAACAACTGCTTTTCCGACGGGGTCCAGATGACGACCGGCTGCACCTTCGGGAACAACGCCCTCATTTTCAAAGACGTGGGCAAAACGGCCATGACCCTGGCCTTTCGGAGCGGGAAGGGAATCCGCGTTTCCGTAAAACCCGATTACCCCCAGAAAATGGCGGCGGCGATCCCCGGCGCCCAGGAGATGTTCGACCGCTTCATCCTGAGGCGTGAAACGGGAACCCCCGAGGAGATGAAACATTTCAAGGATGTCTGGGAGGCCCTCTCCTTCAAGCAACTGGAAGTGCCAAATGAGGAACAGTTCAACGTAGAAGAGGTTTCGGTCACCCTTCCAGAGCGGGCGCCCATTCACCCATCCGCGATCTGCAGCCAATGCGGCGAGGCGGTAATGGAAACCCGCGCGCGGGTCAGGAACGGGAAGATCGTCTGCCTCGCCTGCTCGGGAGACGCCTATTATGTCCTGGAAGGCAGCGGCATCCGAGCAGAGACAAACAGGAAGTAAAAATATCTTTCTGCCGGGGCATTTACGGTTCAGAACCCGAACTGCATGCGAATCATCACGATATCGGCGTTACCGTTCCGGACCCGGGGGACTTCGCTTTCCAACAGCTTGGCTCGGATATAGTTTATCATCACCCGAGTCCGAGGAAAGAGATACCAGTTGAGCCCAGCGGTGATATTTCTCTCCCGTCCTCCCTGGATCTCGGCGTCGTTCAGGTCTACATAAGACCAGCGCAGCACCACTTCCCAGCCCTCCCACTGTTTTTTTGAGAAGCTGAAGGGGCGTTTCTGTTGCGATCAACCGGTTTTTCGCTTTCAGGAAGTGGGTGAAAGGTATTTTTACTCTCTTTGTCTACAATCCATACAAATCGCCTATCATAGCCAAATAAATACACTATGAGTTTTTACGAAGCCGTCAAGACGGAGAATGAGCCGTTTCAGCAGGTTTTTCGGCACTCACCCAAACGGAAAAAAGAAAGAAAAAAAGGAAAAGCTCAATATAAAAGGAATCAGGCCGTGAGTTCCGAATTTCAGGTGCCCGCGGGGGAAAATTTTTTCAAAAAATTCAAGGCCCAAAAATCGATTCCGGTTTCAGTTCAGGCTGCTATCCTTGTAATACTTCGTTCCCTTTATGGTAAACTCAAGGGCCAGCCCCTTATCCGTCAACTGGTAAAGCCACACGCCGGGACGAATCGTGATCGCTCCCGCGAGGGATCCGCCCTCATGGGCACTTTTGGCAGCCGCCGTGTATTGGGCGCCCAGCTCTACGCCCGTATCCACAAACTCCTTGAAGTCCGCCTCTTTTTCAAAGACCCAGATGACGGCAAACTTCTTGATCCCCAGGCCTAAACCACCCTGGATCTCTACCATCTTCATGAAGGTGTCCTTTCCGGTTCGATTATTATGAGCAAGCCCTGTCCCTTTTCCACCACCCAGAAAGAATATCTTCATGCCAAAGTCGGAAAAGACAGCATATCCAGCCGCGTTCTGGATAACCTTTTTGGCTTTTGGTTGAACCTTGTAGAGCTTCGCAAGAATATTCCGGGCCATTTTTCGGACATCATTACGCGCCCGTTCCTTTTTCGATGTCGCCCCGACGGGAGACGCAAGCAAGGAAATCAAGAAAAAT
>CAZPTH010000214.1:0-4001 GCA_964589315.1 uncultured Thermodesulfobacteriota bacterium
TGACGGTCTTGATGAGCGCCCCGACAGGCGGGTATCTATGAATGCCCCTCGGGAAATGTTGTAGAGGGATTACCCTTATGTGTTTGACTCAAACGTAAATTATTGTTATTCTAAACAAGAAAGAAAAAAGAAAATAGGAGACTGAAAATGGACATGAATGAGATGAATGAGTATGGTGGAATACCGTCCCTGATGGGGGACCTGCAAAAGAATTGGGGCTGGCTCCTGGCGTTGGGAGTCGTTTTTGTGATTCTCGGGGTGATAGGCCTCGGGATGACGGCCTTTCTGACCCTGGTTACCGTCCTCTATTTTGGGATCCTGATTATGATCGGTGGCGTGGTTCAGCTTGTCAGGGCCTTTCGAGCGCACGGGGAGGGGAACTTGGCCTTTCATCTCCTCATGGCGGTCTTGTACGGGATCGCGGGGCTCGTGATTATCCAGCATCCAAAGCTCGCCTCGGTTTTTTTCACGGCGGTCATTGCCTTTATCCTGATCATTCAGGGGGTTTTGCGGGCCATATTGGGGTTACGCCTCCGGGAGCACGTGCAAAACTGGATCTGGCCCTTCATCGGGGGACTTATTTCTCTCCTGCTGGGGCTGATCATCCTCGTCCACTGGCCGATTTCTGGCCTCTGGGTCATCGGTCTTTTCATAGCCGTTGAGATGATTGTCCAGGGCTGGACATATATCATGCTGGCGCTTGCGGTGAAGGCCGCAGATTAGTTAGCTTAACTTGAGACCATATAAAGGAGGTTCGGATGGTAAAGACTAAAAATGGGTTTCTGATAATTTTGTTTCTGATGATCGGATGTGTGGCGATGGTTGCCGCCTCGGGATGCGCCAACAATGCCAGGACGGGCGCATTGGCTGGGAGCGGTATAGGTGCCTTGACGGGACAGATTATTGGCCACGACACGACCAGCACTTTAATCGGGGCCGGGATCGGACTCGGAGCCGGATATATTATCGGGAACGAAATGGACAAGTCGAAGGCGGCAAAGAAACAGTTAAAGGCAACTTATGCCCCCCTGGGGGGAACAAAGTGGCAGGTCGTGAGCATCACACCCGCCAACAAGGTCCCTAAATATTCATCAAAGATAGTTTCATTTCAGAATGACGGAAAGGTAATTACCAATACCGTTTATCCAAACAAGAGCAAGGACGTAACCACGGAAAATTACCGGGTGACCGGGAACACCCTGATCGTCAATCATCGTGGGTACCTGATTAATTACAAGTTCAGCATAAACGGGAACACGATGACCTGCCAGGCTGACAAGGTAAAGATTGTCCTGAAACGCCTGTAGGAAAGGAATCCCTGGTGGGGAAGCCAGGTGGATGGGAGTTGGTTTCCCCGCGATTTTCCCTTGACGCCATCCAGGTTTTACGCTATACAGTGGGCGAGTGCCGAGTTAGCTCAGTCGGTAGAGCAGGGGACTGAAAATCCCCGTGTCCGTGGTTCGATTCCGCGACTCGGCACCATTTTTATTTGCACTTCCTAAAACACGAATGATCAGTTGCCGGTTTAGGATGAGATTTCTGTATTGACAAAGGAACTTTACGTGGAAATTAGTCCTAAGGTTCGTGAATACAGCGTTCCCTTTAAGGCCTTTTTTATAAGCCGCGCGGGGCTTTTCCTCCTGATTTACCTAACCCTTGTTTTCTTTCCCGTTCAATCGGGCCACAAGTATTGGCACGCCTTTCCCGGTAATCGTTTCCTGGATGGATGGGCACGATTTGACTCTGGCTGGTATGCAAGGATTGCAAGGTTCGGGTATAAGAACATCCCGACGAGGAATGGCCAGGATACCAATTTCTTCCCCATGTATCCCCTTTTGATCAGGCGGCTGACCAAGGTTGTGGGGAATGTCTTCCTCTCCGGGATAATCATTTCCAATACCTGCTTTCTCCTCGCGCTGATGGGGTTGTTTCGCCTTGTCAGGGAGAGAAACGGTTATGATCTTGCCCGGCGGGCGGTTTATCTCCTCGCCTTCAATCCCTTTTCCTTCTTTTTCAGCGCCGTTTATGCGGAGGCCTTATTTCTCTTTTTTCTCGTTTTTGCCTTCCTTTTCTGTGAGCAGGGGCGTTACCTGCTTGCCGGGCTGTTTTCCGCCGGTGCGGGGGTGACGCGCAATCTTGGTATTTTTGCGCTTATTGGCCTGGGACTGGTGGCTCTTCGGCAGTCGGGATACAGGTGGAAACGCCTAAGCCCCCGCGCCCTTTGGCTGCTTGTCGGGCTGGCGGGGCCGCTGGCCTATATGATCTTCCTCGCTGTCAAATTCGAAGACCCGTTTCTCTTTATCCACGCCCAGCGAGCCTGGGGGGCATTTAATCCGGGAAAGATCCTGGACTACGTTTTCAGAACCTTTCGTTACGGTGCGGTTCGTTTATGGGGATATCCCGTTCTTTTCCTTTTTCACTTCCTGCTCGGCCTCTCCGCCATTTTCCTTGTGTTGAAGGAAAGAAAGGCCCTGGGGATTCCCTACGTCGTTTTTTCCCTGTTACTGATCCTTCCCGGATTCCTGAGGTTTACCAGCCTGGGGCGATACCTGATCGTGGTCTTTCCCCTGTTTGTGGCCCTCGGACGAATGGCGGAGAAAAGGTTGGCCTATCTTTTTACCCTTTCCGCCGAAGGTGCCCTGTTGATTCTCTTCTCGTTTCTGTTCAGCCACTGGTTCTGGGTCGCGTGAGATTTTTATAAGCGTTCAGGTTTCCAGTAGCTCCTTCCCGGTCTCTTCCAGATAGAGCCGTGCGATCAGGCTGGTGTCGATAATCTCTGCCTGGGTTTGAATCACCTTGATATCGCGGCTTGTAAAGACGTATTCCGGACCTTTCCCGTGGAAGGCTTCTCGTATCAAAACGAGATCAACGCCTTGAGACGCGAGATGCTCCGCGACCTTGATTCCCTTCCCCTTCTCAATCTCCGTGAAGGGGTTCGTGGTTACTTCCATGCGTAGGATACGATTTTCTTTCGAGTCGATTTCTATCCACCCGATGTAAGGTGCCTCGCCGAAATGTTGCGAGATCCGCCATTGGGTCGCATCAGAGAGCATGGCGGCAATGAGAAAAGAAGATTTTCTGGCCGGCTCGTAGTGAAGGACAATCCGGTCAATGTGGGGAATCTTTTCCTTGATCTCGGCAGTGATTTCTTCGATGATGTGATGGGCGTGATGGAAATCGCTCGCCTTGACGACCAGATCCCCCTCGATAAAGGTAAAACTCCCCGAATTACGTCCGATTATTTCACGGATTTCCGTGACGGAAGGATGGGAGAGAATAATCTGCCTTATTTCGTTCAGGGTTTTAGGTTCGATGGAGGCATCTAAAAGCACGCGGATGGACTCAATGAGGATGTCCCATCCCGCCTTGAGAATAAACCCAATGACAATGAGGGTTGCCACCTTTTCCGCCGGAAAGTGAAGCTGTTTTCCCACGAGGCCCAAAAGCACGATAAGTGAAACGATGGCATCTGTTCGGATATGTTTCCCATCCGCCATGAGGGCCGGGGAATTTATCCGTTTGCCCGCCTTTAGCTCGTAAGCGGAGAAGAACCAGGTCACACCCATGGCCACCCCGGCCGTGGCCATGGCGAGGCCGGGCCGGGTCAGGATGAATCCCCGATGTTCAAAGAAGACCTCCCGGATGATTTCATAGCCAGTGAGAAAGATGAGAAAGGCGATCCCCAGGGAAACGAGATTTTCTACCTTGTAGAGTCCGTAAGGGAAGCGTTTCGATTTGCGTCCCGAGATCTTGATACCGATGAAAAGGGCGATGGACGAGATGATATCGGTGGAAGAATGAATCGCGTCGGCAAGCAGGGAGATACTCCCGGAGGTCAGGGCCATGGCCAGCTTGAAGACAAAGAGGAAGGTATTGATGGCGATGGAGTAGGAGGCGATTTTATGCGCGGTTTTCATTTTTTTCATTATATGTTAAGTTGCATCGTTTTTAAACTTTCTTCCCTTGAAACTTGTAAATAATTATTTACAACATACTTGACA
>CAZPTH010000215.1:0-3998 GCA_964589315.1 uncultured Thermodesulfobacteriota bacterium
CCAAGAACCCGCTCCAAGCCAGTAAAAGGGGACAAAAAGAAAAAGAATCGGGGAAAAGTGCGTTCCGAGATAGGACCAGCTATGTTTCAGGTTGCAGTGCAACCAGCTTCCCCTGGACGCATTCCAGATTGCATTGTCGTAGAGACAAAGGTCTATCCCGTGGAAACTCATGTTCAGAAGTTCCACGAGCCCAATCCGCGTGAGTGCATACAAGGAAAGAAAAAATATAATGTAAAAGGACAGCGTAAATAACCTATTTACATTGTCCCTGTTACTCAACATTATTTAGATTTATTTTTTCAACAACGTAGCAGAAATAAACCGCATCCCCGATACGGCTAAATAGGGAAGGCGGCTCAAGCCAAACATCCGGGCAAGTTCAAACATTTTCGCAGGGCGAAGATAAAATCCTTGATACCCCTTCTTTTTAAATCCTCTTAAATCCAAGTTGCTTTGGTATGGGTCCTTGTCATAACCTATGCTGTCCCAAGAAAGCGAAAGGGAGTCCCTTACATCCTCATAAAGCTCACTTCCTGGGAAAGGAGTCGCGATATAAAATTCGGCAAAATTGAGGGGGAGGGATTTGGCAAGATTGATGGTCTTTTGGGCCGATTCTACCGTTTCCCCAGGCAATCCAAAAATGAAATGACCCGAGGCCATGATACCGCTCTTCCTGACGACATGGATGGCCTTTTCCGCCTGTTTGACCGTAATCCCCTTCTTTGACCGATCAAGGATTCCCTGATCCCCGGATTCGATCCCAAACGACATTAACCAACAGCCGGCATCACGCATCAGGTCAACCATTTCTTCGTCAATGGTATCCACGCGACTGTTACAAACCCATTTGAAGTTCAATTCAGACGCAATCAAGGTTTTACAAAACGTTTTGACATAATCAGGGTCGAACGTGAAATTGTCCGTATGGAAAAAGATGTCACCTACGAGAGGACGAATTTCCCTCAGCTCAGTCATAATCTTTTCAATGCTTTTCATTCTTGGCTTCTTGCCATGAAAGTAAGGAACCACGCAAAAGATGCAGCGATAGGGGCACCCCCTTCCCGTTTCCATGAGAACGTAGGGCTTTCGGACAATGGGAAGGATGTAATTTTCCCTTTTAATCAAATCCCACGCAGGCGTGGGCAGACGGTCTAAATCCACGTGAGATTCAAGCGGCGTTTCAGTTACACTTCCGTCCTCCTCAAAAGCAATTCCATCGGGGATCTCTCCCTTTACAAGCTTATCAACCGCATTTTCCGGGTCAAACCTGATCGCGTAGTCCACCGCCGGGCTTTGCGCGAGGGATTTCGCGAAATACGTGGCATGCACCCCGAAAATGCCGGTTTTTACCTTCGGAAAAATCTCTTTGATCTCTTTCAATACCTTGAGATCGTGATCGATGGTCGGCGTGGAAACCGGGCAGAAAAGCCAGTCAGGATCGAACTGCTTCAGGCGGTCAAGGGTTTGTTCATTGTCCAGCCTCTCTCCAACGGCATCGAGGAGAAGAACGTCGTGGTCCTTTCGGAGAAGCGCGGCAAGAACGGCAAGTTCCAGGGGGGGATACACGGTATCCCAAATGGCCGCTTCATGCTGACATCTCCCTTCCCGAACGACCTGAACAGGAAAGGGCAAATTGACAAGGGCAACTTTCAATGGATTTTCCTATATGATGTTTTTGATGACGCTCCAGATATATCTCGGCCACACCCTCCATACGTTAATCACGGACTCCCCGTGTTTACGTTCATACTCGTGGGTGGGAACCTCGGATATCGTATATCCTTTCTTCAGGCATTTGATCGTCATTTCCTGCTCGATCGTTGTGATATCCTCTTTCAAATCCAGGACCCTGGCAACGTCCCTCCGGATGGCACGAAATCCGTTCTGGCTATCCGTCAAACGGACATTGAAACGGTAATTGATGGCAAGGCAGATCAAATCCGAGCCTATCATACGGATAAATTTCGCCACGTCCCCGTGAAGTTCATCGCTTCCGCCCTTTCCACGGGACCCCACCACCATATCCGCCTTTCCTTCCTTGATGGGTTGCACCAGCTTGGGAATATCGTTTGGATCGTGGGATCCATCGGCATCAATAAAGACGATAATATCTCCCGTTGCCAGCTCGATGGCCGTCCGCAATGCCTCCCCTTTTCCCTTGCCATGGTCGAATTCCACCCTCGCCCCGTGTTCCTTGGCGATCTCACGGGTCCGGTCGGTCGAATGCCCGTCGATCACCAGGACTTCGTCGGCATAGGGTTTACTTCCCTCGATGATTTCCGCGATGGTTGGTTCTTCGTTCCGCGTCGGAATCACGACGGTTACTTTCATGTCTTGCTCTTTTTGCTCTAAGTCTTTCTCCACAACTCCTCCCCTGCTATTCATTTTCATAAATACCCTTATCTAACAGATTTAACATAAAAATTCAAAATTTCTTTTGTTTCTGCCGGGCAAAACATCTTTTCCTCTACGATCGATCCATCCTTCCCACGAGCAACGTTCCAAGCAGATAAAGGCCAAAGGCTATGGAAAAGACCACTTCAAACCCCCACATGAGGGCGATGATCACCGTTGCGACGGATCCAATCACCGTCGCGAACCCGTTGACGCCCCAGACCCAACCAACCATTTTGGGGAAATGCTTATGGACAAGCAGCAAACCGAGGGGAAACGGCATCCCCATGCAAATCCCAAGGGGAAGCAAAAACAGGCCCGTTACCATCATCCGCTGCCAGAAAGGAAACCCGAGAAAATACGGGATCACCGCTTCCAAGGCTGCGCTGAAACCAATCCCGATCAAGAACAGGAGCGGTAAAACAACTCTCAGCGCCTTTCGCTCATGGTTAACAAAGCGTTCCGCAATGAAACTTCCAATTCCGGAAAAAAGCAGCAACAAGGCGATAACAAGAGAGATGGAAACGGCAGGAATCCCAAGGAAAAGGGTAAATTGCTTGATCAAACAAAGCTCGACCATGATAAACCCCATTCCGAGAATCGAGAAATAGAGAAAATAAGGCCACTTTATCTTTTCATCTTCCCCTTTAAGCCTTAAGGGGAAAAAAATAAACAGGATCGAAACGAGCAACGCCTCAATCCCCAGCGATATCACAGGCAAATCGGATCTTGAAATCACCGTTTTTTCCATCCCAAACGGTTGCCAGGCAAAAAGCCTGAATATTCGCTTGAGTTCAGAGGGCATCAACGAATCTTCAAGATCGACTTTTCCTGCCCCCACGGCAAGAAAATGGTTGAAAAAGGGCCTTTCATCGGTTGGGGGAGAAAGGTCAAATCCCGCGTAGTGATAGTAATCCCCAGGAGTCTCACTCTTAAGGACTTTCGCGTAGAGGTTTGAAGAAGCGGGCATTTCCGGATGGTACAGAATTTTTAAATGTTTCACGCGGGCGAACTCCTTCGTCCACGCAATCACTTTCGGCGTAAAGGGGCTGTTCTTGAAATAGAATCCGTTGAGCATCCAGGTTTCCCCCGTCATAATGACAATGTGCTTCCAGATATCTTCCCGCCCGATTTCTTCAAAGGCCTTGCGCACCGTCGTGCAGAGGCGAATGCTACCCCACCGATTCAACGCGAGAATTCCATCCGGCTTCAGGTCCTCGATGTAGTTCTTCATGCCCTCCACCGTGAGGAGATAGGTTTCGGATAGGTTAATCGCCCCCGAAGCGATGGCAATGGGGGTAAAATTATTCCGCATCTGGATCAGGTCGTACTTTTTTATCCCGTTAAGGACAAAGCTCCTTCCCTCATCATTGACCAGGGCAACATCATCCCTGTTAAAGAGGTTATGATTGTATTCCCTGAAGTCATCCTTCACAATTTTGCAGATCAGGGGATCCATCTCCACCGCATCCACATGCCGACTCCGGTGGCTCAGGGCGTAGACAACCTCGATCCCGCCCGATGAACCGATGATGAGAACCTCCGGGCGTTTTTCCCGCATAAATATATAGGGGTAGTTGATAGACTCATTCCAGTTCGGATGG
>CAZPTH010000216.1:0-3996 GCA_964589315.1 uncultured Thermodesulfobacteriota bacterium
TCTACCTGAAACGACTTGTCGTGGGCGGGTTCGACCGCGTCTTCGAGCTGAACCGGAATTTCCGCAACGAGGGAATCTCCACTCAGCACAATCCCGAGTTTACCATGCTGGAGTTTTACCTTGCCTATGCCACCTATGAAGATCTTCTCGACCTGACGGAGACCTTCATCAATCACATCGTGGACACCCTCTCCGGGAGAAAGCCCCTTCCCTTCGGGGAATACACCATCGATTACAGTCCCCCGTGGAAGCGTATGACCGTTCGAGAGGCGGTCCTCACGTATGCTCCCGGTATAACGGAGGAAATCCTTGGGGATGTTGCGAAAATGGAGGCCTATATCAAAGACAAAACAGACGTCGAGGTGGTTGGGGTTCACAGCCCCGGTAAACTCCTCATGACGATTTTCGAGGAGACCGTGGAAGATAAATTGATTCAGCCCACCTTTATCACCCAGTATCCCGTCGAGGTTTCCCCGCTGTCACGACGCAACGACGCGGATCCCGCCTTTACGGACCGGTTTGAACTGTTCATTGCGGGGCGCGAGATCGCCAACGGCTTCTCCGAGCTCAACGATCCCATCGACCAGAAACAGCGCTTTCTGGATCAGCTCAAGGAACGGGAAACGGGAGACGAAGAGGCCCACCAGATGGACGAGGATTACATCCGTGCCCTGGAATATGGTTTGCCCCCCACGGCGGGGGAGGGTATCGGGATTGACCGCCTCGTCATGCTGCTGACCAATTCCCCCTCTATCCGGGAGGTGATTCTCTTTCCGTTGCTCCGCCCGGCCAAGGATCTGGAAGATGAGATATGAGAGCTTCATCTCGTTTCGATACCTGAAATCCAAGCGCCGTCAGTCCTTTATTTCGGTCATCACGCTCATATCTGTGGCGGGGGTGACGCTCGGGGTCATGGCCCTGATTATCGTCCTGTCGGTCATGAGGGGATTCGAAAACGACCTGAAGGGTAAAATACTCGGGATGAACGCCGACATCGTGGTATTGCGCAGTGGCGGTGTCGTCCTCGACCCGGAACGGGTGGTTCGCGAGATAAAGAAAATTCCCGGGGTGACGGGGGCCAGTCCCTTCGTCTATTCACAGGCCATGATTTCCTCTCTCCTCTCCGCGACGGGGGTCGTTTTGCGGGGGGTCGATCCAAAGAGCATCGGGGAGGTCACGATACTGCCGAAGGTTATCAAGAAGGGGAGCCTGGACCTGAAACCCACAGGGGGACTTCCGGGCATCCTGCTCGGGAACGAGCTGGCACGGAACCTGGCCCTGCGGGTGGGGGACGTGGTGCGGGTGATTTCTCCCCAGGGAATGATTATCACGCCGGCGGGAAACATTCCCCGTTTCAGGAGGTTTCGCGTCAGCGGAATCTTCGAATCCGGAATGTATGATTACGATTCCGGGTTTGCCTTCATCGACCTGAAGGTGGCCCAGCGCTTTTTCCGTCTCAAAAAAGGAGTGACGGGTATCGAGGTGAAGGTGAAAGATATCTACGCGGTGAAAAAGATCGGAAAAGAGATCCGACGTCGCCTGAAATTTCCCTACTTCACCCGGGACTGGATGACCATGAACCGGAATCTCTTCTCCGCGTTGAAGCTGGAACGGATTACCATGTTCATCATCCTGACCCTCATCGTCTGGGTGGCGGCCTTCAACATCGTCAGCTCCCTCATCATGGTTGTCATGGAGAAGAATCGGGACATCGCCATCCTCAAGGCCATGGGGGCCACGAACCGGTCGATCATGCGCATCTTCATGCAGGAGGGGATGATCGTTGGCCTCTTCGGGACCTTTCTCGGGTCCGTCTTCGCCTTCATCGCCTGCGCCCTCCTGAAAAAATACCAGTTCATCAAACTGCCCACCGACGTCTATTACATCTCCACGCTGCCCGTCCAGATGTCATGGTTCGACTTTGCCGTTATCTCCCTGTCGGCCATCGGTATCTGTTTCCTGGCCACCATCTACCCGGCGCGCCAGGCGGCCAACCTGACGCCGGTGGAGGGGTTGCGCTATGAATGATGCCCTGCTGGTCGCTCAGGGGCTTCGAAAGACCTTCGCCTCTCCGACCCGGGAAGTCGAGGTCCTCAGGGGTGTGGACCTGTCCGTGCGCCAGGGGGAATCCGTTTGTATTCTCGGGGTGTCCGGCACGGGGAAAAGCACCCTGTTGCATATCCTGGGGACCCTGGATGTGCCGACGGGGGGGACAGTCCTCTTCGAAGGCAAGGATGTCTTCGGACTTTCACCGGGGGAACTGGCGGCATTTCGCAACAGGAGCATCGGGTTCGTTTTTCAGTTTCACTATTTGCTCCCCGAGTTTTCCGCCCTGGAGAATGTCATGATGCCTGCCCTCATCGCGCGAACACCGGCAACCAAGGCGAGGCAACGGGCGGAAGAACTCCTGGAACGCGTGGGGGTTGCCCACCGGCTGACTCACAAGCCGGGGGAGCTCTCCGGCGGGGAACAGCAGCGGGTGGCTATCGCCCGGGCCCTGATGATGTCACCCTCCCTTCTGATGGCCGATGAGCCCACGGGGAATCTGGACCCTGAAACCGCCCGAACGGTGCACGACCTGATCCTTTCCCTCAACGAGAAGGAAAATCTTACGTTGATCGTGGTCAGCCACAATCCCGAGCTGGCCAATTTCATGGACAGTGCTTACAGGCTGGAAAGGGGTGTGCTGGTTCCACAAAGACCTCGCAACACCCAACCTTCAACTTAAGGATTATAGATTCAGACTAAAAAGGAGGTTCAACGTGAACATTCTCGACAAACGCGCTGACAGAATCATTCAGCTTCCCCCCTATCTCTTCGCTGAAATCGACCGAAAAAAGGCGGAAATCCGGGCGAAAGGGGTGGACATTATCGACCTGGGCGTGGGGGATCCGGACCTTCCCACCCCCGAACATATCGTAATGAAAATGCGGGAGGCCGTGACCAATCCCGCCTATCATACCTATCCCTCTTACGCGGGAATGCTCGCCTTCAGGGAGGCGGTGGCCGGTTGGTATGAGGCACGGTTTGGCGTCCGCCTGGACCCGGAGACAGAGGTCCTGACCCTCATCGGTTCCAAAGAGGGGATTGCCCACATCCCCCTGGCCTTCATCAATTCCGGCGACGTGGGGCTCTATGCCAGCCCGGGGTATCCCGTCTACCGGACGGGGATCCAGTTCGCGGGAGGAACGCCGGTCGCCGTTTCTCTCCTGGAGAAAAACGGTTTTCTTCCTGACCTGGATGCCATTCCGGAAGAGGCGAAGAAAAAAGCGAAGATCTTTTTTCTCAACTACCCCAACAACCCCACCGGCGTGGTGGCGGAACGGGACTTCTTTGAAAGGCTGGTTGCCTTCGCCCGTGAAAACGAAATCATCATCTGCCACGATGCGCCCTACACGGAGATGAGTTATGACGGCTACAGGCCTATGAGTTTCCTGGAAGTGGACGGGGCGAAAGAAGTGGGGATCGAGTTTCACTCCCTCTCCAAGACCTACCGTATGACCGGGTGGCGCCTGGGATTTGCCGTGGGGAACCCGGACGTGATCCAGGCCCTCGGCAAGGTCAAGAGCAACATCGATTCAGGGGCTTTTGAAGCCGTCCAGGCTGCGGGCATTGAGGCCCTCACAGGTGACCAGGCCTGCGTTGCGGAGATGTGCGCCATTTATCAGCGCCGCCGGGACCTGATGGTAGGGGCCCTTAACGAAATGGGACTGTCCGTCACGTCCCCCAAGGCGACCTTCTATCTCTGGATAAAGGTTCCGGAGGGATTTACCTCCGCCGCCTTTGCCACGAAGGTCCTGGAGGAAACGGGGATCGTCATCACACCGGGAAACGGTTTTGGCCCCGAGGGCGAGGGATACGTCCGCATGGCCCTGACCGTCGGCGAGGATCGCCTGAAAGAGGCCATCGAACGGCTGAAGAACCTGGAGTTTTGAGAGGCGTGAGGTGTAAAGCGTAAAGAGTTTTAAGTGATTAAGTTTTAGGTTGTTAAGTGTT
>CAZPTH010000217.1:0-3995 GCA_964589315.1 uncultured Thermodesulfobacteriota bacterium
GTGGTGAAGGAGAAAGTTTCTGACGGCATAGTGAAAGGCCCCAAGGGCCAGCCGGGTACAATGACGTTTCTCTTCCGGCAAACCGCCCAAGGCATTGACAATATCGTCTTCATCCAGGTAGAGGGCGTCGTCGATCGATTTTCCCATGACCAGGTCGCACAACTGGCCCGCTGAGGCCAGGGATCCCCAGCAGCCCTTCACCTGGTACCTTATATCGGTGATGTGATCATCCTTGACCTTGATGAAGATTTCTATACGGTCACCACAGGAAGGATCTCCGACGGCCCCGCGACCATCGGCATCCTCAATCTCCCCGAGAAGACGGGGCTCCGTCACGTAACGTGTAATCTTTTCATAATCCATTTTACCTATCCCACAATCTCGTAGTAGATTTCATCTCCCCGCCGGAGGGCCAGCACCTTCTCCTTTCTCAGGAGTTGTGTCAGGTACTTCTCCACCTCGTGCAGGTGAAGCCCGAGACTTCGGCTCATCTTTTGCGCCGTCTCGGGGCGCCGACGCAGGAGGTTCAGAATCTCCTCTTCCGTGGCCTTATGATAGGCCGGGATTCGCGTTGTGTCAAACGAGGCGATGACTTCCGCCTTTTCCCCCAGGAATTCACAGATCTCACGCAGCCGCTCCTCGGAAAGGGGCCTTGCCGTTACCTCCGCGGGGGGACGCACCACCGTGTTGAGCTGAACCTTGTCCGGTCCGATTTCATCCAATACCTTCTTTATGGCGGCGATGTCCGTTTCCGCGTCGTTGACGCCTTCACACAAGAGAACCTCCACCCAGATCTCTCCTTCGTACCTCTCGCGAAACGCCTTCAATCCCTCGATGACCCGGGACACGGAGAGTCCCTCGACCGGACGGTTGACAGCCTCAAAGGCCGCCGGCGTCACCGCGTCCAGGGACGGGACGATCCGATCCGCCGGAAGGAGGTCTTCCTGGAGCTGAGGGTCCCACAAGAGGGATCCGTTGGTTATCACGGCGACCGGGATGGAGGTTATCTCCTTCAAAAAACGGATGAGCTCCCCGATCCCCGCGTGAAGGGTCGGCTCCCCCGAACCGGAAAAGGTCAGGATATCGACACGGCCGGCATTGTCCGGGTCCTCCAGAAATTCTTTCAGTTCCTTTTTGATCGCCTCTGTAGGATAATACGCCTTACGTTTCAGGGTATGGTTGGTCGTCTTGCCGACCTGGCAGTAGATGCAGTCATAACTACAGATCTTTTTCGGGATCAGGTCAATCCCCAGGGAGGCCCCGAGTCTTCGGGAAGGGACCGGCCCGTACAAATAGCGATACGTGCTCATTACATGCTCCTTTTCATGGGTGATTACTGGAAAGATACCTCCGTTTTCGTTCCATCCTGTTTGACGGTCCCCCCGAGAGAAAGGCTCCAGCCGGTTCCGACCCGTAAGAACCTCTTCGGAAAGGTTCGGGCAAAGACCTCGATCGCCTCATCACCCGTGCAATGGCAGGGGGCAATCCTGACAATCGGCAGTGAGTCCATCAGATGCAGCGTTTCTTCCAGCGCCGTGGGAGACCGAAAGGCAAAGTGAAAGCCGCCGCATACCAGGTCAAAGGGGCGATGGAAACGACGCCACACCTCCGCCATCCCGTTTTCGATCCCGAAGTGGGCGCATCCCGTCAGGAGGGCGATTCCCTGTCCGGTTTCCAGCACGATGAGCTGCTCCGGCGGGCTCCCCTGAGGCATGGGTAGGATCCAAAGATCCCCAAATTGAACGCCGCTTATGGGGACATAATGGACCCTCAGGCCCCACGATTCCAGGAGCCCGACCTCGTCCCCCGGGATACGCTCAGGAAGGTAGAGCGGAATAGCCCGTCCCACATCTCTGAAGGCCTCAAGCCCCCCCGAGTGGTCATGGTGGAGATGAGAAAGGATAATCCGCTTGACCGATTTCAGATCCCCGCCCAGGGCCGTAAAATTGTGGAGAAATACGTCCGGGCTGTTTCCCAGGTCGAAGAGGGTCCAGCCATCGGCCCCCAGGAGCCCCACGGACAATCCCCACGATGTCATCAGGCCCTCCGCGTAGGGACGGTTATCGCATATGAGAACGACCTTCACGCCTCTTCCTCCTCTTCACCGGCATAAACGGCCAAAGGATGAATCTCGTAATGGGGGCTGCGCATGCGAAAGAAATCCGCCCGGAGGTGGGGACTGATAAACCCGTAACCCTTCAACTGGGCGATCAGGGTGTCGGAAGAAACCCCCAGGGGCATCTCCCTCAGCAATCGGTTAATCAAGATGGAATCGATGATACCATTCTGCGAATGTTTGGCCAGGTTGAAGAGAAACAGAGGCATCTTCAGCCAGGCGGAATGTCCCTCGTCCGAGAAAAAGGTAAGAATGGCCTGGCGGACCTGGAACTTACCGGTTTCACACGCGCGTCTCACGAGTGTCCTGATCCATGCGGGAAAGTCCAGGTCGAAACTCCCTCCCGTGGCGAGGAGCTGACTGGTGTCCTCCCACGCCTTTGTTGCGCTGCCTCCCACCGGCTGAATCAAACGCCATTCATCCATCAGGAGCAGGGCGTCTTCCCCTTCCGGAAGGTTCCGGAGGTCGCGCACCCCTATACTCCCCTTCTCCAGGATTTGCTCAAGGGCCCGC
This sequence comes from uncultured Thermodesulfobacteriota bacterium, assembly GCA_964589315.1. Classification (GTDB taxonomy): domain Bacteria; phylum Desulfobacterota; class S145-22; order S145-22; family S145-22; genus JAOZMY01. The sequence goes on from CAZPTH010000217.1 coordinate 2,630, forward strand.
GCCATTGTATCGATCATCGCCGGGGACTCCTTTTCGAAAAGGGTCTTGAGCGCCTGTTTCAATGGGTTTAAACAATGGTTCATGACGTTTGTTTCGTTTATCTCGTTTGTCTCGTTTTTTCCGTTTAGAGTAAAAATGAACTTAAAACTTAACAACCCAGCAACTTAAAATTATCTATTTTCCCTTTGGCCCTCCATTTCTCACCTTTTGATTTTATCGATCAAGGCCCTGTGGGAAGAAAAAGGAATGGGGGGAAGATCCGCAAGGGGGAAAAATCTGACCTCCTGGGCGTCGTCCCCGGGCCTGGGCTCTCCTTCAAAGCCATTGACCCGGTAGCCGATGATGATCACCCCTTTCCCTTCCGGGTTTTCATCCACAAATGACACCACATCTATCAGGCGTGCCCCTTTCACCTCCAGCCCCGTTTCTTCCTTGAGCTCACGGGCGAGGGCCTCGAGAACCCTTTCCCCCGACTCAATAAAGCCCCCCGGAAGGCACCAGCTCCCCTCAAAAGGCGGGGCAGCCCGGCGGACGAGCAGCAATTCATCTCCTTTTAACACGAGGGCCGCAACGGCCGGAACCGGGTTCCTGTAAAACTTCGCGTGGCAACGGGGGCACAGCAACCGGGCCTGCCCGGCTGCATTCACAACCGTCTGAAGCGGGCTTCCACAGTAAAAGCAGAACCGCTTAGTAGTCACGATCGACCTTCTTGATATCGATCACCGGAGTCCCGTCCACGGCGTCAAGCCCGTCCACTTCCAGGACATTCCCACGCCGGGCAATCAGCCGGACCCGCGAAAGGCCAATAGGATTAGGGCGATGCGGGCTTCGCGTGGAAAATACTCCCCGCATGGGCCGGCTTTCATCCCCTCTTGGATGAACCACGAGGACCTCCCGATCCTTTTCGACCAGGCGGTCCATCCAGTAGAGGATTAACAGTTCATCGTAGGCCTCGATCCCCTGCAATCCATCCACGTAAGGGAAAAAGATCTCGATCTTCGCCTTTTCCCTTTTTCGCGTACCCGTGGCCTTAAGGGGGGAATGGACCCGGCCAATCGGCCGGAAGTGCCATTCCCCCGTTTCAGAATTCATTTCGACCTACTCCTTGACAAACTGCGAACCGCAAGAAGGGCAGGTCATCTGGTAGCAGGGATTTCCCGCCGTATGGGCTATCCTGTAACCGCAGTTAGGACAGACACAAAACCCCCCGGGACCAGAGCCCGGCCGGTTCCCTCCGCCCATGCCGCGTCCACCACCCATCCCGCGACCGCGGCCCATGCCACGGCCCGTTCCGGGGCCTGAACCCCACCTCGGACCCGTACCATCACCGAATGGCATTGCAATCACCCCCTTATGGGAAAACTTG
>CAZPTH010000218.1:0-3976 GCA_964589315.1 uncultured Thermodesulfobacteriota bacterium
CCCCGGTGATCCCCGCGACGTAATATTCCACAAAGAATGAATAGACCAGCGCCACCGGGACGCTGCCAAACAGGGCCCCCGCCATCAGGGGGCCCCAGTGATACACATCCCCCCGGACCAGTTCCGTCACCAGCCCCACGGAGACGGTCTTTTTAACGCTCGTGGAGATAAAGGTCAGGGCATAGAGATATTCGTTCCACGAGAGGGTAAAGGCGAAGATCCCCGCCGAAAGAATCCCCGGCAACGAAAGGGGAATGATGACGCGCCAGAAAATCCACATTCGGCTCGCCCCGTCCATCATGGCACACTCCTCCAGTTCCTTGGGAATGGAGTTGAAATATCCCATCAGAAGCCATGTGCAGAACGGGATGAGGAAGGTGGGATAAATCAGCGAGAGGGCCCAGAGGGAATCCCAGAGGTGGAGTTTGAAGATCATGGTAGCAAGGGGGATGAAGAGGATAGTCGGCGGCACCAGGTAGCAGAAAAAAATCCCGATCCCCATAAAATTCGAACCCTTGAACTTGATCCGCTGGATCCCGTAGGCGGCCAGCAGGCTGGCCGAAAGGGAAATGATCGTGGAGGTAATCGCCACGAAGAAGGTATTGTAAAGCCAGCGTAGGAACCTCGTCTCAAAGAAGAGGTGCTTCAGGTTTACCAGCGACCAGGTATGGATGAGGAAGGGATTGAGCTTCAGGTTATACAGCTCCGTGTCGGATTTGAAGGTGGTCGCGAACATCCAGTAAAAAGGGAACAGGAGAAATATAAGGAAGAGGATGAGGGGAAGATAGAATCGGAAAAACTTCTCCTTTCGTTTCTGCTCCATCATGACTCCCGCTTCAGGAACTTGGAGGTTATGAGAACGCTGATGAACAGGACCGGAAAGATAAAGGCCGAGATGGCCGCCCCTTCTCCCAGGTGTCCCCCCGCGATCGCCCGTTGAAACGACAAGGTGCCGAAGATATGCGTGGCGTTGTCGGGCCCCCCTCGGGTCATGATCCAGATAAGCTGAAAATCCGCAAAGGTCCAGATGATGGAAAAGGTGGTAATCACCGCCAGCAGCGGCATGACCAGGGGAAGGGTAATGCTCTTGAACTTTACCCAGGGCGTGGCCCCGTCGATATCCGCCGCTTCGTACAGGGTCTTATTGATGGTCTGAAGGCCGGCCATGAGTCCGATGGTGAAGAAGGGGATTCCCCTCCAGATGTTGACGATGATGACAGAAATCCGGGCATTGACGGGGCTTCCCAGGAAATCAATTCCCTGCCGAATAAGCCCCAGCCTCATGAGAAGCCAGCTGATACAGGAAAAGTTCGAATCGAAGATCCACCAGAAGGCGATGGTCGATAGGGCCGTCGGGACGATCCAGGGGAGGAGAACAATCGCCCGGATCAATCCCTTTCCCTTGAAATCACGGTTGAGGACAATCGCCAGGCCAAATCCCAGGATCAGTTTGAAAAAGACCGCCACGACGGTGTAGAGGACCGTGTTAAACGCCGTCAGCCTGAACACCTCGCTCTGGAAAAGATCGAGATAATTCTGCAGGCCGATGAATGAACCGCTCCGGCCGATGATGGTATTGGTAAAGGAAAGCCAGATCCCTAAAACAAACGGATAGGCGAGGAGAAGGAGAAGAATGATGTCCGCGGGAAGGGTAAAGAGAAATCCGAGGACCCCTTTCCTCTGAAGAAGACCGACGGACGGGGCACGTCCGCCCCATCCGCCTGAGTTTCCGGGATTAACCACGCTGTTTCTCTTCTCCGTCCTGAAGATCTAACGGTAGAATTTCTTGAGTTTTCTCTCTGCCGCCGCCGCTGCCGCCTTGGGAGACTTGCCGCCCACACAGACATCCGCGAACATATCCACGATGACATATTCGCTCATGGCCGCCGCCGAAGCCGGCCCCATGGGTCCCGCGTATCCGTTCCAGAGCATCCGCTTCACGCAGTCCCGATATGGCGTAATCCGGGGGTCCTTCTTCCAGGCCGGCAGGTTATAGTAATCCTTCAGGGTCTGGGTAATGTATCCCCACGTCTCGCTCTCCCATTTCCCGTACTGGGCCTTCTCAAACATAAAGGTCAGGTAATGTTTCGCGGCATTGGGAACCGGTGTGTGCTTGAAGATGAAGGCCTGGCTGATCATGGAAAGCTCCGCCGGGTGCCCGACCGGCCCGACAGGGAAGTTCATGGTCATCAGGTCTTTGTTAATGTCGGGAAACTTTTTCCTCGAAGCGTAGAAGATGCTGTTCCCGTTAGAGGTTACGGAGATCTGGCCGGAGAGAAAGGCCTTGTTGTTGTGCGGATCCAGCCAGGAGGCGACGCCGGAAATCATGGTTCCGTAGAGTTCTTTCACCGCGTCCAGGGCCTGGATGGTTTCCTTGCTGTTGATAGCGATGGTTTTTCCATCTTTTTCCACCGCCTTGCCGCCGAAGGACCAGAGCCACCAGTGCGTCCAGGTATTCCCGTCCCCGACGGCGTGGCCCAGGGCGAAGCCTGTGGGATGCCCCTTTGCCTTCAGCTTTTTACAGCACTTGATGAAACCTTCGATATCGGAGGGAAGCTTCTCGTAGCCCGCTTCCTTGACCCAGCTCACCCGGTAGTTGATGCAGATACCGGCACTCCCGATGGGGAGGGCAATCCACTTGTCCGTTCCATACAACTTCCCATACATCTCGCAGACGGGATACCATCCCCCGTATTTCTTCCCAAGGTAGGTCGCCACATCTGAGACATCGACCAGCTTGTCCGGGTAGAGGTGGGGATCATCGTACCACCCGAGGACGATATCGTGACCCGCGCCCACGGAGGCCTCCATGGCGGCCTTGGAGCGAACATCCTCCCATGAGAGGTATTCGGTCATGACCTTGCCGCCCGTTTCCTTCTCCCACTTCTTCGTATTGGCGTTCCAGACCTGTTCATCAGATTTTACGAAACCGGACCAGCGCAGGACCTTAATGACAGGATTTTTCTCGAGCTTGAACTTGGGTGGCGCAACGTTTGCCGCGAGGGCGGGATTCCACTGGAAAAGCGAATCCATAGAAACGGTGGCCAACCCGGCTCCGGCAAGACCCAAGGCCGATTTCTTGATGAAGTCACGTCGTGTGAATTTTTTCCCCTCTTTCTTGTCCCTTTCTTCCATAATTCCCTCCATCTAAAGGTTCACGTTGCCTTTCCAACCATACCCCGTGTATTTATAGCATAGCAAAACCCCGTTTGATGTCAATGGGGAACCCGGTTGTGATGAAAGATATTTCCTGATATGATAAATTGTATTGTGTAAAAGGAATACGATGGAGGAAAGATGAAGATAAGGGTTAAATTATTCGCAACCTTTCAGGAATACCTCCCGGAAGGTACCGGGCTGGACGGGGTTGAAATAGAGGTAAAAGAAGGAACAATGCTCAAGGACATCTACGAGATGTTCAAACTGCCGAAAAATGTGCAAAAGATAACGCTTGTGGATGGGAAACATCAAAAGGAAGACTTCGTCGTACCCGAGGGGGCGACTGTCAGCGTCTTTCCCCCGATCGCGGGGGGATAGTCTTTTAGGTTGAAGGTATTAGTCTGAAACCTGAAGTCTGAAGGAAAACAAGGAAAGAAAACAGGAGTTCAATGTTCCACGTTCAAGGCTGGATACTCCTTTAAATCTTGAACTTTCAACTCAGCCTGTCACGGCTACGCATGCCCAGTAAGTCCGAAGAATCGTACTGGGACGGATTTCACCGGGGTAGAAGGCGTAAATAGTCAATAGTTGTTAAGTCTTAAGCTATTAAGTTGTTAGGACTTAAGGCCTGACTGATATATGCCATAATATCGTAGACTCAGGTTTAGAGGTAAATTGTGCCAGGACATCGTAGACATTTGGGATTTAGGGTTGGTTTGATTTTATGGGATTTTGTATGGAAAAGAAGTAACAAATTCCTCGCCGATGTAGAATTCAAGAAGCTGAGTAGCGGTATCAATAATGGCCTTTACGTAGC
>CAZPTH010000219.1:0-3960 GCA_964589315.1 uncultured Thermodesulfobacteriota bacterium
GACGACGAGAACAACTTTCGCGAGGGGATGGTGGTGATCCACTACCGCACGGACGGTGGGAAGAAGGGGAAGTTTCGGGTAAAAAAACAACACTTCGGAACCGTTTACAAGGGCCTGAACGTGGGGAGCCGGCTTGAAAAACGGGCGGGGGACCTTCTCCCCGTCCAGGTGGGATAAGTAATTATTTTTTCCGTTCCTTGCTGTTGCAAGGGAATGGGCGAGGAGTTGCGATGGTCTTCCCGGCCACATCGTGCTCCCGGTGGAGGAAATTAAGTGAAAAAACGGTTTGTTTCTTATGCAATCCTGGTGCTGTTCCTTCTTGTCTCTGTATGTGTCCCGGGGGGCTGGGCGGCGGACCCGGTTGAAAAGGCCCTTGACCAATACGCGGCGAGCGGTTTCAAAGACAAATCGGCCATCGACACGATTTTCAGGCACCTTGATATTACGACGAAGGCCGACGAAGGAAAGTTCCTGGAAAAGATACATGCCGCCGCGAAGGCCCATAAACTTAAACCTGGTGTTTTCGAGGCCCGTGTCCGGGGCTTACTGGACAAGAAGAGGTTTGCCACCGTCGATGGCCTCTTGAAAAAGGTCTATCGCCGTTATGGAAAGGAACTGGATGTGGTGGTCCGGACCGGTTCGTCGGGGATCCGCTATCTCGAAATGGCGGGGAAACGGAGCAACCATGAGGGGTATCGTCTCCTCTTTTCCGACGACGACATCTCCTTTGTGGGGAAAAAGGCCGTCCAGGCCGCCAGGTATTTCAACGAACTCCTGGAGAAAGAAGGGCTGGAAAGGCTCAAGGTCAAGGGCTTCGACATCGTCCATTTGAAGAACATCCGCGGGATTGATCTCCACCTCCTCAATCTCCTTGAAGAGGAGAAGTTTGTTGGCGAGGCCTCCATGAGCGGCATCAAGAAGGAGATGCTGGTTAAGGGCGCCGTCATCGCGGAGAACAAGGGGGGACGGCTTGCGCCTCACGCCGAGACACTGAGTTCATATATCAAAACCCGGATTGATTCTGCATTGGCGGGCGAACTGGACGCAAAAATGATCCGCGAGGCGGTGAAGAAATATGGATCCCTGACCATGGTCGGGAGTTGCGAACGTCAGATAACAAAGGCCCACGGGGGATGGAACAACCTCTCCGACGCGGAAAAGGTCAAGTATGTCCTGCGGGAAAGGCTGGCCCTGAAGGAATCGGGAGCGCTCGAGACGATCGGGGGAATGGATGCGAAGGGAATCGAGGCCCAGATTAATCGACTGAAGGCCCTGAAGGCGAAGGGGAAACTGACGAAGGGAGAACTCAGGTGGCTCAAGAGGGTCCGGGCCAAGAACATCAGCCTTGCCTTTGAGGAGATCCCCTATAAACTCAATCCCATTCTTTCCAAGGCGCGGGTCAGTGGACGATCCCTGGCAGGGAATCCCGAGGTTCGGAAGGCGCTGGACGAGCTGACGGTGGGGTTCGTCCTCATGCGGGATCACGTGCTGGAAGTCCCGGAGAAGGAGATCCTCGCGAAACTCAGGAAAATGGCCGGCAAAAACCAAGATCTCTACAAAATGCTCTACACGAGCTTTCAGCAGGGAAAAGAACTGTCTGCCGCCCTCGACGCCTGGTTAAGGGCGGGCCTGAGCAGGGAAGCGTTTGTGGAAATGCTTCTCAAGGTCGAAGGACATCTTGCACGCCTGGAGCTTATCAAGGCCAGAAGGGCGGCGGCGAAAAAGGGATCGGCTGAGGCCAAGACCCTCGCGCAAATAGAGAAATCCGCTGAAAGAGAGGGAGGGGACAGATTCCTTGTGAAGCTGCTGAAAAGCCCGACAGGGAAAAAACTGTTTATCGGGGTCCTGGTGGCATCTGGTGGGGCATATATTTACAAGAAAATGTACAATTCCTGGATGGCTGGAAAGCTTGGAGGCGACCTCAGTGACGCCGCCTTCGCGCTCATCGACTGGATTCCCGGAGGGATGAGCTTTAAACAGGCCGTGGCGGAGGGTGTCAGCGCCAGGACGGTCTTTTCTTTCGTGAAGGAGGCCCTCTACTTTACACCCGCCTGGCCCCTGGTGCTGGCAGGGGATGTGGCGGTTTTGAGCATCGATATCCATGGTGCCCTGCGGGTCAGCAACAACCAGAACGGGCTCATCGATCTTTTGGTTTACGCGGGGAAGTACACGGAGGATAACCGTTTCGTCCGGCTGGAACTCCCGCGGGCGGCGGCCAACAAGAGGCGTGACATCCCCAAGAGTGAACTGAAAGATTTCTTCTTTACCACCAAAACCGTGGTGGTTCCCGTCTCCGGGCAAAAGCGCACCTACCGCATCTCCAATCTTGCGAAGGTCTCCAATGAGATCCTGGATCAAATCTTCCTGGAAAATGACGCCGCCACCAAGCAGCTTCGCATGGCGGCCCAGCAGCAGTTGACGGCCATCAGCCATAGTGTCTCGTGGGCACGGCTTGAAAAAGGCTCCTCCTTTTCCGGGGTTTTTGAATATGCCAAGTGGCTGACGGGGTTCAGCACCATCTGCGAGAAGAGCCCGGAAAAATGGTGCCGCGTCTTCAATCTGTTGAAAACGAAGATCGTGGAGCGCCGGAAGTTTGTCAAGGAACAGATTATGATTCCCTATCTCGTCCGGCAGGCGGAGATGAAACACGCCGCCTGGGTGGCTGGGAGTAAACCACCCGTCGAGAAATTGGAGGCCCTTCAACAGAAACTGGAGGCCCTTCGTGGCGAGGCAATCGGCATCTCCCTTACCAAGGAAGTGGGGAAACGGGCAGACAAGGTCGCCGCAAAAGCGAAGGAGAATCGCGAGACACGCGAGAAGCAGCTCCTGGAGAAGGGGAAATACTGGCAGACGGCCCTGAAGGCGTATACCGAGATCTACACCCAAAACCGAAAGATGGTGGAGAGCATCACGCGGAAACTCGGGTACCCGAATAAAAAACTTCGAAAGAGGATCCTGCGGTTTCCCTGGACGGGGGATTACAAGCAAGACCTGAAAAGTGCCGAGGCCACCCGAAAGGGCTTCTACCATGGCTCCTGGAAGGCCTGGACGGACGTGCAAAAAATCAAGGGGGGCACACCGGCCCCCGCGACGGAAATCATTGACCGGCAGGCTTTGAGTATCCTGGCAGACGTCCAGTTTAGCTGGCGCAGGGCGATGGATCGTTCGGGTCATCCGGAAAAGGGCGTGGCTGCCTCTTCGAAATTTGCGAAGGACTACAAGGTGGCCCTTCAAAAGGTGACCGCCCTCTATAAAAAGGCCTCGGCGTTCCAGACTATGGTGGAGAAGGGGGCACGCATCGTTTACGATCCGCTTCGCCTGGGAAAGCAGACCGTCTTCGCCCTGAGAATTACCGGAAAAAAGCTGAAGGAGATGCGGGGCAAGGGGCGGTTGAAGGTGACCTGGCGTTCTCCCCACGGGGATTTCGGCTCCGGCGGGAAGGGTGTCAAGGTCCATTTTATCACGTATCACCTGCTGCCCGTGACGGTGGAGGCCATCGTCCAGAACCGGTTCGATGCCACGGAGAAGGGGGTTCTTTCCGTGGTGGTGCCGGTGGCCGTGCCCAAGGGGTTGTTCCGCCTGACGCTGAAACCGGGCAGGCCCAAGCCGAAGGAATTTGTCCGCGCGGACGTCGGGATGCCGGACCGGTACCTGAACAGCTATCAGTTCCACTACACCTGGCGGGGAAAGAATTGCCGGGTCGAGGGCAAGGACCAATCCCACGTTGTGGTGACTGCCCCGAAGGCCGGGAAGGCCACCGTCACCGTCACCGTATCGGCCACGGATAAACACGGGAAGCGAATCGCCCTCGGGTCGGATGCCGTTTCGTTTGATGTCTCCCTCGCGGGGAAAACGCCCCAAGAAAAGAAAAAGGTGACAAAGCAGGAAAAGGGGAAGAAAAACCCTTCAAGTACTCCCCTGCCTGGTAAAAACAAGCCTGAAGAAAAAAACGGAACTCAG
>CAZPTH010000220.1:0-3858 GCA_964589315.1 uncultured Thermodesulfobacteriota bacterium
TTGGGGATGCGAATCTGTCCCTGTGGGCTGATTTTCATGATATTCGCCATTGCATCTTTCTCCGGTTAAAAGCTTGCGCGGCGTGCGCCGTTGCGTGAGGCTGTATTTTGATGTTTTGCTTTGGGCTTTTGAACTTTGAGCTCTTGTCGCGCCGTAATAAAATGAAGGCGGATAAGCTCAGGACTTATCTTCTTTTTCCTGCTCTTGTAGGCGTTTTTCCCAGTATTCCCGGAAGGCCTTGGCGTTTTTGTGAATCCACTCCTGGGCCGCCACGTTTCTCCCGATATCCCGCCCCAGGCGTTCGCTCTCCTCCCAGCGATAGATCTGTATCTCCTCGATCTCCCGTCTCAGGATATCCAACCGGGTTAAACGCCGCTTGGACGGCATGGCCTTCGCCTCCTTACTCTTCTTTCCAGACGGGGGGGCGCTTCTCAAGAAAAGCCGACATCCCCTCCTGGGCATCCGCCATCACAGCATTTGAGGATATCACTTCTTTCGCGTAATGAAAAGCCTTTCGCTCCGGCATCTCGATCTGCTGGTAGAAGGCCTGCTTCCCAATCGAAAGCACGAGGGAGCTGTACTGGGCAATGTTTTTGGCGAGGGCAAGGGCCGCGGTTTCCAGTTCTTCTTTCGGAACGACACGGTTGACCATCCCCGCCGCCATGGCCTCACGGGCGCTCAACATCTCACCCGTCATAAGCATCTCGAGGGCCTTCTTGCGTCCAACCGAGCGGGACACCGCCACCATGGGTGTCGTGCAGAAGAGGCCGATGGTAACCCCCGGCGTGGCAAACTGAGCCTCCTCTTCCGCCACGACCAGGTCACAGGACGCGGCCAACTGGCACCCCGCCGCCGTGGCGATGCCATGCACCTGGGCAATCACGGGCTGGGGGATGGTGTGCATCAGTTCCATGAGGTCGATGCATGTCTGGAAAAGGGTGCGAATGGAATTGAGGGGATGATCCACCAGTTCCGTCAGGTCATGCCCCGCGCAGAAAGCGGGCCCCGCCCCCTTGAGAATGACGACGCGCGCCTCCCTGGACCTGCCAATCGATTCAAAGAGACCGATAAGCTCCCGCAGAAGCGCGATGGAGAGGGCGTTCCGGCGTTCGGGCCTATTCAGGGTTACGATTCCGATTTCGTCCTGTATCTCGTAGGTAAGATTCTCATATTCCATGACGGCTCCCTAATGTTATTTAACCCGCCAGGTCGTCCCCTGAGGGCCATCCTCGAGGACAATCCCCCTGGCGGCGAGGTCGTCCCGAATGGCGTCCGCCGTTTTGAAATCCCTGTTTTTCCTTGCCTCCGCCCGCTTGTCGATCAATGCCTGGATCTCTTCCGGTGAAAGGGACAGCTTTTTCTGGTCGAGGCCCTTCTGCTTTTCCAGAAACGACTCAGGGGATGACTGGAACAGGCCGAACAACTGCCCCATCTCCGTCACCTTATCCCGGACCGCCCGGATCACGTTCGGCCCCGGTTCCCCGCTCGCCTTCGCAGACTGGGTCAGCTGCTGGAGCCGATGAATCATGGGGTAGAGCGCCCCCAGCGCCCGAGGCGTGTTCAGGTCGTCATCCATGGCCGCTTCGATCTCCCGGACCGCCTCTTCGATGTCTCCCGGCAGAGGCGCGGCCGCTTCCACCTCTCCCTGATCCCGCAACCACCCATCTACCTCCTGGAGGTTTTTGTAAACCCGCTCCAGGCTGGCCCGGGTGCTGTCGAGATAGGCCTCTTCAAAATTGATGGGACTCCGGTAATGCGCCCCCAGGAGAAAAATCCTGAGCACCTCGGGGTGATACCGGCTAAGGATCTCCTGGATGGACAAGACGTTTCCCAGGGACTTGGACATCTTCTCCGCGTGGATGTTGACAAAACCGTTGTGCACCCAGGTACGGACGAACGGTTTCCCCGTCGCCGCCTCCGACTGGGCGATTTCGTTTTCATGATGGGGGAATATCAGGTCCTTCCCGCCCCCGTGAATGTCGAAGGTCTCTCCCAGCAGGGACATGCTCATGGCCGAACACTCGATATGCCAGCCGGGCCGCCCTTTCCCCCACGGGCTGTCCCAGGCAGGCTCTCCCGGCTTACTCGCCTTCCAGAGGGCGAAGTCGAGAGGATCCTTTTTGCGTTCGTCCACGGCGATCCTTGCCCCGGACTGAAGTTCGTCGATATTCTTCTTTGATAACTTTCCGTATTCAGGGAACCTGGAAACGGAGAAATAGACATCCCCGTCCACCTCGTAGGCGATCCCCTTCTCCTCGAGGGTCTTGACCAGCCGGATAATCTCCTCGATGTGTTCCGTCGCCCTCGGTTCATGCGTCGGCCTGAGGATGCCCAGGGGGTCGGTATCCTCGTAAAAATAGGCGATGTTTTCCTCCGAGAGTTCCTTGGTGGAGATCCCCCGTTCGTTGGCGCGCCTGATGATTTTGTCGTCCACGTCGGTGAAGTTCCGGACGTAGGTTACCTGGAACCCCTTGTAGGTGAGATAGCGGTAAAGGGTGTCGAAAACCACGAGAGACCGGGCATGTCCGATGTGGCACCGGTCATAAACCGTGACCCCGCAGACATACATCCCTACCTTTTTGTCATGCAACGGTTCAAAAGGCTCTTTACGATTCGTCAGCGAGTTGTATAGCGAAAGGCTCATAACTTCTCCAAAACCCGGTTGATTCTTTTTATCACCTCTTCCTTCCCCAGAATGGGGATCACCTTTGTCAATTCCGGCCCATGGTCGCTTCCCGTCAAGGCGCGCCGCAGCGTCATGAAGAAGGTGCGGCCACGCTGCCCGGATTGTTTCATGGCCGCCCTGGCCGCGGTGGCGTAACCGTCCCCGTCGAGGGATTCCACCTGTTTACACGATTCAGCGAAAATTTCAAGAATGGTCCGGGCGGTTTCCCGCTCTTCCGCCCCGAAAATCTCCCCTTTCGTGTAGGAATCGTCCGTGAAGATCCTGAAAATCGGCTCGAAGTCGAGGAGTGTCTGGGCGTTGTCCCGGCCGCAGGCGATAATCTCCCCGATCTTCTCTTTGTCGAAACGTTGAGCGACGCCCCACGCCTCGAGGAAGGGGCCAAGATGTTTCATCAGGGTCTCCAGGGGAAGCTCCCGGATAAACCGGCCGTTGATCCAGGTGAGTTTCTTGTGGTCGAAAATGGCGGCGGCCTTGGAAACGCGGGCAAGGTCAAAGGCCTCGATGATTTCGTCCATCTCCTTCACAGGGCCATCCGACGCCACAATCCCCCCCAGGCCCACGAGGTAGAAGACCAGGGCCTCCGGGAGATACCCTTCCCGCCGGAATTGAGAGACCGCCGTGGCGCCATGACGCTTGGAGAGGCGTTTCCCGTCCAGGCCGAGGATCAGGGGATGATGGGCGTAGCGGGGCGGGTTGAGCCCCAACGCCCGGTAAAGGAGAATCTGCTTCGGGGTGTTGGAAATGTGGTCGTCCCCGCGGATGACATGGGTGATTCCCATCTTGGCGTCGTCCACCACCACGGCCCAGTTATAGGAGGCCATGCCGTTGGAACGCACCAGGATAAAATCGGTCAGGGCATCCGATGAAAAGGTAATGGTGCCGTGAATGGCATCTTCGAAGGCCACCTCTTCTTCCGCGGGAACCTTGAACCGGAGGGTGTAGGGCTTCCCCGCCTCCATGAACTCCCTGCGCTCCGCATCGGTGAGGTGTCGGCACCTTCCGTCGTAGCCGGGCGGCAATCCCCGGGCCATCTGGTCCTTCCGCCGCGCCTCCAGCTCCTCTTCTGTGCAGAAACAGGGATAGGCCTTCCCCTCCCGAACGAGCTGTTCCGCCAGCATCTTATAGAGGGCCACGCGCTGGGTCTGCCGATAGGGGCCCACATCGCCGCCTTT
>CAZPTH010000221.1:0-3842 GCA_964589315.1 uncultured Thermodesulfobacteriota bacterium
ATTATAATCATATGGTTACGATTATTCCCCGAGCAAATCCAGAATTTCACGGGCCGCATCTTCCTTCAAGGTTCCCTTCGCAAGCCCCACCCCCACGTTCAAGCGAGCCAAGGCCTTGTAAGCGGGGGCATCTTCGGGGGTCAGGGACGAAATGGCCTTCAAATGGCTTGCCACGACACCGGCGTCTCCGCGCGCGATGGGACCTGTCAGGGCCTTGACGGGTCCCAACTCCCGAATATTGTTAAGACTTCCCTCGATCAATGGCATCAGGGCCGCCAATCCCTTCTCTCGGTCGATTCCGATGGCCTCGTAAAATCTCAGACTCATGTCGATGATAGAGACAAAAAAGTTCGAGGCAATCACGGCGGCGGCATGATAAACAGGCTTGTCTTCCGTCCTGATGGTCATAACCTGACCATCGAGCGCCATGGCCAGGCCTCTCGCCACGTCCACCGCTTCCCCGTCACCCTCGAGACAAAAATAGGAACCCGCCAGGGTCTTGATGGCTACATCCACGTCCGCGAAGCTTTGGAGGGGGTGCATGGAGCCGATGAAACATCCCTCGTCCCTTGCGGCAGAAAGAATACTCGACGGGAGAGACCCGCTCACGTGAAGGGCAACCTGCCCCGCGCGAAACCCGCCGCTTCTGGCAATCGCCTCGCACACCTCCCGGATGACGTCATCCCGGGTCGTGATAAGGATGATATCTGCCCCGGGGGTCAATTCCACGGCGGAATCCGCCGCCCGCGGGATGGGGGAAAGGCGATCCGCCGCCTTTTGAGCCGACTCTAAGGTTCGACTCGCGATCCCTGTGACGGAATGCCCCGCCTTCTGCAACAAAACGGCCAGGGCCGTTCCAACCTTTCCCGCGCCAACGATAACAATCTTCCCGCTCATCTCTCTCCCTCCTTTTTGGAGTGATCCTGAAAGGGATACAGGGGAAGGGTGATAATTTTTTTAAAGGTATCCCAAACCCTTTCCCCAAATTTTTCAATATTTACCGAGGTAACCTCGGGATTTGTCACATCCCCTTCTGCCTTGAAGAAATAGCCGATGAACTTCTTGTCCCTGTTGGTAATGATCCTGCCGATGATAGGAATGTGACTCATAACCGAGTCGAGCACTTTGAAGGGATAGATCCCAATCAACAGGGACACCTGGTGGTTTTTCAGGATAAGTGTTCCTTTTCCGGACATGAAAAAGGGTCGGCTTTTCAGGTAGGCATCGTCGGTTTTCGCGACCCCCTGATTAACCTGGACTGTCCCGTGGATTAACTCATACTCCAATCCTTTTGTTGAAATGCCGGGAAGATTCTTCATGGCGATGATGTCATAAAGATCCAGCAGTTGAAAAATACTGGTAAAGACCGCCCAGTGCGTAATGACCCCCTCTTTAAATGTAACATCGAGGTGGCCGTTCAGGCCGTCCCTGAGTTCCTGATAGGTTCCACCATGCGCCGTCAGCTGTCCACCAAAGGTGAGCCATCCCCTGAAGGGGGAAGAACGGTGCAAAAGACCGTCCAGGATCTTTCCGAAATCGAGATCCTTCACGAGGGGAGAAAGTTTGAGAGCGATCTGCCCCCTATCCGTCTCCATCCAAGAGATATCGATGGCGCCATATCCCTTGTCCTGGGTCAGGAAATTGAAGCCCTTGATGTTTCCCGAATTCCCCCTGCCTTCAAACCGGGCAAAGAGGTCGAAGAGGGGATAGTTTAAAATCTTCAACTTTTGAACAGAGACGCTCCCCTGAAAATATTTCCCATGGAGATGTTTTATAACGAAGGCAAACGGGTCTTCTCCCGAATCCTTTTTGCGGGTTGCCTCTTTCCCCTCCTGGTGATGAATTTTCGAGATGAAATCATCCAGGTCCAGGTAGTCCGCGGCAAATTGCGCGTTCCAGAACCATTGCCCCTCGCGGAGCTTTCCTTCCAGTTTTATCTGCGGGACATCAGACTCCCTGTAGAGAACGTCCATGATATCAATCGACCGCTCATGGTCAGATAATAAAAGCTTGACCTTGGCGATATTTATGGGCTCCATTCCCCCCGGAAACGGGAGAGACACATTGACCAAAACCGCCTTCACCTCGTATTCAGGAACTTCTTTCAGGTCCATCTGCCCCTGGCATTGGATATCCCCCTTTGCGAGGAGGCACTGATTTCCGCTGCAATACCTGGGGAACAGGGGCATAAACTGCTGGATCTGATGGGTACTGGTTTCGCAGTTCAGTTTTCCCCTGAGGGGCTTAAACGACGTCAGGTTTCCCCACAACCTGATGACGAATCCTCTCAACTTCCCCCGTATCCAGGCAATCTCACAGGATTGCGGGCCCGTCTGTTTAATCTGAAAATCGATGGCGGCAGGCACATTTGAATTCTTGATAAAAATATCCTTGTAACTGCAATAGAGCTGCTTGCCGTCCATGTCCCCCTGGAGAGACAGGTGAGGCCAGGCCCCTTCAACCTTGATGGCAAAGCTCGCCTTTCCCGTCAACCGAAGATTGCCTGTCCGGGGCAAAAAGGAATAGAGGGATGTGCCTTCAAGCGACACTTCTCCATGATTCGCCACGTTCAGTTCCCACTCACCGGATGAGGACCGTTTTGCCGTTCCACTCGATATAATCCATCCCAGGGGGGTTTTAAGAGAAACCTGAGTTGCCTCAAAGTCATCCGGAGCGATGGTGGCCGTGGCGGTGAATGTCAAGGGAATGGCGTTTGTTTGACCCTTTACGGCGAGGGCCCCCTTTAAAAGGACATCCCTCAACACGAGATTAAAATCCTTGGCGGAAAAAGGGAAAAGGGATCCATTGAAACGGATGCCGAGGCTCCCTGAAAAGAATTCGGGCGAAAAAGAAAACGCCTTCGACAAGGGGAAGGTAAGTTTCTCCTGGATCTGCGGGGGGATATCATCTTCCAGCAGTTGTATGCCATCCGAACTGAATTCGGCTTCTGTTTCGAGCCTTATGGGCCCCTTAAAGACATTCTTGATTTTCAGCTTTTTGACATTCAAACGGCTATTCCCGGGTAAAAGACATTTCAAACCGGAAACATTCAGGGAGGGGGTCTGGAACGAGATAGCTCCGGACAGGTCCTCCACGGGAAGGCCCCATGGGGGGATAATCAGGGAAAGGCTGGACAGACGGAGCTGGGCGCTTTCGACTGAAACCTTTTTCAGTTTCCCCTCCGAGGAACGCTCCAGATTAAATTGTCCCGAAAACGATGAAATCTCCCCCTTTTGAAAGGCCCTGGACCATTCCTTGACCTTGGGGGGAAGGCACCCGAAGACAGCAGGGGAGGCCTGGACAACGGCCGGTTCAATGCGCTTGGCCGTCACGCTGCAGACAATCGGGGCCGTATCAGGGAGGCGGAACGGAGAAACGGCAACCGCGATGCGGGATTTTCTCCAGGAAACGGCCAGGCGTGCAGCCTCAACGGCAATATTCCTACCCGTGACCTCTCCTTCAACTTTCCCCTCGAGACGGTCCACCAATCGAAGGGGAGGTGCCTTTATGGAAGGAGGTGGCTCGGATTTCAAGACCGGACACGCCGCTCCTTCAACTCTCCGCCCACTGGCAATCACCTCAAGGGGGATTTTCGTGGTTGAAAAACCGACCTTAAATCGAGATTTTTCACCGACACTCCAATCACCTTTTACCTCGATTTTGCCTGGGGGGGCCGAGTTGTCATCACGCCCCAGGTGATAATTACAGGCCAAGGAAATCCCCAGGTGTCTTGGAAAAAGCGTGGCCGTTCCCTTTAGAATCCCGTCTCTGAAAACCCCTCGCTGGGAATACACAGGCCGGCCCTCTCTTAACACTCGGACATGGAAAGGCTGCTCGGGGAT
>CAZPTH010000222.1:0-3789 GCA_964589315.1 uncultured Thermodesulfobacteriota bacterium
GGCTTCACGTCGCTTGACTTTTTGGACAATAATCGATAGGTTTCCTACTCGTAGCAAAATAGGTTCAGAAAAATAAGACGGGCGGGCCGAGGGCCTGTTCCCAAGAAAGGAGTCTAAAATCCATGAAAAAAGTTGACACGGAATTCATCAGGACCATCGCAATCATTGGGCACGGAGGAGACGGAAAAACCACGGTTACGGAAGCCGCCCTCTTCCTGTCGGGCGTCAACACCCGGCTGGGAAAGGTAGATGACGGATCATCGCTGATGGATTTTGAGCCGGAAGAAATCAAACGAAAGGGTTCCATTCTTGCAGCTATCGCCAACTTTCCATGGAACAAGAATCTCATCTATTGGATCGATACCCCGGGTTATGCCAACTTTATCGGGGATACCAAGGCGTGCATGCGGGTAGCGGACGGGGCCGTCGTGGTTGTCTCCGCCAATGAAGGCGTCAAGGTTCAAACCAGCAATGTCTGGGACTTTGCCAATGAATACGAGATTCCACGGGTCGTCTTCATCAACCGGATGGACTCAGACCGGGCGAACTTCGAGAAAACCCTCGAGGACCTGGAGAGCAACTTCAAAGACATCCGGATGGTTCCTCTCTTTTATCCCATAGGCAAGGAATCCGATTTCAAGGGGATCGTCGATCTCCTGAAGCAGAAGGCCTATATCTTCAAGGATGACGAATCGGGCAACTTCGATGAAGCCGAAATTCCCGGCGATATCGCCGATCAGGTCGCCTCTTTTCGTGAGCGCATGGTCGAAACCCTGGTGGAAGCCGACGATGAGGTGATGGAAAAATACCTCGAAGGGGAGGAATTGTCTGACGAAGAGATCCTGGCGTGCCTCAAAAAGGGAACGTGCGAGCGCCAGTTTGTCCCCGTTACCTGTGGCTCCGCCGCGAAGAATTTTGGTGTTTCCCACCTCCTCGACCTGGTCACTTCCGCCCTGCCTTCCCCCATCGACCGGGGACCCGTCAAGGGGAAAAAGCCCGAGACGGACGAGGAAATAACCCGGGAGCCAAGCCCTGACGCTCCGTTCTCCGCATTCGTTTTCAAGACCATCAGCGATCCCTTTGCGGGACGTTTGACCATTTTTCGTGTTTACTCCGGGACGGTTCAGGCGGACACCACTTTGTATAACGCCACCAAAAACGTCAAAGAGCGGATCGGCCAGATCTTCCGCCTCGTTGGGAAGAAACAGGAGGGTGTCGGCTCCGCCTCGGTGGGCGAGCTGATCGCCGTCGCCAAGCTGAAGGAAACCACAACGGGGGACACCTTCTGCGATGAGAAGGATCCCATCATTTATGAACCCGCCAGGCTCCCCCACCCCATGATTACGTTCGCCCTCAAGCCTAAATCCAGGGGGGACGAGGACAAGGTCGCATCGGCCCTGCAGAGATTGATGGAGGAAGACCTGACCATCCAGCTCGGAAGGGACGAACAGACACGGGAGATCCTCCTCACGGGAATGGGACAGCTTCATATCGAAACCACCCTCGAGAAGATGAAGCGAAAGTTCGGGGTGGAAGTCGATTTGAGCATTCCCAAGGTTCCCTACAAGGAAACCATCAAAAAAACGGTCAAAGGTGTCATCTACCGGCACAAGAAGCAGACGGGGGGACATGGCCAGTTCGCCGAGGTCCATTTTGATATCTCGCCCCTGCCCCGCGGCGGCGGCTTTGAATTCGAGAACGCCCTGACGGGGATGAACGTCCCGAGGGGATTCGTCCCGGCGGTTGAAAAGGGAATCGTTGAGGCCATGAAGAGCGGCGTCGTGGCAGGATACCCCGTTGTTGACGTCAAGGTCCGCTTCTACGACGGGAAATCCCACGAGGTCGACTCCTCTGAAATGGCCTTCAAGATTGCCTCGTCCATGTGTTTCAAGAAAGGCGTCCAGGAGGCGAATCCCGTCCTGCTGGAACCCATCATGAAGATGGAAATCGTCACACCCGAGGAAAGCCTCGGGGACGTCATGGGGGATATCAACAGCCGAAGGGGCAAGGTTCTGGGCATGGATTCGAAGGGGAAATATCAGATTGTCAATGCCCTGGTTCCCATGTCCGAGGTTCTGAAATACGCCCCGGACCTGAAATCGATGACGGGGGGACGCGGGACCTTCACCATGGAATTCTCCCATTACGAAGAAGTCCCCGCGCACCTGAAAGACAAGATTGTCGCCCAGCAAAAGGCGGAGGAAGAAGAGTAAACTTGTCTCCAACTGTCTTTTGTCCCTTAGAGTTGGAACTTGTAACTTGGCGCGCTTGGGTGTAGAATGAAGGCGGTGGTTCAGCGGGTTTCCAGGGCGTCTGTCAAGGTTGAAGGTGAAACCGTAGCCGCGATCGACAAGGGACTGCTCGTTTTCATCGGAATCGGCAAGGGAGACACGGAGAGGGATGCTGACGTCCTTGCAAAAAAGATCTCCGAGCTGCGCATGTTCGAAGACACGAGGGGACATATCCATTACAGCGTCAAAGACGTCATGGGGGAAGTCATCGTGGTCTCCCAGTTCACCCTGTATGGGGACTGTCGCAAGGGTCGCCGGCCATCCTTCACGGAAGCTGAATCCCCTCAAAGGGCCAAGGATTTATACAGGGGATTTGTTCACGCCCTCGCGCTGAACGGGGTTCCCGTTCAGGAAGGGGTCTTTCAGGAGATGATGGAGGTCATGCTGGTCAACGATGGGCCCTTCACCCTGCTTCTGGAGCATCCTTACCGTCAATCGGGGAGTCCGGGCAGAAAGGCTTCCTGATGTTCCTCCAACCTCTCACGGGAGGTAGATAAAATGGAAAAGGGTAAGCGAGACAGACGGCCAGCCGTGGCCGGGATGTTCTATCCCTCCTCGCCGGATGAACTGGCCGAACAGGTCGATACCTTCCTGAGAAAGGCAAATCCTCCCGCCATCGACGGAGAGGTCCTTGCCATCGTCAGCCCCCACGCGGGCTACATCTACTCGGGGCAAGTAGCCGCCTACGGCTACAAGACCGTGGAGGGAAATTCCTACGATCTCGTCGTGGTGATTTCCCCCAGCCATCGCGCCTATTTCAAGGGGGCCTCGGTCTACGCCGTCGGGGATTACCTCACACCCCTCGGAACCGCAGTGGTCGATCGGGAGGCCTGCGCCACCCTAATGGAGCAAGACCCTGTCATTCAATTTCATCCCCAGGTCCACGAACAGGAACACGCCCTGGAAGTGCAGATTCCCTTTCTCCAGCGTTCCCTTTCCGATTTCAAGCTCCTTCCCATCGTCATGGGAAACCAGGACTACGCCACGTGCGAACGCCTGAAGGATGCCCTCCTCCCCGTCATCCGGGGGAAGAAGGTCCTCATCGTAGCCAGCTCTGACCTTTCCCACTACCATTCCGATGACGTGGCCCGAACCCTGGATGTCCGCGTCGCAGAAGCCCTTGAAAAATTCGATCCGAAAGGATTACACGAACTGCTCAATGCCGGAAAGGCGGAGGCCTGCGGGGGCGGTCCGATGATCACCGCCATGCTGACAGCCGCTGAACTCGGTGCCAACAGGGCCAAGGTTCTCACCTACGCGAACTCGGGGGATATCACCGGCGACCGCCAGGCCGTCGTGGGTTACCTCTCCGCCGCCTTTTACAAGGGGGGCAAGGGAGGAAAAGGGAAAAAGGTTGGTGTCGATCTCGGTTTGACGGATGAGGAAAAAAGGATCCTCCATACCATCGCGAAGGAGGCCATCGAGAGTCGGCTGGAGGGGAAACCCCTCCCTCCGCTCCCAACCTTGACCCCCACGCTCGAGGAATACCGGGGGGCCT
>CAZPTH010000223.1:0-3762 GCA_964589315.1 uncultured Thermodesulfobacteriota bacterium
CGCCATGGCTGAGGGGAAGACCCGCTTCACGGTTCCCAACTTCCTGAAATCCCCGTATTTCTACGCCTTCCTCGCCATTTTCGTCCTGGCCATGGACTTCTGGCGCTGGAACACAAAGCCATCGCTGATCCTTGGGTTCCCGAGCTGGGTTCTCTACTTCATCGGGCTTTCAGCGGCGCAGACGATCGTGGCATGGGTGATGGTGAAGGGGAAGAAGTAGAAAATGTGCAGGTGGGTCTAATCCCGCTCACGGGATTTTTTCCAGAGAATAAAGGCTGATAAACCGGCGACGAGGATTCCCCCTCCCATGGTCAACAAAACCCATCCGGGGAATTTTGAAGAGCGATCACCGGGGGGAAGGGTGTAGCCATGATTCCGGAACATTTCCCCCTGCGTGGTCAGTTTTCCCCCGCCTCCGATCTTGATGTGACAATACCCACAGGGTTTGCCTGTCTTCCGGGCGTAATTGATGTTTGCAGAAGCGATGCCGGGGAGGTAAAGGGCGAAAATCAATACGAGGAGGAACGATCGAATCGCGCGTTTTCGTTTTCTTTTGGGGAACCGCACCATACGCCATTCATACCGGATTTGTTCGACTTGGGCAATGGAAAAAAGGTTTTACAAAGAAAGAAAGTTTTAGGTTTCATGTGGTTAGGTTATTAAGTAAGAAGAGAAGGGTGGGTAGTGAATGGGAAGTGGATATCGGGTTATTTGAACGCCTTTGAAGGCGCTGATTTTCAGGAATGAAATAGAAAATGCCTGCCTTTATGTTTACATCTTCAACATCTTTGCGTTGATGGCCACGATCACAGTGCTGAGGGACATGAGGACGGCGCCCGCGGCGGGGCTGAGGAGGATGTCGAATTTATAGAGGACGCCCGCGGCAAGGGGGATCGCGAAGGCGTTGTATCCCGTGGCCCACGCGAGGTTTTGAAGCATTTTTTTGTATGTGGCCTTTGCCAGGTTGATGATGGAGAGGACGTCCAGGGGATTGCTGCGAACCAGGACGATATCGGCCGTTTCCACGGCGACTTCCGTTCCCGCTCCGATGGCAATTCCGATATCCGCCTGGGCCAGGGCCGGGGCATCGTTGATGCCGTCTCCCGTCATGGCAACGACCAGGCCCCTATTGCGAATCTCCCTGACCTTGTCGGCCTTCATGGCGGGAAGCACCTCCGCGAAGACCTCGTCCATGCCCAACTCCTTCGCCACACTCTCGGATACGCTCCTGTTATCCCCCGTCAGCATGACAGTCTGGACCCCCATCTCTTTCAACTGTTTGACGGCCTCCTTCGATTCCGGACGGATGATATCGGCCAGGGCGATGGCGCCCAGTGCCTCGCCATTCAGGAGAACAAAGACCACCGTTTTCCCTTCCTGAAAGAGTTTCGTGATTTCAGGCCGGTTTAACTCAATTTTCTGCTCCTTCAGATATCCGGGGCTGACGACCTGGACGAGGTTCCCATCCATCTTGCCTTGAGCGCCTTTCCCGGGGATGGCGCTGAATTCCGTAACGTTTCGCTTTTCTTTAGAGGCATTCACAATCGCTTTGGCGATGGGGTGTTCGGAGAGGGCCTCGACGGAGGCGGCATACATCAGGAGGTCTTCCCGGGAAACTTTATCGCTCATTACGACAACATCGGTGACGCCAAATCGCCCTTCAGTCAGGGTGCCCGTCTTGTCAAAGATAACGGCCTGGATGTTTCGTGCCGTTTCAAAGGCCCCGCGATCCCGAATCAGGAGACCGTTCTGGGCGGCCAAAGCCGTGGAGACAGCAATGACAAGGGGCACAGCCAGCCCCAGGGCGTGGGGACAGGTAATCACCATGACGGTGACGGTGCGTTCCAGGGCGAAGGCAAAGTCCTTGTTCATGAGGGCCAGCCAGATGAAAAGGGTCACAGCGCCCGCCCCGATGGCGATGAAGGTCAGCCAGAGGGCGGCACGGTTGGCGATATCCTGGGTTCTCGATTTGCTTTCCTGCGCCTGCCTGACGAGTTCGATGACCTGGGAAAGAAACGAGTCTTTCCCCGTTTTTTGAACCTCTACCTTGATGGCGCCCTCTCCGTTGATGGCGCCTCCGATGACGGGGTTCCCCACGGTTTTGGGAACGGGCTTTGACTCCCCCGTCAGCATCGACTCGTTCACGCTCGTTTCACCCTCAACCACCTTTCCATCGGCTGGGATTCTTTCACCCGGTTTGACGAGAACCCGGTCTCCCGGTTTCAGATCGCTCAACGGAACGTCTTGAACCTCCCCATTATCGAGGATTTTGTGCGCGTCCGGCGGCATCAGTTGCGCCAGGGCCTCCAGCGCCCGGGAAGCCCCCATGATGGATTTCATCTCGATCCAGTGTCCCAGGAGCATGATGTCGATCAGGGTGGCGAGTTCCCAGAAGAAGATTTTACCCTTCAGCCCAAAAACGACGGCGCTGCTGTAAAAATAGGCGACGGAGATGGCGAGGGAAATGAGCGTCATCATGCCCGGTTTCCGGGATTTCAGCTCCTCGTAGATTCCCTTCAGGAAAGGCCACCCTCCGTAAAAGAAGACAAGGGAGGAAAGGATGAAAGAAACGAACAGGTCTCCCGTAAATCTCAGGGACGTCCCAAGTCCCAGAAACTTCTGGATCATGGGCGAGAGCAGGAGGATCGGGAGAGTTAAAATCAGTGAAATCCAGAAGCGCTTCTTGAAATCGGCAACCATGTGCGCATGATGGCCCTGATGCCCTCCATGCCCCTCCTGCGCGGCATGGTCATGCTGCATCATTTCATGCTCTCCCTTTTCGGGATGGGGGCCGTGCTCCGACCCTTTGTGGGCGTGGACCTCATGGGTATCTGCCATTTCGTGGTGTTCCATTTTTCCCCCTTGGATAATGATTATGAAGAACTGGAGGTTAAAGTCACTTCAACACAAAGAGATAAAAGCAGAGCCCCCCGTGGAAAATGGCGACGAGAAGCGTGATCTTCGCGAAGGTTCTGTGTCCCTTGAACCATTTCTTTCTCAATTTCTTGTTGTGCGCGAAGAGATATGTCAGGATGAGCAGCACAAACGTGAGGATCCCGCTGATGGTGCAAAGCAGAAGCGTCCAGTTTTTCTGAACCACCACGTTTTTTCCGGTCACCAGTTGTTTCAGCTCCGGCTCGAGGTGCACAATGAGGTGGAAAAAGATCTTTTTGGCGTCCTTTTCTGGGATCCACCCGGCTGATTTTCCGTGCCGTTCCGTGATCCCCGCCAGCCAGTCCTGGTAGGTCCGCCGGGAAAGGGCTGTCTTGGCGGAATGGCATCTCGTGCAGTCTTTCTCAAATAATCTTTGCGCCTCTTTTTTGCTGTGTTTCAGGTAATTGGCCGTGTCTTTGGGAAGGGCGTAGCTTTTTTCTGTACAAAAGGCATTGGGTGGTACAATTAATAACCCTACCATGAAAATTAATAAGAGTATAATAATTCGGTGTTTAAAAGATTTCATTAGCCTTGTTTCTCCTCCGCGGTGTCTTTTAAGTTCTGTTAAAGAATGTCTTTTTTTACCTGTTCAAATTCTTCCTTTGTAATTTCCCCTTTGGCATATCTTTTCTTCAGCAGGTCCAGAGCAGATTCTGAGCTTCCTGTAAAATTGTGATTTTGCTCTACTCCGCCAAAAGATCTTCTATCGGGTTTTCGTCCTAAAATAATATAGATAATGAAAATAATAAATGCAAATATCAGAATGGGGTAAATCCACATTCCTATCCAGCCCATTCCATAACCCATTCCAAAATGTCCAGGTCCCAT
>CAZPTH010000224.1:0-3754 GCA_964589315.1 uncultured Thermodesulfobacteriota bacterium
TTCTTTTTCTTCTTCCTCAGGAAATCGAAGTCTTTCTTGTGAATCAGCTCCTTCTCCGCGTTCCCGACGTCCGTGAAGAATTCGTCCGGCATCTCTTTCGCGTTATGAAAGGTTCCTTTATACGTTCCAAATCTCAGAATGCCGAGTTTTCTCAGCAGGGTGATGAAGTTCATTTGTTCTCCTTTGGTGGGGTGCCCTGAAGCAGGGGGCACCGGGTTAGAGGATGGTTTTGCCGAACAGGGAGACGGCCAGGTCCACCGCCGTTTCCGCCGTCTTGTTTTTCAGGTCGATGATGGGGTTGATCTCCACGATGTCCATGGAAACGGGGGCATGGATATCGGCGATGATCTCCATCAGCAGGTGGGCCTCCCGGTAGGTCAATCCCCCGGGAACGGGGGTGCCGACCCCCGGGGCGATTTCAGGGTCGAGGCAGTCCATGTCCAGGCTCACGTGGATCCGCTCCATGTTTCTCAGGAGATTCAGGGCCTCGTGGGTGCAGGCACTGATTCCCTTTTCATCGATGTCCCGCATGGTAAAAATCGTGATGCCGCTCTCTTTTAGAAGGGTTTTTTCGTCCGGATCCAGATCCCGAACTCCCATAAGCACCACGTTTTCCGGTTTCAGCTTCGCGCCCTTTTTCCCGATGTTGATCAGCTCCGGGAATCCTCTCCCCGTCAGGACGGCGAGGGCCATGCCATGAATGTTACCGGATTTGGAGGTTTCGGGAGTATTGAAATCCCCGTGGGCGTCCACCCAGATGACCCCCACGGGAGAGACGTCTGCCATGCCCCCAATGGTCCCGATGGCGATAGAGTGATCACCGCCCAGAAAAATGGGAAGCCATCCGCCCGAAACCGCCTGGCTGGCGGCTGCGTATGCCCGGGTGCAGGCCTCATGGATGGCGGGCAAGAGGTCCTTTTTCCTTAAACTCGCCCGGATGGGGACATGGATATTCCCCGTGTCACGGACCGTGTATCCCAACTGTTCGAGCCGGGAGGCCAGCCCCGCGTAACGGATGGCGCTGGGCCCCACGTCTACCCCACGCTGGGTTTGTCCGAGATCCGTCGGGACACCGACGATGATGATCTTGTCTCTCTTCATCATTGGCACGTCGGGACAGGTTTTGCCAGGTTGTTCCACAGGTTGATCATGAAATCCTGCACGTTGGTGAGGATGGCCATGGCCTGGCCAGACCCCCGGTTGGCCAGCTTGTCCGCGCTGAATTCGCTCATATCCACGATATAGAAAAAGACGGGACGGACGGTACCGTCCGGCTCCACGTGATAGCTGGGGGTCATGTTGCCGAAGGCGATGGAGTGAAGCATGGTCGCCAGGGTGATGACCGTCGTGGCGCGCCGGGCGTGTGAGCGCATGGCGTCCTGTGCCTCGTAGGCGTTGCCGATGACCTCGGGCAGGGGGCCGTCGTCCCGGATGGAACCCGCCAGGACGTAAGGGACGTTGTATTTTTCACAGGCGTAGATGATGCCGTCATGAATCTCGAGTGTAGGGATTGCTGCCTTGATACTTCCCTCCCGGCGGACGGCGTTGAGGATATCCAGATGATTGTAATGGCCCAGGGGCTGGATTTCCTGGGTGTAGATGTCCTGGCCCAGGCCCGTTCGGAAATGCCCCGCCTCCAAATCATGGGTGGCTAAAGCGTTTCCCGCCATCAGGGCGTGGCAGTAGCCGTTTTCGATGAGGGCCTGCATGGCGTCGCGGCTGTCTTTGTCAAAGGCCACGGCCGGTCCCATGACCCAGACGATATAACCGTGATCCCGGTCGTAACGGAGGATATTGTAGAGTTGGTCATAAGAACGGGAAAAGGGGGTTTCCCGGGTTCCGCGGGTTCTGAAGGAGAACTTGTCCTCCGGTTTGCCGGTTTCAAAGGAAAAGCCGGTGGTATGAACGTAGATTCCCTCTTCCCCGTTTTCCGTTCTGCCGATAACCACCTGGTCTCCCTTTTTGAGCCGTCGGGGTTCCACCACCTCCAGGTCGCTGCCCCTGAGAACGAGAACGCAGTCCATGCGGCTTTCTCGGGCCAGGATCCACTGGCCATTGCCCAGGTGGACGTATTCCGGGTGATTCGACGTGGCGTGAAAACCGTCCGGGGCTACACCGTCTTTTTCCACGGTTTTTACGGTTGCGGCGGGTGAATTCAAAAGGGGGGGACTTGAAAAGTCTGGGGGTATATAGGCGGGGTAGGGTGGATTCATGACGTTTCTCCTCTTTTTCTCCCTGGATGAGAGGGTGTTGCTGATGGGGATTTCTTAACCAATGGGGCGAGGCTTGTCAACTGAGGGCTGAAAGGATGACAAACGCCTCCACGCAGGTAAACCGCTTTTTGGGGCCGTCAATTCTTATGCTCTCGCAAAAAGTCAGAATTAGAAGGCAAGGTAATTTACGAAGCCGTCAATTCTGGCAAATGATATCATGTTATGATAAAGATTCATGGGGAAAGGAGAGAACCGTTGGATTCCAGTGATATCTTGAAGCGGATAAGAAATATCCTGCGCATCATTTATTCCAGAGAGACTGGCGACAGGCTGGTGAGACATCTCAAAAACAGGATGGATAGTTACGGCAGGAATGAAACGATTCAGCGCAAGAAAAGGCGTTACAAGGCCCGGCCCGTTTTGAATGAAAGGGACTCGATTGTCATCACCTACGCGGATAACGTCTACAGGGAGGGAGAAAAAACCCTGGTGACGCTCCATCGGTTCTTGAGACGCTACGTGAAAGACATTGTGACGGGCGTGCATATTCTTCCATTCTTTCCGAGCAGCTCTGATGGTGGTTTCGCGGTCATCGATTATAAAAAGGTGGACCCGAGGTTTGGGGACTGGAGCCATGTGAGAAGGATCGCGAGGGATTATCACCTGATGGTCGATCTGGTCCTGAATCATGTGTCGAGTAAATCGGAATGGTTCCAGAGATTTCTCAAGGGCGACAAACGCTACAGGGATTATTTCATATGGCGTAATCACGAGGTGCACATGCCGGAGGTGTTTCGCCCCAGGGAAACCCCCCTGTTCACGAAATTTGAGACGGCCTGGGGGACCAAGTATGTCTGGACCACCTTCAGCGCCGATCAGATAGACCTGAATTACCGGAATCCCGAGGTTTTGGTGCGGATGATCGATGTCCTCCTCTTTTATCTTTCCCAGGGGGCCGAGATCATTCGCCTGGATGCGGTGGGGTACACGTGGAAGGAACCCCATACGAGTTGCGTGAACCTCTCCAAGACCCATCAGATTGTGAAGCTTTTTCGGCACATCCTCCAGTATGTGGCTCCCTACGCCATGCTTCTCGCCGAGGCCAATTTCCCCTACAAGGAGAATATCTCCTATTTCGGCGAGGGGGACGAGGCCCACATGGTTTACCATTTTTCCCTGCCCCCGCTGGTCCTGGACGCCTTTGCCCGGAAGGATGCCACGTATATCAAGCAGCTTGTGAAAAGGACCCGCGAGGATCTCCTCTTTTTCGATTTCCTCGCCTCGCATGATGGAATCGGGGTCCTGGGAGCTCAGGGATTTCTAAAGGAAGAAGAGATAGAAAACCTGGTTCGCCTGACCCTGTCCCACGGGGGGCTGGTATCTTATCGGGTCAAGAACGGTGTAAAAAAACCATACGAACTCAATATCACCTATTTTGATGCCATCAACGACCCCAACAAGCCCGAGGATCCCCTTGTCATCGATCGTTTCATGGCTTCCCAGGCCGTGATGCTCTCCCTGAGAGGGGTTCCGGGCATTTA
>CAZPTH010000225.1:0-3733 GCA_964589315.1 uncultured Thermodesulfobacteriota bacterium
TCCTGGCAAGACCGCCAAGAGGATGCTTGTGTCATCCACATGGCTGGATAGTTCCCCGCTCGTCACCCGTGTAAAGGATGCTGAAACAGGATTTTTGCGTTGTGGCCCCTAAGCCACGAATTGCACCCAAGGGATAAAGGAAAAGGGACACGAAAAAGATTGTGATAAATGTTATTGCCCGTTTTTTCATTTCAACTTCTATATCAACGTGACCGAATCACTGATTTCTTATAAGGCATACCCATATAAATTTAATCCCCCCTGCTACCGCGCGTAAGGATACTTTTTTTCAAACGCATCGACCCATTTAGCGATTTCGCCTTCATCCTTTACCAGATGGCCCAGTGGTACCACGGTGTTTCTGAAGAGAAACCCATGAATCAGGGCAGCTGCCCCTCCGGGTATTATCTGTCGTTTAGGTGGGTTTTTACCCAGGTAAGTCACTTTCAGACATCCCACATTTTCCCCGTAACGATTCAGATGGACAATGACCTTCTTATTCTGGATCGTTGGCAGAGAAACTCTATTCCTCCGAGAGCTGCTGATTATCAGATCTACGGGGATCTCTTTTTTTGTGAGGATGCGGCTCTTCATTTCTCCCATATCCGTCAAAACAATGACAAGCTTTGCCCCCTTCTTTCGTAGGTCGATGGCCTTATGTTTGACAACTTTGATAGGATTTAACACATGCAGTAACTTCCCGCCAGGGATCTTGCTCTTTTTCAGTCGGCGTTTTATGACCCCGATAATTCCTATCTTTATCTTGTTTACGACAAACATCTTGGAGGCGGGGAAGAAAAGGGCTCCAGTTTGATCCGCCAGGTTGGCTGAAATGAAGGGGAGGTCCAGCTCTTTTTGCTTTTCCTTGAGGTACGAAATTCCAAAACCAAGATCGTATTCTCCGACGTTGATGGCATTATATTTGAGATATCCCAACGTTTTAAGGATAAGGTCCGCCTTGGTTTTATAAATAATTTTGTGTTTTTCGATAATCTTGACCGTCTTGAAAAGATGATTTCCCGCCCCAACGAGAAGCATGGGCGTTTTTTTCTCACGCAGCCCCTTAACAAATCCCCCAAGCCTGGCAAGACCGCCAAGCGGCTCCTTGGGTCAGGCGCATGGATAGATGGTTCCCCGGATATCGGCCGTATAAATAATCTCCACATAAGGATGGTTGGGTGAGGCAAGAGAGAGGTCACCCAGGCAGAAAAAGCTCAGGAGAAACAGTAGGAGAAGGCCTGTATAGATTTTTAAATGAACGGTTCTTTCTTTCGAATATTTCAAGTAAAATCCTTTTTTCTATATTCTATATTGGTAATTAATTCCAAAGCTTGAACCTTAATCTAATTCATTTAGTTTTGAAATGCAAGAAACAAAATAAATTTTTTCTTGACAAGTGGTTTTCGTGTGCTATAGCTGTTTTCAGAGAGCTTGTGAAAGTGTTCTCTTGTTTTGTGGATAGCTTATTGAGAATGTAGTTAAAATCCAAAAATTACGATTAGAGTGAGGTGAAACATGGAGAAATCAGTATCAGGGTATGTCAAAAAGACACGTACTTCCCTTTTATTTGTAATGTTTTTTTTATTGGCCCTGTTCCTCGTTTCCAATTCCTGGGCCCTAAAAGTTGAAAAAAAAGCTGGACGTAAAAAACCCTGTCCGGAATGTTACTCCGTCGATCAATGCCTCCAATGCCACGACGAAATAGACAAGAAGGCCTTTGCCGTGTCCGTGCATGGAAAAAACGCCTGCACAAGTTGCCATAGAGACATCTACGACCTGGAATCCCACGCGGAAGGTGAAATTCCCATGGGCAAGGTCCGATGTGAATATTGCCATCGGGATGAGTTTAAGGCCTATAATATGTCAGTCCACAGCGACAATGACGTGGGATGTATCGACTGCCACACGAACATCCACGAAATTAAATCCTACAAAAAAGACAAGAAAAAGATCGTGGCCATGTGCAGCGGGTGCCATGAGCAGGAAGGGGAAGATTTTCTTCAGAGCGTCCATGGAAAAGGTGTCATGAAGGACAATTTAGACGCCCCCACCTGCACGGACTGTCATGGCCTCCATGATATACGAGAGCTTCACGTGGATGATATCCATTCAAAGATGGCAATCACGGCCAAAGAGTTTCATACCAAGGCGTGTCTCGCCTGTCACGCAGACAAACCTATGATGGAGCGAAATCATGTCTCTATCCTGGCCGTTTCAACCTACGAAAAGAGCTATCACGGCAAGGTGGAGCAACTGGGGTATCCCACCTATGTCGCGGGATGCGCGGATTGCCACACCCCCCACAAGCAGCTTCCCCCTTCGGATCCCAACTCTTCTATCTCCCCAAAGGGACTCATCAAGACCTGCGGCCAGTGCCATAAAGGGGTCAACAAGAATTTTGTCCTGTTCCTGCCCCATGCTGACTACAAAGACAAGACCCATTACCCCATTCTCTACTGGACCTGGGTCACTATGACAGGCCTGTTGATCGCGGTCTTCTCCTTCTTCTGGCTGCATACCCTCCTCTGGCTGATTCGCAGCTACATAGAGCGGAACGAACTCCGCAAGAAGGGAATCTATGTTTACCCCTCCAAAAATCCAAAGGTCATTTACCGTCGTTTCAGTTGGCTCGAGAAACTCATCCATTTGGCCATGATGTTCAGTTTCCTCGGCCTGGTTTTGACCGGTTCCCCCCTCAAGTTTTCTGATGCACCATGGGCAAAAGGCGTCATCAACTTTCTCGGTGGTCCCATGGCCGCGGGTCATCTCCACCGCATATGCGCCATTATTACCTTCGCCTATTTTGGCGTTACGATTTTGTGGATCCTTTATTACCTGTTCCTGAAACCGACCGGTGAGAATTTCTTCCAGAAACTGTTCGGCCCTGATTCCCTCTTTCCGCGCTGGAAAGATGCCCAGGATCTTGTTGGGATGTTCAAATGGTTCTTCATGAAAGGCCCCAAACCCAAGTTTGATCGGTGGACCTATTGGGAAAAATTCGATTTTCTCGCCGTCTTCTGGGGAATGTTTGCCATCGGCCTTTCCGGGTTGATGTTATGGCAACCTCAATTCTTTGCGAAATTTCTCCCGGGATGGCTCTTTAACATTGCAACGATCGTCCATTCCGACGAAGCGCTTCTCGCGTCCGGGTTTATCTTCACGGTCCATTTCTTCAATACCCACCTGAGGCCGGAGAAATTCCCCATGGATCCCGTTATCTTCACCGGCGTGGTTCCCGGCTACATGCTGGAGGAAGAGCGTCCGATGCAATATGCCCGCCTCAAGGCCAAGGGACAGTTGGAAAAAATTGAAACCAAGTATCCCCGCCTCTGGGAGGAGGCCCTGGGACATCTGCTCGGCATGACAGGCCTGTCCATCGGGATTCTCTGTATCTTTCTCATCGCCTGGGGGATTTTTTATGGTGGATAAAACCATTCCTCGATAAACCATCGGGGGTTTAGCCAAGGCCTTTCCCCTCCCCTCCTCGTTCCATAGTCAATCATTGGCAAATATGGTATGAGGAGGGGAATTTTTTGAGAGGAAAGCAGGAATGAGGAAAAAAGGGGTTGACGCCCTCATGCACTCCCTGATGGGAAAGGCCATCGGAAAATTCGGCTTGATCGAGGACGGGGACCGGCTGTTAGTTTGCGTCTCGGGAGGGCACGACAGTATGGTCCTCCTATACCTCCTGCAAACACGCCTATCCTTCATCCCTGTAAACTATGAACTTCAT
>CAZPTH010000226.1:0-3692 GCA_964589315.1 uncultured Thermodesulfobacteriota bacterium
TCAGTCAGATGTGTTCAAGTAGACAAGCTCGGGCGTCTTCAGAAAGACCCGCGTGTCGGGGGGGACGGAATCGGTCAGCCAGACATTCCCGCCGATGATGGACCGCGCGCCGATGACGGTGTTTCCCCCGAGGATCGTGGCCCCGGAATAGATGATCACGTCGTCCTCGATGGTGGGGTGGCGCTTGACCCGCCGCAGGTCTTCCACCTCATCTCTCGGGAGGGAAAGCGCCCCCAGGGTCACCCCCTGGTAGATCCGGACCCGGTCCCCGATCTCCGTGGTCTCTCCGATGACGACCCCCGTTCCGTGATCGATAAAAAAGCTCTCGCCGATATGGGCGCCGGGATGGATATCGATCCCCGTCCGGCTGTGGGCGTATTCCGTCATGATGCGCGGGATGAAGGGGACATTCAGGTGCATGAGCCGGTGCGCCATCCGATACACGGTGACGGCAAACATCCCCGGGTAGCAGAAGATAATCTCATCGTATCCCCGGGCGGCCGGGTCTCCCTCGTAAGCGGCCACCACGTCCTTCGCCAGGGCCTGCCGAAGGTCCGGCATCGCCTCCAGGAAGGCGATCGCCGCCTCAAACCCCCTTTCGGTGCAGTTCGAGCAGGGTAGCTGGTGCCGCAGGCATTCGTGCCGGATGGAGAGGGTGATCTGTTCCGCGAGGGCCTCGAAGAACGCGGTGATCTCCTGGCCAAAGTAGTAAGAAAGGTTGACGTCGTCCACGCGCGTGTCCAGGAAATAACCCGGATACAGAATCCGCATGGCCCTCGTAATCAGGTCGATGATGGAGGCGCGGGAGGGAATCGGTTCGGGGCTGACATGGTCGAAGCACGCGCGGTCGCCGCACGTGAGAACGAGCCTGTCGACGATTTCGGGAATCCTGTGGCGAAAGCGCTGGGATTCGGAAAGGTCGATCCGGCATTCACGTTCGGTGAGCCTTTTCTCCAAATCCATGCCCATGGCGTCACGCGGGTATTTATCGAGCTTTTGCGTCACAAGCCTTTTCCTCCCCTTTCCAGAAAGGCGACAGGGACCGCAGCCTTTCGATGATGGATGGGACCTTTTCAATGACGAAATCCACTTCTTCCTCCGTGTTGTAGATGCTGAGGCTGAACCGGATGGACCCGTGCGCCATGGTAAAGGGAACCCCCATGGCGCGAAGGACATGGGACGGCTGAAGGGACCCGGAGGTGCAGGCCGACCCGGACGAGGCGCAAATCCCGAATGCGTCCATGAGGAGGAGGATTGCCTCTCCCTCGACGGACTCGAAGCTGATGTTGCTCGTGTTGGGCAGGCGCTCCGCGCCGCCGCCATTGACCCGGGACCGTGGAACCCGCTTCAGAATTTCCCGCTCAAGGCGGTCTCTGAGGGCCCTGACCCGCGTGTTTTCCACCTCCATATGTTCT
Source organism: uncultured Thermodesulfobacteriota bacterium (assembly GCA_964589315.1). Lineage (GTDB taxonomy): Bacteria > Desulfobacterota > S145-22 > S145-22 > S145-22 > JAOZMY01. The sequence goes on from CAZPTH010000226.1 coordinate 1,416, forward strand.
CCCGCCAGCTCGCAGGCCTTGCCCAGGCCGATAATGCTGGCCGTGTTTTCTGTCCCGCCGCGGCGTCCGTGTTCCTGATGCCCCCCGATCAGAAAGGGGGCAAAAGGGGTTCCACGCCGCACGTAGAGAATTCCGATCCCCTTTGGCGCGTGAAGCTTGTGCCCCGAGATGGACAGCATGTCGATGGCGCTGCGCCCAAGGTCGATGGGGATCTTTCCCGCCGCCTGGACCGCGTCGGTATGAAAAAGGATGCCCCGGGATCTGGCCATTTGCGCCGCCTCTTCCACGGGAAAGAGCACCCCCGTTTCATTGTTCGCCCACATGAGGCTCACGAGGGCCGTGTCCGGCGTGAGGCTTTCTTCGTAACGCGCCATGTCCAGGCGTCCCTCCCGGTCCACCGGGATCTCCGTGATCCGGACCCCCCGCTTGGCAAGGTGACCGCACAGGACCTTGATGGCGGGGTGCTCCACGCGACTGGTCACAATGTGCCTCTTCCCTTCCTGGGTCTGGAGGGCGGAGCGGAGGGCCGTGTTGTCGCTCTCCGATCCGCAACTGGTAAAGATGATTTCATCCGGCTGGGCGCCCAGGAACGCGGCCACCTGTTCCCTCGCCTCCCGGATCTTGTGGCCCACCTGGCCCCCGAACGTGTGCGCGCTGCTGGGGTTTCCATAAAGCTCACTGAAGTACGGCAGCATGGCCTCCAAAACTTCCGGCGCCACCCGCGTCGTGGCATTGTTGTCCATGTAGATTGTCTTCATTCCTTCACCTCCTCCACCACCAGGTCGGGAGAGACAAATTCGTGCAGCTTTGCCTCCACAAGGCTCTTCAGGGTTATCTCGGAGGCATGACACAGGGCGCAGGCACCCCGGGTGGCAACCAGAACCCGGTTGCCAATCACATCCACCAGCTCCACGTCTCCCCCGTCCTGCTGGAGAGAGGGGCGGATCTCCCTTTCGATTGTCTCCTCGATCCTCTTTATCTTCTGGATATTGGAAAGTTTTGGCCGGCGTGGAGGGAGTGCCTCCCCCTGAACCTTTGCGATGATTTCCCTGATGGTCTCATGGCAATTTTCGCAGCCGCCTCCGGCCTTCGTGTAATCGGTGACTTCCTCCACGGTGGTAAGATGATTCTCCCGGATGGCCCGTTCAATCTCCAGGTCGGTCACCCCAAAGCATTCACAGACAATGGTTCCTTCCTTTTCTTTGACCTTTTCGCCCCTGTAATCGGCCAGCGCGGCCTCCATGGCCTGGCGACCCAGCACGGAGCAGTGCATCTTTTCCTTCGGCAGCCCCCCAAGGTATTGGGCGATATCCTGGTTCGTGATTTTTTCGGCCTCTTCGATGGTTTTGCCCTTGATCAATTCCGTGAGGGCCGAGGCAGAGGCGATGGCGCTGGCGCAGCCGAAGGTCAGAAACCTGGCGTCCTCGATGATCCCTTGATCGTTCACCTTCAGCATCAGCTTCATGGCATCGCCACAGGCCATGGAGCCGACCTCTCCCACCGCGTTGGCGTCCTTCAAGTCCCCCGCGTTTCGGGGGTTGAGGAAATACTCCTTGACTTTATCCGTATAATCCCACATGACTCTATCTCCCTTTCACCGTTTCCGGCGAAAAGATAAGTTGTATTTTATCTCCCCGGCGGATCTCCCCACCGGCAAGGACCCTCGCGAAGACCCCTTCCCGGGGCATGATGCAGTCACCGGCCATTTCGAAGATGGCGCACGTGGTGTGGCATTTCTTGCCGATCTGGGTGATCTCCACCAGGACCTTGTCCCCAATCCGAACCCTGGTTCCCACGGGCAGCAAGGGCCAGTCGACCCCCGAGGTGGCAATGTTCTCGGCGAAATCCCCAAAATCCACACGTAACCCGGCCTCTTTCACCCGTTCAATGGCCTCAGACGCCAGAAAACTGACCTGACGATGCCATGGACCGGCGTGGGCATCCCCCTTGATCCCGTGGTTCCGAATCAGGAAGGCCGATTCGACAGGAATCTTCCGAACCCCCTTTTCAGCGCTGATCGCGATCGACTCAATTCTCATGGATTATGTCTCCCTTTGGGCCCTATCCCCCCGACATCAGGTAGGTCAGGGAAATTTCATCGCCATCCCGGACAGGCCTGCTCAGTTCGTCCGGGTAGGCACTCTCGTCATTCACATACACCTCGATATAGGCATGGAGCTGTCCCGGCTTCGCATACAATTTGTCTTCCACATCCGGGAACTGCTGCAGGAAAACATCGAGGCATTCTCCCACGGTCTTTCCCTTCACCTGAACGGG
>CAZPTH010000227.1:0-3690 GCA_964589315.1 uncultured Thermodesulfobacteriota bacterium
GATCCCCTTCTCCCGCAGGCTGTCAACCACCATTTGGGTCGGCCCGGCGAGAGACCGGGCAGTCACCATGATGAGTTCCGCGTCGTCGCACCGGTAGGGTTCCACGATACCATACCCCCGGCCCAGGAGGTCTTTGTAGGCCTTGTCTATTTCTCTGAATTTCTCCAAGGCCTTGCGATAGGCATCGTGAAGCTTGATACGGAATTCCATGTGGAAATCGGGATTGGTCACGCTTCCGAAGGCCCGCGCCTCTCCCACCTTCAAGGCCTCCGGATTGTTAATCGGGGGGAGAAACTTATCAATGACTTTCTGGTCAGGGATATCCACCGGTTCGTAGGTGTGGGACAGAATGAAGGCATCGTAGATAACCATCACGGGAATTTTGACACTTTCCGCCAGGAAGAAGGCCTGGATCACCGTATCAAGGATCTCCTGGTTACTGGCACAGTAGAGTTGAATCCATCCCGTATCCCGCTGAGAAAGGGTATCGGTCTGCTCGTTCCAGATGTTCCATCCCGGGGCAATGGCCCGGTTCACGGCAACCATCACGATGGGAAGCCGTCCCCCCGCCGCCCAGTGGAGCAGTTCATGCATGAGAAGCAGGCCATGGGAGCTGGTAGCGGTAAAGGTCCTCGCTCCCATCACCGACGCCGCGATGCAGCAGGCCAGGGCCGAATGTTCCGATTCTACCTTGATGAACTTGGCCTTCAATTCCCCCCGGGCAACGACGGCAGAGAGCTCCTCGACCACGTGGGTCTGGGGGGTAATCGGATAGGCCGATATCACCTGGGCCCGAGAGAGACGGACCCCATGGGATGCCGCAAAATTTCCCATCAGTACCTTTTTCATATCCTTTCCTCCACCATGACAATGGCCCCTCGGGGACATTCACGGGCGCAGATACCGCACCCCTTGCAATGATCCAGGTCCACGTCGTATCCCGATCCGTCCTCTTTTCGTGTGATGGCAACATCGGGGCAGAAGATCAGGCAGTTGTCACACATCACGCAATCCCCGCAGTGAAAACACCGTCCGGCTTCTTTGAGGGCCTGGGGCTTTATGAGCCCCCTGACCACCTCCTTGAACCCGGTGGTTCTCTGAACAACAGGCAGATGTCTGGAAACCGCGCGTTTCAGGTCGGGGAAATAAAAATCGTTGACCTCTTCAAAAGAAACCCCATCTCCCTCCGGAATCTCGTATTCCCCCCGATAGGCACGCATGGAGATACCTTCCCCGCCAGGGAGGGCCACCCTTTTCATGTCGGGTTTCTCTCCCCGAAGATAGCTGTCGATGGCCACGGCCGCCCGTTTTCCCCATCCGATGGCGTAGGCAACGGTCCGCTGGGTCCCCACCACATCCCCCGCGACGAAGACCCCGTCCTCATCCGTCTCGCACTGGGTGCGCCCCGGCTTGAAATCGACAGCCCACGGGAGTTCTCCAGGTGCCTCGCCCGTCGCGAGAATGACGCCATCCGCGTCAAGCGTGAAGGTATCGTGGGGATCGATGGATATTCTATGTCGCCCAGAAGCATCTATCTTTCCCGCAACGGCACGGGTAAATCCAATCCCCGTGACCTTGCCCTCCGGGTTTCGCTTCACACTTTGAGGGGCGGCAAGAAAGACAAACTCGGCCCCCTCTTCCACGGCCGCCTCAACCTCCTCATCAAAGGCCGGCATATCTTCTCGCATTCTCCGGTAGGCCACGGTCACCTTCGCCCCTAACCTCATGGCGGAGCGTGCCGCGTCGATGGCGGCGTTTCCGCCGCCGATGACCACGATCTTCCCCTTCAGGGACGAAATTTTCCCTTCGTTCACCCTTTTCAGGAATTCCAGGGCCTGCCAGACCCCTTCCCCCGCCTGGTGAACCAACTTTGGATCCCGGAATTTCTGGGCACCCACCGCAAACAGGACCGCGTGAAAGCCCTGCTCCTTGGCGGCCTCCTCTGTCAGGGTTGTCTCCGTCTCGAACACAATACCCATCTCCCGGAGAAACCTAAGTTCACGGTTGAGGACCTTTTTGGGGAGGCGGTAGGCGGGGATTCCGTAGCGCAGCAGGCCACCGAGTTCCTTTTCTTTCTCGAACACAGTGACGGCATGACCCAGACGCCGCAGGTGATAGGCGGCCGTCAAGCCGGCGGGCCCGGACCCCACGACTGCAACATTTTTCCCCGTTTCTTTCTCCGGAGTGGGGGGATGCCATTTTCCCCGGTCCGCGACCCATCGTTCCAGTTCATGGATCGCCACGGGCTGATCCATATTCCCCCGGTTGCAGGCACTTTCACAGGGATGGAAACAGACCCTCCCGCACACACCCGGGAGGGGATTTTCCTCCCGAATCAGCGCCAGGGCCCCGTCCACATCTCCTTCCTCAATCTTACGGATAAAACCCTCGATGGGATTCCCCGCGGGGCACCCCAGCATACAGGGAGATAACCGAGAGAGGTGAATGGGATACATACTCCGCCAGGTTCCCGTCGGGTTCCACAGGGTGGTTCCAAAGGTCACCGGCGAATCCGGAAGTTCCTCTATGGAATGAAACTTTATCAGTTCCCCGAGCATTTTTCCCTCACAATGGTTTGAATTCACAAATCTACTTAACCTTGTCGTAGGCCTCCTCGGCCGCCGCAAGGTTTGCCTTTACCTTGATGGGGCTTTCCTCTTTCACGGCCTCCAAAACCGCAGGGAGCCCCACAAGCCCGCTTGCCCTGGCAAAGGCCCCCAGAACCGCCGTGTTCACAATGGGATTCTCTTTGCTCCCAAGCCCGTGCTTAACGGCGATCCCGCTCGCGTCCACCACGTGCACCTCAAACCCCTTGAGATCCGGAAAATCGGAGGGTTTCAGTTTGGTATTGACGAGAACAAATCCCCCCTCTTTCAATCCCTGGGTCACATCGACCCGCTCCATGAGGGAGGGATCGAGGACGACCACGTGCGTTGGGGCATAGATGTTGTGATGATACAGGACGGGCTTGTCGTCGACACGGATGAAGGCCGCCACCGGCGCCCCCCTCCGCTCCGCGCCGTAGGTCGGAAACGACTGGACACCCTTTCCTTCCTTAAAGAAGGCCACCGCCAGCATCTTGGAGGCAACGACGGCGCCTTGCCCTCCCCTTCCGTGGAATCGTATCTCAATCATGTTTAATTTCCCTCCTTTTCAGGGCGCGTAAACCACCACCAGGGCCTTTGGAGGCTTCTCCCCGATCCCCCGGTACCCATGGGGAATGGATGAATCGAAATAGATACTGTCACCCTCCTCGAGAACGAAGAACTCATCCTGTGTAAAAAACTCCAGCTTCCCTTCCAGAAGATGAAGGAACTCTTCTCCCTTGTGCTGTTGCAGGGCAACTTCCTCCCTTTTCCTTAAATCGAAGCGGACGATAAAGGGCTCCATATGCTTGTCGTCCTTTTTGAAGGCGAGGAGTTCATAGGTGTACCCGGCATCCTTTCCCACGATCATCATGGAATCCCTGGAAGAAGATACCTCGTGATGCCGCACGACCGTGACCTTGTGAGGCGCCGTTTTATCTGAAAAGAAATGGCTGATCTCCACCTTGAGGGCAGAGGCAATACGCAGAAGCGTCGCAATGGGAGGAGACACCTGCTCATTTTCGACTCGGGAGATCAGCGCCTTGGACAGCCCCGTCCGTTTGGAAACATCCTCCAGGGTCAATCCCTTGGCCTGGCGAATGGC
>CAZPTH010000228.1:0-3670 GCA_964589315.1 uncultured Thermodesulfobacteriota bacterium
TGTCTTCCCCCTTTTCCCACCCTTTGAAACAGGATTTGAGGCCTTCCCATGGCCAGCGGGTGGTTTTGAAAATAGTCCAACCGGGTCATGATACGTCGTCCGAACAACCCGCCAATTCTCCGTTTCCACCGGTATGCCTGTCGCCATAACCTCTTTGGGGTTCACCGTCAAAACAATCGGGCTCCACCCGAACTCGGGAAGGTATTTCGCGAACTTTCCAACCCTTACGGATCCCGCGGACATGATGGGAGGAAAATAAAAGGAAACAATCAGGAGGTTTTTCATGCCACGGCGCTTGACGGGACAACCTCTGTGAGCCCGTCTCCGCCTTTTTCATACCTCCTGCCGCATTCGGGGCACACCCAGGTCGCATCGTCTCTCTCCTGAAGCCGGATTCCGCACCGGCACATCCATCCCGATACCCGACCAGGATTCCCGAGGACCAGGGCATAATCCGGCACATTCTTCGTCACCACCGCGCCGGCCCCCACAAAGGCGTAACGCCCCACGGTATGCCCGCACACGATGGTGCAGTTTGCTCCCAAGGTCGCCCCCTGTCTGACCAGGGTCTCTTTCCGCTCGTGCATCCGGGGAATCTCGCTCCTCGGGTTGATCACGTTGGTAAAAACCATGGAAGGCCCGCAGAAGACATCATCTTCCAGGGTCACCCCGTCGTAGACAGAGACATTGTTCTGTATCTTGACATTGTCCCCGATCGTGACGTTGGGACCAATCACCACGTTCTGGCCGATCCGGCAATTTTGCCCGATCCGGGAACCCGAGAGGATATGAGAAAAATGCCAGATCCGGCTCCCCTCCCCGATTTTGACGCCATCATCCACCTGCGCCGTGGGATGGACAAAAAACGAAGGGGTTTGTGTGCCCTTTGGAATTTCCGCGAGGCTGACCTTTTCACCTTTTCTGTCCACGGAATGCTGACAGGCCTCGAGAATGCGTAAAACCCGCAAGCCCTCTTCCCCGTCCGTCCTTGGCGTCAATCCCTTTTCGACACATTCCAGGAAATGCTGGCATTCCAGCCTCAAGGGTTCTTCATCCGGCAGGGATACCGGCACGGGATCGGCCTTTTGCGCCTCCGGGACCTGGTGGCGCCAGAGAATGGAATGCGAATAGAGTTTCAGCTTCTCGTCCGACATGTCATCAAAGACGGCCATCTTCTGGTCTCCCACGACAACCAGCTTTTGCTCCTTGAAGGGATGCAGCCAGGAGACAAAGATGTGTCCCTTGACCCCGCCGGGGAACTCAAAGGCGGTCAGCGTCACGTCCGCCACATCAGGCTGAAGGTAGGTTCCACCGGAGGCCATGACCGAAACCGGCAATTCCTCCAGGAGGGAAATGATGACCGAAATATCGTGCGGCGCGAAGCTCCACAGGATATTTTCTTCCGTGCGAATCTTGCCCATATTCAGGCGGTTGGAGTAGACGTAACGGATCCTGCCCAGTTCGCCATCATCGATCAGCTCTTTCAACTTAACGACGGCCGGGTGATACTGGAGGAGATGCCCCACCATGAGGGTCACCCCCTTCTCCCGGGCCAGGCGGATCAACTCTTCCGCCTCCGCACTCTTCATGGCAAGGGGCTTTTCCACATAAACCGACTTGCCATTCTCAATAGCAAGTTTTGCAATATCGAAATGGGTGGCCGCAGGTGTCGCAACGACCCAGGCATCTACCCCTTCCTGTTTCAGGAGATCTTCGATATTTCCCACACCCTGGACATGATAGGACTCCTCGAATTGCTTTCGGACCCCCACGTCCGTGTCGCATACGATCTTCAAAGCCCCCAGGGACGCAAAGTTCCGAATCAGGTTTTTTCCCCAATACCCCCCGCCGATCACCGCCACAGAAACCATTATGATTCTCCTGAAAATAGACAGGCTACCGCCGTCCCGAAATCCCTCGGATTTCGGCCGCATCGCCTTATGAACGTCAGCGTCAACAAATTATATTACGGTGGAGACATACAGCCTGTTTATCTCCACCCGCGCACTATTGAGTCCCTCCAGGAGAAGCGCCACCCGCTCTCCGTCATTCAGGGACTCGACAAAAACCGCTTCGAACCCCGCAAAGGGACCATCAGCAATCTTCACCCTGTCTCCCTCTTTGAGAGGCCTGGAAATCATCCTTACCGTTCCATCATCCCGTGTCCTTGCCTTCAAAGACTCAATAATGTTGTCATCCACCTGGGCCGGAAGATTCCCAAACCTTACAAAGCCCAGCACGCCCCGGGTATAGCGAATTTTGTGGTAATCCCTCTTCAACCGTAAATACGCGAAGATATACCCCGGGAACAAGGGCCTCTTTTCCCGTTTCCTCCCGAAGAGAACCGTTTTCCAGAAGGTTGGAAAAAGATAAGAATAACGGGCATTTCTCAGGTGCCCCAGAACCCTCTCTTCTTCACGTGGTTTCGTTTTGACAAGATACCAGCGAAAACCTTCAAGGTCTATGGAAGCATCCATGTTACGCCCTCAAATCTATCCAATATTCGTGATTTTTATCTTCCCCGTTTCCGGAGTAATTGAGATCCGCCATGACCACGACACCCCCATTCGGGAGATCACCCAACGGGAATACATCCTTCCCGAAAAACCGTTTGCCGACCATTTCCTCAGCCGGGTCATAAACCTTCGAAACCTCGATTCCTACCTCCTGCATGGAGATATAGGCGATCTCCGCCAGGTCTCCCGTGCCGATAAGATAGACCTTCGAGACACCATCCCGGACAAGCCCCTTAAAAATATCCTTGCACTTTCTGCGGTAATCCCGATAGAGCTTCAGTGAATCCTGGATAAAACGGATGGTCAATCTCCCCTTTTCTGAAACCCCTTTTGGCGTCAGCATATAGAGATACCGCCGCTTGGGGACCCGTTTGATTCGGATATACCCGCGGCGCACCATCCGCTTGACGAATGAATTAACAAGTCCGATGGCAACCCCCAGGTGATCAGCAATCTCCTGCTGGGTAATCATGCCATCCTTTTCGATGAGGCTCAGTATTTCAAGATGTTTTTGTTCATCTTGTGATACCAAGGACTTATTATTTTTCATTTCATGAAATGAATATATAAGTTTTTCGCAAATGTCAAGCATAAAATTCAGTTCGTAAATCGAAAGTCGTAAGCTGTGAAGTGCCAAAGCATCTTACAAGCAGCAAAAAGGCCTCTTATCCTTTATCTCTTACCCGGCTCACCTTGATCCGGGATCGTTCGAGATGTTAAAAATGTGAAAATGAACGGCATCCTCTCACCCGACAAAAATCCCGCCTATGAAAGCTGGAAAACCCTTCCACCGGCCCTCTGGGAAGACCTCGGTGGCGTTGACATGGAAATATTTTTACGGGATGAAACAGGTGTCCTGGTTCAAGAGAAAACCATTTCCCTCCCCTTCCTGGGGAAAACCTTTGTCATTCAGACCGATACCCGCCAAATGTCCTGGAAAGAGCTACCGAGGCAACCGACCTTTCAGGAGGGACTGGTTGCCCTGTCTTATCTTACCCATCTCAAGCCCATCGGCCTGAGCCAGAAATGGATCTCACCCGTTGAACTTCCGGGGGGACGGACCTTTTTTGGGCAAGGGTCCCATCCTCCGAAAACGGATACAATCCTCCAGGCATGGGAAGACGACCCGTCCCGTTTCAGGGACACCATGGATT
>CAZPTH010000229.1:0-3637 GCA_964589315.1 uncultured Thermodesulfobacteriota bacterium
TCAACGCTTCAGCGATGGCACAGAGCACTCCAAAGGGAGTTTACGGTACCGGAGAAGCGACCCTCGTCGTTGCCACGGGCAGCCCGGGGGCACTGGGGCTTCTCAAGGCCCTGGCCGATCCCTTTTGCAAGGCCAATAACTGTCGCCTGATCTGGTATAAAAAGGGGAGTGGCGCCTCCCTTGCCTTCATGAAAGCGGGGAAGTGTGACGTGATCATGGTCCATGCACCGGCCGTGGAGAAAAAGGCGGTGGCGGAGGGATGGGCTACCCATCGCACCCTCATCGGGGCGAACGCCTTTTTCATCGTCGGGCCGAAATCAGATCCCGCCGGGATTCGAAAGGCCAAGTCGGCTTCAGAGGCCTACGCGATGATCGCGAAGGCAAAGGCAAGATTTTTCTCTCGGGGGGACAACTCAGGAACCAACAAACGGGAATTGAAGATATGGAAGATGGCGGGAATCAAGCCATCGGGTTCCTGGTATATCGTCACCCACGATTTCATGGGCCCCACGCTGATGCGGGCGGACAGGGAGCAGGGCTATTTCATGACGGACAACAGTACTTACTTTGTGAAGAAGGCCAAGATCCGAAATCTGGTTCCCCTTTTCAAGGGAGATCCTATTTTAATCAACGTCTATCACGCCCTGATGCCGAATCCGGCCAAGTATCCGAACCGGAACACGAAGCTGGCCCTGAAATTCATCGATTATGTCGCTTCGCCGGCAGGGCAGAAGATCATTCGGACTTATGGGGAGAAAAAATATGGTCGTCCGCTTTATCAGGACGCGGTTGTGGCGAGAAAGCTGGAAAAGAAACTGGAAGGAAGTTCAGAAGATCAGAGAATCAGGGGAAAGGTTATAATCTTCCACGCGGGAAGCCTGACCTTGCCGCTGTATAAGATGGAAAAGGCCTTTGAGGCGGCGCATCCCGGGGTGGATATCGTTCGGGAGGCGGCAGGCAGCCGCACCTGCGCCCGGAAGATCGCCGATTTGCATCGTCCCTGCGACCTCATGTTTTCGGCGGACGATTCCGTGATCGATACCTTCCTGATTCCTGCCTTTGCCGATTTCAACATCCGTTTTGCCAGCAACCAGGTCGTGTTGTGTTACACGGACAAGAGCCGTTTCCACGAAAAGATCGACGCGAAAAACTGGTACAGGATCCTGCAAGATAAAAAAGTGGTCTGGGGTCAGGCTGATCCCAACGCCGATCCCTGTGGATACCGCGCCCTGATGGTGATGCAGCTTGCCGAAAGGTATTATAAAATAAATGGGTTGTATCAAGCCCTGCTGAAAAACCGACCCTTGAAAAATATCAGGCCCAAATCGGTGGAGCTTATTGTTTTGTTACAGACGGGAGATATGGATTATGCCTGGGAATACCGCTCCGTGGCGGTGCAGCACGATTTGAAGTTCCTGGAGCTTCCCGCCAAGATAAATCTGGGGAGCACTGATTTCAACGATTTCTACAAGCAGGCGGTCGTGGAGATCTCCGGGAAAAAGCCGGGAACCAAGGTAAAAAAGGTGGGAAGGGCCATTACCTACGGGGTGACCCTTTTGAAAAAGGCCCCCAACAAGGCGGCCGCCATAGCCTTTTTGAAGTACCTGTTATCGCCTGAAGGCGGCTTGAAAATCCTGAAGGCCATGGGGCAACCACCTATCGTGCCGGCATGGGTTCCCACGGCTGCCATGAAACAGAGAGTCCCTTCCGCTCTACGCGGACGGGTTGCGATTAAACAGTGATTTTTACATTTTTGGGGGTCGAAAGGCCTTCCGATCCAGGACACCATACGCCGTGAAGCTTGCCTTGATACTCATGAGAACGGCCAGAACCACGGTGATGGCCGTGCCCGTGAAGATGGCGATCATGATTGCTATCTGATACTTGATGGCGGTTGCCGGGTTGGCGCCTCCCAGGATGACTCCCGTCATCATGCCCGGCAACGCCACCAGCCCGATCGTGGCGATGGTGGCCACGGTGGGGGCGAGGGCGGATTGACACGCCTCCCGAAGGAACGGGCGAATGGCCTCGTGGAGACGGGCCCCTTGGGCAAGGGAGAGGAGAAAACTCTTTTCACGTTTTTGCAGGGACCCATAGAAGGTCCTTATCCCGATCAGGTCCGCGCGGAGACAGTTTCCGAGGATCATCCCGCCGATGGGAATGACATACTGGGCGTCCATCAGGGTAGGCCGTCTCAGTACGGGCCCCAGGAAGGCGAAGAGGGGAACGGCTGATCCCACGATAAGGGCGCCGAAGAGGGGCAAGAGGAATTTCTTTGCCTTTAAATCGGCACCCCGAATGATGGAAAGATCCGCCACGATGATCATGACCATGAGCCATGCCCCGTTGATCCAGGGATTGTTCCAGCGGAAAACGACCTGGAGATAGAGCCCCACGAAAAGGAGCTGAACCGTCATGCGGAGGATGGCGATTAAGGTCTGTCCGAAGATGGGAATCTTGAGCCAGAGGAGAATCCCCAGGGGGATGATCAGCAGGAGGTAGAATCCCGCCAGCGAGGCAGCCTGGATGTGCTGTGCCCCCATGCCTACGATCCTCCGTTCTCGGGAAAGGGGATGACACGGTCCGCGAACGAGAGTAAATCGGGATCATGGGATACCCCTATGATGGCTTCCATGTCTAAAGAAACAAGAAGGGAGATAATGGCACGGCTGTTCTTCTTGTCCAGGGCGGAGGTCGGTTCGTCCAGGAGGAGGATCTCCCGGTCGAGCAGGAGAGCCCCGATCAAGGCGACCCGCTGTTTTTCACCCCCGGAGAGGGTTTCAACCTTCGCATCGAGCAGGGAAGGCAAGAGAGAAAGTTTTTGCATGAGCTCAGGAAGGCGCGAGAGATTTTCTTTCAGGTGAGAATTGGCCCGATAGGTGAAAGGGCGCTCCAGCCACTCCCTCACAGTTCCGTCCCCCAGTTCCGGTTCCTGGGGAACATACGCGAAGCGGGTGCGAAGCTTCCAGACCGTGGTGTCATTCAGGGGGATCCCGTCGACAGTAATTTCCCCTTCATCCGGGACAGCAAATCCCAGGAGGCATTTCAGAAACGTGGATTTTCCCGTCCCCGATTCTCCCGTCAGGACGACCCGTTCCCCTTGGCTGACGGCAAGGGAAAAATTCCTGAATGGGGTCTTTTCCCCGAACCGAAGGGTCAGGTGTGAGACCTGAATCAGGGGGTCATTCTTCGTCACGAATTTCCTCCCAAAGTTCCCTGACCCGTTCACGGAGATGAGCGAGGATACGTTTACCGCCCGGCGTCAGGTAATATTCCCGTCGAGCACGTGGGCCTCCAGCGGGATCTGTGACACATTGCAGCCATCCCCGCTTCTCCATCCGTTTCAGTAGGGGATAGAGCGTTCCGGGGCTGATCTCGTAACCATGGCGGCGCAGTTCCCGGATCATCCATTGGCCCACCACCGGCCCCTCCCCGGCATGGTGCAAAATGTGAATTTTCCATAAGGCAAGGAGGATCTCTCGTTCGAGTGCCTTGTCTGAAGACTCCATATCGATAACCGTAAACGATATTCGATATTATGTCAAGGAAAATGAGAACCGGTTAGAGATTGTTGCAAACTCGAAGATTTCATAAAATTTAACATACATTTAACAAAGTAGAATCTTGGGGAATTGAA
>CAZPTH010000230.1:0-3635 GCA_964589315.1 uncultured Thermodesulfobacteriota bacterium
CGGGGTTTCTCCCTCCTCAATATGGCGCATCACATTCTCCAAGACAACGATGGCGTTGTCCACCACCATCCCGATGGCGATGGACAAGCTCATGATGGAGATGATGTTGATGGTGTAACCGAAGATGTAGAGAAAGATGAAGGCGATAATCAGCGAAAAGGGGATGGTCAACGCGATGATGAGGCTCGATCGGAACTTCCTCAAAAAGAGCAGGGTGATGAGAATCACGAGGAGGCCGCCGAAATAGACGGTCTTGGAAAGGTCCCGGATGGAATTGCGGATGTCCCGCGCCGAATCGATGATGATCTTGATTCGTACATCATGGGGGATACGTTTCTGAATGTCCTTGAACTTGGCCATGACGGCGTCCACGACTTCCACCGTGTTGGCCTCGGACTGCTTTTGAATCATCAGGACCATGCCGGTGCGTCCATCCCCCCAGGCCTTTTCGATCTGCTCCTTGAAGCTGTCCTGGATGGTGGCCACGTCCCGCAGGTAGAGGACGTGCCCCTTGTGTTCGCCGATGACAAGGGATTTGAGCTCATCCGGGCTCCTGAATCTCCCCATGATTCTCAGGTTGTAATCGAAGCGCCCCGTTTTCAGGTCCCCGGCCGGGAGATTGATATTCTCCGCCTTCAACAGGGCCTTGAGTCGCTGGACGGAGATATGATAGGCCTCCAGTTTATCCTTGTGCAGAAAAACATTGATCTGCCTTTCCAGCCCCGCCCTCAAAATGACCGTGCCCACGCCGGGAACGCGCTTCAGGGGATCCGCGATCATCTTGTCCGTGATCTGGTAGAGCTGGGGATAGCTCTCCGTGGCCGTAATCGCCGCGATGACGATGGGGAAACTGGAGCTGCTGAATTTGAAAATGAGGCTCTTCTCCACGTCATCAGGGAGCTTGGGCTTTGCCAGGTCCACCTTATCCCTCACGTCATTGGACGCGGTATCGAGGTTGGTCCCCCACTTGAAGGTGCAGTTGACAACGGAGAGGTTATCCTTGGAGATAGAGGTAATCTTGTCCAGATTATTGACTGTGGTGAGCTCATCTTCCAGATACTTGGTCACGTTCGATTCCACGTCCGAGGCGTTGGCGCCGGGGTAGAACGTAATGACACTGATGACGGGAGGGGTAATCTTGGGAAGCATGTCCAGCTTCAGCCGTTTCAGACAGAGGATGCCGAAAATAAGGATGGCGATGAAAACCATCGTGATGGTGATGCGGCGCCGGACGGAAAATTCTGGGAGTTTCAATTTGCCATACCCTTTTCTTTGATGATTTCTATCTTTTTCCCCGTCCTCAGGCGCGTGTTCCCGACCGTGACAACCTTCTCCCCCTCCTTCAGACCCTTCAAGACCTGGACGAGGTTTTCCTCGGTAATGCCCGTTTCGAGGTTGACCTTCTGGACGGTATTCCCATCGACCTTAAAGGCATAAAAGACCCCGGTCCCGGGAATCTTGAGCATGGCGCTTCTGGGTATCACAAGGCCTTGTATCTCTTTGACCTTTATGCGGACGTGAGCGAACATCCCCGCATGGAGTTTCCAGCCCGGGTTACCCAGCCTAATCTCAACGGTAAAGTTCCTGGTGACGGGATCGACATCGGGGTAGATCTTGGTTACTTCACCCGTGAATACCTTTCCGGGGAAGGCATCGAAGGCGAGCCTGGCGGGGGCATGGAGGTGCAGATCCGTCAGCTCTTTTTCGGGAATATCGGTAACCACCTTGACCTTGGAGATGTCCATAACCACGAGGAGAACCGTGGGGGGCATGGTATAGACCCTGTCCCCAGGGTCTACAAGACGTTTTGCGACGATGCCATCGAAAGGTGCGGTAAGCTTTGTGTGTTTCAGGTTTGTAAGGGCCATGTCAAGGGCAACCTTGGCGCGTGAGAGCCGGGCCTCCGCCAGGTCTTTCATGATCTTGGCCTTGTGGTATCCCGCGTTGACGTGATCCCATTTCTGTTTCGCGATGACTTTCTTCTCGTAAAGTCGCTTGTAACGTGTCCAGTCACCTTCAATCTCTTTCAGATTGACCTTTGTTTCCTCAAAGGCGTATTGCGCGGCCTTCAGGGCGGCACGGGCGTTTTGAACGGCGAGTTCGTAATCGACCGGATCCAGCTCTACAAGGATGTCTCCCTTGCGAACACGGGAGCCCTCCGTGACATGGATCCTGATAATTTTACCAGGGATTTTGGATTTCATCGTCACCATGAGATTGGGTTTTACCGTTCCAACGGCAGAGACGGTGACCCACAGCTTTTTCGACCGTACAGCGGTGACCTCCACGGGAATGGGTTTTTCCACCTTTTTCTGGGCCTCTTTTTTGCCCTTTGATTTACACCCCCATGGGGCAATGAGGGTTAAGGCGATAAACGGAACGAGGAATCTTTTCACGATAGGTCCTCCTTCAGAGGTTTCCCAATGGCCTTTTCCAGCGCGGCCAGGGCCTTAAGGTAATCTATTTTTGCGATTGTCAGGTTGACTTCCGTCCGGAGGAGGAGCGTTTGGGCATCGATCACGTCTGTGGACGTGGCAACCTGTTCCTTGTAACGCAAATTGTTGATGCGCAGGTTCTCCTTTGCCTGTTCAACGGAGTCCTTTATGGTCTCGACCCGTTTCAGGGATTCCTTTACATTCAGGTAGGCCGTTTTGACTTCGTGAAGGATCTGCTGCTTCAACTGGCTTTCCAGGAGTATGGCCTGTTCAAGCCTGGCCCTCTGTGCGCCAACCTGCCATTTCCTCTTGTTCCATTCAAATATTGACCAGTTTGCCGTGACAAGGACACTTGCCGAATCGTTCTCAAATGATTCATCACTCAAGTCCCGGTAATTCACGCTCAAGGCCACATGGGGATAGTAACTGCTTTTGGCGAGGCGAATGGCGGAACGGGCCTCCGCCACGCGGGCCGTGGCGCTTTTCAGGTCGGGCCGGGAATGGAGGGCCAGCTCCTGAAAATATGAGAGGGGTTGTGTTAAAGGTGGCATGGGAAATTCCATTTCGGGCCGTATGGCGAGGTTGATATCTCTGTTCAGGAGGAGGTTCAGGTAGGATTGGGCGATCTTTCGGCCGTTTTTCGCCTTGATAACGTTTAAGCGGGCATTGGAGAGGGTAACCTTCGTCTGGAGATAGTCGTTCAGGGGGATGATGCTCTCTTCCAGAAAGGCCTTTGCGGTTTTGAGGTGCTCGGCGAGCTGTTCGGAGAATTTAACCGCCAGGTGATAAACCTTCTCGGCCTTGACCAGTTCATAATAGGCGTCTTTGATGGCCTCAACCAGGGCCTGCCGGTTGTTTTCAAAGACGGTTTCTTCGCGTTTCGCCTCGAGCTTTGCCAGTTTGTACTGCTCTGTCAGGGCGCCACCCGTGAAAAGCGGCTGGATAATGCTCGTGGTCCAGATGCCGGAATTCCGCGCCGCCTCGGATACCGTTGTAGCGGGGGAGGTGAGGGGACCAAACGGGGTATGGATCGTGATCTGGGGGATATCAATTTTCACGGGATTATCCAGCCACCGATACGTGCCCTGCATATGGAGTTTCGGGAAAAAATCCGCGTGGGCCGCCTTTGCCATGCTCTTAGCCCTTTCGATAGAATAGCGGGATGCCTTCAGGTTCAGGTTGTTTTTTAACCCAATTTCG
>CAZPTH010000231.1:0-3635 GCA_964589315.1 uncultured Thermodesulfobacteriota bacterium
GATGCTTGAGAACCTGTGGGGCGCAGAGGTCTACAACCATATCGGCGGGACGGAACCATGCGGCTGGGCCTCCATGTGCGAGGCACGAAGGGGCCTTCACGTGATCGAGCCCTTTTTCCTGGTAGAAATCCTCGACATGGAAACCCTAAGTAAGGAAGTCGAACCGGGAGATTTGGGGGTTGCCGTGGTAACGCCCCTGGGAAGGCGCTCCTTTCCCATCATCCGGTTCAACACGAAAGACATCGTGAGGCGGGGGCAGGACGGGTGTTCGTGTGGCAGAACCTCCATGGTTCTCTCCGAGGTCGTGGGGCGGTTGGACGATTTGAGGAAAATTCGGGGCGTTCTCTTCACCCCTGTGACGGTGGAAGAGGTCTTGAGAAAAGAATTCCCTGTTGTAGGGGAATATGAAATTATCGTTGAAAAAAGGGGATCCATGGATGAAATCAGCCTGAAAATGGAGCTTCAGGAAGAGCTGGACGCCGATTCCCTGACAGAACTTAAGGATGCCATTCGGGAACGCCTAAAAACAAAAACCAACCTGAGATTTAATATCCTGCTTGCAAGACCCGGGGAATTACCGAGGTATACCTTGAAGTCTAAACGGTTCAAGGATTTGAGGGGGAAGCTTCGATGAAAGAAAGCAAAGCCAACGAGTCGGGCCTCCTGCGAACCATGGGGGAAAAGATATCGGAGATTCATCGCCTGGCAGAGGAATTAAAAGAGTTGGGCGAGGGAATGCCTGTCGTAGAAAAGAATGCGCGCTGCATCTTAGGTTTTACACACGCCTTAAAGTTTGGGATTTCAGACGTTGTTGAAATAATGGATAACAAAGGAGAATCACCATGGGGGACGTGAAAAAAATCAGAACGGTTTGCAGAAGCTGCCATGGCGGCTGCGGGGTGATTGCCCACGTCAAGGACGGCAGGGTCGTCAAGGTGGAGGGAGACCCCGACTCCCCCATCAGCCACGGGACCCTCTGTTCAAAGGGGCTTGCCATTACGCAGGTGGCCTATCATCCCGATAGAATCCTCCACCCCATGAAAAGGGTCAACGGGAAGTGGGAAAGGATCACCTGGGATGAGGCCCTCGATACCATTGCCACAAAGTTCAAATCCGTCACCGACGCCTTCGGCCCTGAATACATCGTGATTGGCCAGGGAACAGGCAGGGATTACGAAAGCCACCTTTACCGCTTTGCCAACCTCCTGGGAACCCCCAACGTCCTGACAGCCGGGCACATGTGCTACGTCTCCCGGGTGGCCTCAACGCTTATCACCTGCGGGAACCTGCCGGTCTGCGACTACCGGGGCGGGCCAAAATGCATCGTGATGTGGGGGTGTAACCCCCAGTGGACCAACCCGGACGAATACAAGGGAGTCGACTTCTGGGGGGCCTACCGAAAAGGGGCCAAATTGATCGTCATTGACCCCCGGAAAGGCTTCCTCGCCAAGAGGGCCGATCTATGGCTGCAGATCCGCCCCGGCACGGACGCCGCCCTGGCCATGGGGTTCCATCACGTGATCATCGAGGAAGGGCTCTACGACAAGGAATTCACAGAAACCTATATCCATGGGTGGGAAGAGTTTAAGAAGAGAACTGGGGAATATCCCCTCGAAAAAGTCCAGGATATTACCTGGATCGACAAGGACCTGATTCGCGAAGCGGCAAGGATGTACGCCACGACGAAACCGGCCTGTATCCATTGGGGCGTCCCCACGGAGCAGACCAACAACTGCGCAGACTGCACCAGGGCCTTGACGGGGCTCATGGCGGCGACCGGAAATCTCGATGCGCCGGGGGGAAACGTCCTGTACGTCAACCCGCCCACCCGAACGGTTGCCGAGTTTTCACGACATCGCGAACTTCCCAGGGAGGCGCGCGCCAAGAGGCTGGGAGGCGACCGGTATAAGCTTGGGGCCAGGGTCGCCTTTATCACCCCGAAGGTTGCCTGGGAATCCATCCTCACGGGGAAACCCTATCAACTCAAGGCGGGCCTGCTCGTGGGGACAAACCCCGTCGTGACCCGTGCCAACGCGAGGGAGGCCTACGAGGCGCTTAAAAAACTCGAGTTCCTGGCCGTGGCAGACTTTTTCCTTACGCCGACCGCGGAGCTTGCGGATATCTTTCTGCCCGCCGCCACCTGGCTGGAGCAGAACCACGTGGCCGACAACTGGAAACGGCACGGGTTTGTCCTCGCCAGGCAAAAGTGTGTCGAGATAGGCGAGTGCTGGCAGGACCACAAGATATTTATGGAATTAGGGAAAAGGATGGGGCAGGAGTGGTGGGATACGGTTGAGGACGCCCTCGATTATCTCCTCGGGCCCTCCGGCCTGACCTGGGAACAGTTCAAGGAGAAGGGGTACCTCCAGGGCAAAATGGTATACTACAAGTACAAAGTAAAAGGCTTTTCCACACCCACCAAAAAGGTCGAGCTTTACTCCACGACCCTGGAGAAATGGGGATACGATCCCCTTCCGAAGTACACCGAAATTCCGGAAAGCCCCGCCTCAAGGCCGGATCTTTTAGAGACCTATCCCTACATCCTGAACTCGGGCTTGCGGATTCCGACCTTCTTCCACTCGGCGAATCGCAATATCCCCTGGCTGAGGGAGATCAGGCCCGACCCCATCGTGGAGATACACCCGGATACCGCCAAGAAACACGGGATCAAAGAGGGGGACTGGGTCTGGATTGTGTCCCCGAGGGGGCGTGCAAAAGAGCGGGCGAAACTGAACAATGGGATTGACCCTCGTGTTATCGTGGCTGAACATGGCTGGTGGTATCCGGAGATCAAGGACCCCGGCCACGGGTGGGAAATATCCAATATCAACCTCCTGACCGACAACGCCCACGAAACCATGGATCCGGCCATCGGGGCAACCAACCTGCGGGCCTGTCTATGCACGATCTATCCCGTGGAGGAATAAACATGACGGGTAGCACGTGCATCGTGATCGAGGGGGGAAAGTCGGGAACGGTCAAGAATATGACACGGGATTCGATTAAAAAGACTCTCACAAATGAGGAGGATAATGGAATGGGGAAAGTCTCGCTGATATTCTTCAGAAGTAATTGCATCGGGTGCCATGCCTGTGAAGTCGCCTGTAAACAGGAACACGGCCTGGGGGTTGGCCCCAGATTGGTAAAAGTCATCGAGCAGACTCCCAACTTTATTCCGGTTTACTGCCACCATTGCGCGGATGCGCCGTGCAAAAAAGCCTGTCCCGTGGAAGCCATTTCGAGAAACGAACAGGGAATCGTTCTTATTGATCACGAGCTCTGTATCGGGTGTAAGGCCTGCGTGGAGGCCTGTCCCTTTGGGGCCATGCAGTTTGACGAGCATAGGGAAATCGCTGTGAAATGTGACTTGTGTGTCGTACGGCTTAAAAACAATGAAGAACCTGCCTGTTCTCTTGCATGCCCTACGGACTGTATAATATGGGGTGATATGAACAAAATTCAAGGATACATTGAGAAGGAAGTAGTTAAATAATCTTTAAAATTTGCTTTACTTTTTCTTTAATCGATTGTTGGAGTCTATTGTCTTTGCACGGGATTTTCTGAACCAAAAAATACCAAGCCCCCCCAGGATCATCCCAAAACATAAGATTTGTCCCATGGTAAAGGGCCCGAGG
>CAZPTH010000232.1:0-3634 GCA_964589315.1 uncultured Thermodesulfobacteriota bacterium
CCGTATCGGGGTTGTACTGAAGAGGCTTTGTCAGATTCTTCCCGACAAGTGCTCCCCGCGTCTTCTCCACGTCCTTCTCCTCGAAAGGCTTATTCCCAAACTTCGTGACATGAATGGGGATGAAATCCCGTATGACCCCCTGCCGGTCGAAGACATAGATAAAATGGATGTCATGGCAGACATCGCAGACCTTTCCCTCGCTGCCGACGACGGCAAACCACACATCCAGATTTCCCCCCTTCTTCAACTTTATCATAAATACCTGGCCTTCTCCCTTGAGCTGAAGCCGTGTAATCTCCTGGGGTTCAATTCCTGACCCCTTGAGACGGCCTGAAATCAGGGCCTTGATTTCCTCTTCCGAAAGGGCGGGCTTCAAGGTCTGATAGGCCGACGCGTATTTCTTCGCACCTTCCGCCACCTCCTCGCCTACGAGGATCTTACGCACCTTGTCCATGTATGCCTTCCGGTTTTCAATCACCCCCAGGTGGGTATCCTTGACGATAAAATCCCCGCCTTCCCTCTTGACGATAATGGTAAAGGGCGTCCCGCCGGGATATCCAATAGCCTCAAAGGCCTTGAAGTCTTCATCCGGGATCAGGGGAAACGGAATTCTCTTCTCCTGGCGGAAGTGCGCCAGTTGAATACGATTGTTCCCCACACCGATCCCCAGCATCCTCACTCGATCCTTCAACTCCTCATCACGCTTAAAGGCCTTGTAAAGGCGGTTCATCAGGTAGGCCTGCTGCTGGCAGTGGTAACAGTACTTGTTGAGAAACTCCACGACCAACAGGTCTGCCTTGACATCGTTCAGGCGAAACGTAGGGCTATCAGGCAAGCCCAGATAATCACGATACACCTTCGCCTGCGGCGCGGGAAGTTCCAGGGCGGGAAATCTATCCCCCACCTGAATAACAGAAACGTCCTTCTTTCCCGTGTCCTCGGCATGGACCTGAGGAGGAAGAATTATGGCAAGGCCCACGGCCAACAAAATCAGGACAAACCTGTATCCCCTTAAATCCCTTTTTCCAGATGAATACATGACTGACTCCTTCGTTTACAGATTGATTCCGGGCATGTATCCCTGCTGGTCCGCAATCACATCGAGATGAAGTGAGGTAAGTTCCTCCAAGTCAAGAAAAATGGGGTATCCTTCCGGCAGGCTTCGTGAATCAATCACCTTGAGATATTTCCGGCAATGGTGGCAGAGATAGATTTTGTGAACCTCGTCACCTTCAATTTCCAGGTATTTCAGCTCTTCCTGCAAATCGTTTCCGCAGAAGGCGCAGGCCATTCGTTTGAATCTCCATTCATGGCCGCAGATAGAACAGTGCAGATAGAGCTTTCCCCCTTCCCCGCGCAAGACACCTATGTCAGGCGGGAACCCGCAAATCGGGCACTTACCCTTTTCCCAGAGCTCTGCGAGTTCCTCTGTAAGGGCATCCTGAAAGGGAATGAGGCAGATCTTGAAGATGTTTCGCAAGACAAAGAACAGGAGGTGTTGATTGACATCGGGCAACTCGAACACATAGGGAAGAAAGGTCTCGCTTCCCATGACAAACTGATTAATCAGCCGGCTGCCCGAGATCTTCCCGTCCACACGCTTATTCTCGAGGATCTTGAGATCCCTGTCGATCGCATTACTGAAGCCCCTGAGGCCTGTAAAAAAGAAATCGAGCATGGCGTCAAAGGTCTTGTCGGAGACAGTAAAGTTTTTCTTGTCCACCAGGGGGAGCCCTTCCCTGAACTTCTCCTCCATATAAGGAGAAAGGGAGAGGGGTTTCAACTGGTCACGGATATCGTCGATACCTTCTTCCGTGATTACCATCAGGCGTTCAAAGATATTCAACAAGGTTTCATAGGCGGGGATCGACTTGGCTTCTTCAACCCGTTTGCGTTTCAGTTCAAGGCAATCGCCTTCCAGACAATCGGCCATTCATTTCTCCTCTCGGGATGTTAACTTTCCCGATTTTGCTTTGTTAATCATATTAACTACTTTTTAACAAGAAAGCAAGATTGAAATCAGGGGTGGGGTATGGTAGGTTTTCATGCCATGGGAAGGGGAAAGACATTAATTTCGACCACTCTGCTACGGCCAGATTTACCCGCCCCTGGTTCCCTGCTCCCTTCTTTCAACCTGCTCAGATTTACCGGAAAGGAATAACAGCGATGGCAACAGAAATCGGCAAAGGTTTCCTCGACGAAACGATTGGAATTCTCCAGGACTACATCCGGATTGACACGACGAACCCACCCGGCAACGAAATAGAAACAGCGCGATACCTCGCGGAGATCCTGAAACGGGAGGGATTTGATCCCATGATCGAGGAATCGGCCCCCGGCCGGGCCAACCTTATGGCATCTCTCAAGGGAAAGGGGCTCACGAAACCGGTGATCCTGCTGAATCACATGGACGTGGTTCCCGCGGAGGCGGAAAAATGGTCGGTTCCTCCCTTCTCCGGAGAAATTCGAAACGGCTATGTCTACGGACGAGGCACCATCGACATGAAGGGAATGGGGATCCTGGAATTGATGGCCCTCATCTACCTGAAACGCCAGAACATCGTCCCGGACATGGATCTCATCTTTCTTGCCGTCGCGGATGAAGAAACGGGTGGCGTCCAGGGGGCGAAATGGGTCCTGGATCATCATCCCGAACTTCTCGACGTCCTTGGCGTCATCAATGAGGGAGGCGGCGGCGTCATCTACAACGGGAAACGCTGGTACGAGGTCTCCACCTCCCAGAAGGTCATCTGCCAAACCCGGATAAAGACACAGGGAGAAGGAGGACATGCCTCGGTCCCCAAAAAAGACTCCGCCGTAACCACGCTCATCGAGGCGCTGGACCGGCTCAGGCGCCATACCTTCCCCTATGAACTGATCCCGACCGTCAAAGAGTATTTTCGCCGGGTTGCTCCTCTTCAGAAAGAAACCTGGCAACCCGTCTTTGCCGACATGGAAGGGGCCATCGCCAGGAAGGCCCCCGTGCTTGACGAAATCATGGAAGACCAGAGTTATCACTCCATGACCCACAACACGGCGGCCATCACGGTGCTTCAGGCGGGAGATAAGGTCAACGTCATTCCCACCGAGGCCGTGGCGCGGGTCGACTGCCGCCTGGTTCCAGGGACCTCTCCGGATGCTTTCTTAGAGACCCTCCGGGAAATCA
Organism: uncultured Thermodesulfobacteriota bacterium; assembly: GCA_964589315.1. Lineage (GTDB taxonomy): Bacteria > Desulfobacterota > S145-22 > S145-22 > S145-22 > JAOZMY01. The sequence continues at coordinate 3,167 of CAZPTH010000232.1, forward strand.
TCGACCTTCCGGATGTGGTTATCGAGGCCACCTTCAAGGGCGTGGACACCCCGCCCTCTCCCCATGACACCCCCCTGTTTCACGCCATCGAAAAGGCGGTTGAGCTGCACGAACCAGGGGCCATCGTCACGCCACATCTTGTCCCGGGGGCTACGGACAGCCGGTATTTTCGCGCCGCGGGTGTCAACTGCTACGACTTCATCCCCTTTTGCCTTCCCATTGAAGAACGCATGCTCATCCACGGCATCGACGAGCGGATCTCTATTGAGAACATGAAATTCGGCGTGGAGGTATTGATCGATATCCTGTTGAATATCCGGGATTAAATCACGGAGTCACAATTGACAAAGACAGGGGTTTCCCTGTAAAAAAAGACTGTCGCCTGGATGGCGGAATTGGTAGACGCAAGGGACTTAAAATCCCTCGGTGCTTCGCACCGTGCCGGTTCGACCCCGGCTCCAGGCACCA
>CAZPTH010000233.1:0-3584 GCA_964589315.1 uncultured Thermodesulfobacteriota bacterium
TCCCGCCCGGATCATATCTTCCGATTCGGAACGGGAGAGCTGACCGACAGCCTCGTTCACAATGCCATCACAGGCTTTTCCGGGAGGATGGTCCCGTTCTTCGCCGAAACGAAAAACGGCATTCTGGAACTCAAGACGAAAACGGCTGCCATCGCCCCCCTCAAAGGTCTCGATCCCAAGGGGCACACGGTCATCTCCTGGTCCATCAATCCCCCCGCCCTCATCCGTGCCGTGGAGCCGGGAACCGCCTCTCTCGAGCAGAGGCTCAGGGCCGCCCGTGACTGCCAGGATATGGGTTACTGGATCGGCCTCCATTTCGACCCGGTCATCTGGTTCGAGGGATGGGAAAAGGCGTATTTCCAGGTCGTAGAAAGGCTCTCACAAACCCTCGACCCCACTCGCATCCTCTGGATCAGCGTGGCAGGGTTAAGATACACCCCTCCCCAGAAAGACCTCATCCGGGGGCGTTTCCCGGATACGCCCCTTTTCCTGGGAGAATTCTTCCGGGATGCGGATGGAAAATTCCGGTATCTGCAGACCATGCGTATTTCCATGTACCAAAAGCTCCTCCGTTGGCTGAGGGAGTGGTCATCTGACCTGTTCATCTATTACTGTATGGAAAATCGGCGGGTCTGGGAAAAAACCTTCCCCAACCCACCGGGAAACACGCGTGAACTGGACGAGAAATTCAATGAAAACATCTGGCGACACCTCCGGCGCGGGGAATAAGGGTACGTTCAGAAGGACTGTCACCCGCTGGGATATGGGCCTTTTGATCTTTCTGGCCTTTCTCACCGTGGGAAGTCTCTATTCCTTCCGCCTGCTCAGACCCGGGGCCAATGATGTATGGATCTCCGTCAACGGCCGGACGCTCGGGTTCTACTCCCTCAAAGAGGAGAAAACCATCCGGGTAAAAGGACCTATCGGGACAACGGTCATCCGAATCCACAATGGTCAGGCCGCCATTACCGAGGCCCCCTGCGCCCATAAATTCTGCCAGAAGATGGGGCCTATTCCCGCCCACGGGAACGTGATGATTTGCATTCCCAACCGAATCGTTGTAGAGATTAAAAACCGAAAGGGACGGGAGACCGATGCCATTACCCGATGAACGTTTCAGCCCTGCAAGCATAGAAAAAGCGGCGCATTTCGCCCTGTTTGCCGTCTTTGCCATCGGCATCCACGCCCTCGAATCCCTCCTGACCCTCCCCGTACCATGGCTTCGGCTCGGGTTAAGCCATATTGTTACCATGCTTCTTCTCCCCTTTTACAGCAGCTCTTTCATCCTTGGAATCTTCTTCATCCGCGTCCTCGTGGGCTCAGCCATCGTTGGCAAACTGTTTTCCCCGGGGTTTATTCTCGCCTTCGGAGGGGGGCTAACCGCCACGCTCGCCATGATCGGGGTCTTCAGACTTGCCGGAAGTGCCCTCAGCTTCTGGGGGATCAGCCTGACGGGCGCGTGGGTCCACAACCTCGTGCAGGTCTTCCTGGCAACCTTGATCATTCACCAGGCCTCGACCCTCCTCCTGCTTCCCTATTTCCTTGGATTTGCCCTCCTTACGGGATCCGTGAATGGCCTCCTCACAAACCGTATCCTCGCCTGGAAGGATTCCTAACCACAACCCCAAACAGGGGAGATTTCTGAGAATGAATCCCATTGGTCTGAAAGAAATTCGGGAGACGGCTCTCAAGATTGCCGACAACATTGTCCGGACACCCTGCGCCCACTCCAAGACCCTCTCCGACATTACCGGGACCCACGTCATCCTGAAGTTCGAGAACCACCAGTTTACCGCGTCGTTCAAGGAGAGGGGCGCCCTCGCCAAGCTACTTTCTCTGACCGAGACTGAAAAGAAACGGGGGGTCATCGCCGCCTCCGCGGGAAATCACGCCCAGGCCGTCGCCTACCACGCCCAGCGCCTCGGCATCCCCGCCACCATCGTCATGCCCCGTTTCACACCCAACGTGAAGGTGGAAAACACCCGGCGTTTCGGGGCACGGGTTATCCTTGAAGGGAAGGTCTTCGACGAGGCCCAGACCTACGCCATTACCACCTCCCGTGAAAACGGCATGACCTTCATCCCCCCCTACGACGACGAACGGGTCATCGCGGGACAGGGAACCATCGCCCTGGAGATGCTGGAGGATTTTCCCGACCTGGATGCCCTGATCATCTCCATCGGGGGTGGCGGATTGATCTCGGGGAACGCCATTGCCGCAAAGTCTTTGAACCCTTCCATCGAGGTTTATGGGGTTCAGGCGACTCGGTTCCCTTCCATGGCCCAGGCCCTTAAGGGAAAGCCGGCTGTATGTGGCTCCCAGACCATTGCGGAGGGAATCGCGGTGAAACAGCCGGGCAGGCTGACCCTTCCCATTGTCCGGGAGTACGTGGACGACATCTTCCTGGTGGAGGAAGACGAAATCGAGGCGGCCGTCCTCCTTCTCCTGGAGGTGGAAAAGACGGTGGTGGAAGGGGCGGGGGCGGCGGGCCTCGCCGCCCTGACACAGCAGAAAAAACGTTTCAGAGGCAAAAAGGTGGGCCTGATCCTGTCCGGGGGAAACATCGATCTCATCGCCCTCTCCTCCATCATTCAGCGGGGGCTGGTGCGTTCCGGCCGCCTCGTCCGGCTCACCGTCGGGATCCCGGACGTCCCTGGCGCCCTCTCCGAGGTCACCCGGATCCTGGGAAACCTCAATGCCAATATCATGGAAATCCGTCATCAGCGGGCCTTCACCAACCTCTCCCTCAAACTGGCCGAGGTGGAATTCGTCCTTCAGGCCCTGGGGAAAAGGCATATCCAGGAAATCGTGGAAACCCTGACACGTTCAGGATACAAGGCTACCCTCAACGACAGCAACCCGGATATCTCTGATTGAGACTTGACCCGCCCCGTTTCAGGCCTACATTTTATATGAGAAAACCAGTTACGGGATTCCCTCCAAACTGTAAAAAATTTCGATGGAAAGGAGGGGGTGAGTTATGGCACTCATTAAGAATTACGAGGTCACCCTTTTCGAGCCACCCTGCCTGCCGGGTTCGCCACGATGGAGCTCCATCGTCAAGATAGACGCTGATCTCAGCGATCTCTTGCCTTATCTGAACGGATACCTGAAAAAGAGGTTCTACGACCCAAACACCCATGCCATCGTCTTCAAGATGAACGGGCACGGCGTCGCTGTGCGTCCCCGTGAAATCCGGATAGGCAACCTTGTCGACAAGGATGAAGGCGAGAAGGTGGCGAAAGAGGTCATCGACTTCATCAACGAAATCCACGAGAAGAGGGACGAAATTACCCCGGACAACACGCGCAAGGAACCTCCCAAGGCCATCGAGATCTTCAAGCTCCTGCCCAAGACCAACTGCAAAAAATGTGGTCAGCTCACGTGCATGGCCTTTGCCTCGGCCCTCGCCAAGGGAGACGTCGACATCGACGACTGTCCGGAGCTTTTTGAAGAAAAATATCGGGGAAACCGTGAGAAGATCGAGGCCCTCTTCATGGGTTGATATGCGACGTCATGATGCGGAAGGGCCCAGATCGAGTTTTTTGAGGTCACGCTCATTAATCGTGACGTGGTATTTTTTC
>CAZPTH010000234.1:0-3559 GCA_964589315.1 uncultured Thermodesulfobacteriota bacterium
ACCTGCTGGGCCGCCTCCGTGCCCGCGCCCGAGGGGGCACCCGCTGCCGGGTTTTCGACGGCATAATGCCGTAACTCCCCTTTTCCGTCCTCCTCAATGAAGACAAAGAACGGGGCGCGCCCGAATCTCGGGTCTACCTTTGAAATCATATCCCCGCCTGTGGAAGAAACAACAATTTTCATCACTCAAATCCTCAATTCATAAAACCCTGTCCATGGTGGTGCTCATGGTCATGGTCCTCATGTCCACAACCGCTCGCACCCTTGGCCTCCCCTCGAAGGTAGGCCTCCAGGACGTTTTTGACCGTTCCCATGTAGCCCGTCACGACCTCAATTCCGTAGCTGTTGAAGAGATTGATGGCCATGGGCCCCATCCCCCCGGCGATAATCACGTTCGCGTTCTGAGAGTGAACAAATGCGGGAACCTGCCCCGGCTGATGGCTACTGTAAAAAGGATTTTCCACGACGGTCACGTTCTGGATTTTTCCATCTTCCACATCGATCAGTGTATAATAAGGGCATCGTCCGAAATGGCCGCTCAACTGTCCATCTAACCCTAAGTTATCTTCAGAAGAAAATGCAATTTTTGGCATATCTTAACTTCCTCCCTTGCTACCGTATTTTGTTTCGTAAACGAATTCATCTAATTCCTTCCGCCTGGGCGCCTTTGGAATCTTTTCTGGAACACCAATGGGCAGCATAACAACCACAGCCTTATCCTCGGGTATCCCGAGAATTTCCTCTGCTTTTGGCGCATCAAACAATCCAACAATCACAGATCCCAGGCCCAGATTATGGGCCGCCAGGGTCGCGCTATACGTAGCCGCGCCCACGTCGAACATAAACCAGTCTCCCTTATCCGTAGAGGCCTCTCCCCTGTAGAAACCGGATTTTCCCTTTATTCCACAGAGGACAAGGACTACCGGGGCATTGACCATCGCTTTTTTTGCCGGGTTCCCCGGGGGAAGGGTCTCGTTCAGACGCTCCTTCATGGCCTGATCCTTCACCACGATGACTTCCCAAGGCTGAGCATTCGTCCAGGAAGGTGTCCATCGAATCGCCTCGAGGATGGTCTTCAGTTGTTCATCCGAGATGGGATCCGATTTCAGGTTTCTGACGGTCCGCCTTGTCTTGATGGCTTCCAGAAGTTCCATAACAACCCCCTTTTTTCCAATTATACCTGGGAAACAGCGCTTTTTTCCGATCCTTCCACAAACGCTCTCACGTTCTCAACTACTTCCTTGAAGGCCTGCGCCGCCTTGGAATCAGGATGGGACATGACGAAAGGCGCACCGCGGTCGCTGTCCTGAACGATCTCAGGATCGATGGGGATACTTCCCAAAAAGGGAACCCCCAGTTCCAACGCTGCCTTCTTGCCCCCCCCGATCTTAAAGAGATCAATCTCCTTCCCGCAATGCGGGCAGATCAAGCCGCTCATATTTTCCACAATTCCAACCACCGGTACCTGGAGCTGGCGGCTGAAGGTTACGGACTTCCTGGAATCCAGAAGCGCCACGTCCTGCGGCGTGGTCACGATAATGCTTCCATCCATTTTGTTAATCACCTGGGCCACGCTCAACGGCTCATCGCCGGTTCCCGGAGGCAGGTCAATAATCAGGTAATCCAGGTGTCCCCAGTTGACGTCCTTGACAAACTGCTGGATCAGGGAATGCTTCAGGGGTCCCCGCCAGACCACGGGTGTATCCTTGTCCTGGAGCAGAAAGGCCATGGAGACAACCTTGAAGTTGGGGAAGACCTCAATGGGATTGATCCCTCCTTCCTCGCTTCCCTCGAGGCGGCGCGACTCGATCCCAAGCATCTTGGGAACGTTCGGGCCGTGGATATCCACGTCCATCAGTCCCACGTTCAACCCCTCTCGGGCGAGGGTTACCGCCAGGTTTACCGCTACCGTAGTTTTACCGACCCCCCCCTTACCGCTCATAACGGCCAGGCGGTGATCAATACTTCCCAGTTTTTTCGCCAAGAGCTCCTGCTCGTGGCGCTGTTTCTCATCCACGCTGCAGCTCGTCGCGCTCCCGCACGTGCTGCAGGATGTGCTTTCATTACATTCAGTCATTCCTTGCTCCTTTCAAACGCCTAAAAACATCCAAGTTCACAGGCTACAATTTTCAGGTTTAATTCGTTAATCAATTTCCCCACTTTTCTGACGGGAACATTCAATTCACTCGCGACCTTGTGGGCCGCCGTGCAAGATATCTTGCCACTTTTTGAAACCTCTTGAATTTTCTCTTTTACTTTCTCATCTGAACTCATTCGACTGCTATTCCTCCTTTTTCATCTATTTCGACAATGACGCCTGCCATCGCCCTGAAAAAACGTTCTTCAAATGCCTGTTTCAATGACTCCGCCGCTTCCAGTCCGGTACAATGGGATACACCGATTGTCCGAATATTCAGCCCCTTCAAAACCTCGATAGTCCCTTCAACCTGTTCATTGTCAACGCGCGCCAGGTGGGTACCGCCGATTATTGATAAGATAGGGACGTCCCCCTCTAAAGTCAAGATACGTTTCAAGATATTGACCACTCCCCTGTGGGAACACCCCAGAACAACGACCAATCCCTCCGGAGTCTTCACGTAGAGGGAGGCATCATCCCTGAAGGGATCCGGCACAATCCTTCCCGCCTGATCCCTGCCGACCAGGAGGGGATCCCCCGTCTCAAATTCTGTGCTTCGCGGCACCTCACTGACAAAGAAGACACCAGGGACAATTTCCACGTGGCCGGTGACAAACTCAAAAGACAGGCCTCGGCTTTCAAGATAGTTTTGCTCAAAGGGGCAGCCGATATACTTCAGAGACCCGTCTTTCTGTTTCTTGTATCGGGGCTTGAAGACATCTTCATGGGCCACAACCCTGAATGGCTTCCCCGCGGCCGCAAGCCTTCCCAAACCTCCCGTATGGTCATAATGGCCATGACTCAGGACAACGGTTTCAACATCCATGAGGTTTTTCCCCAAAACCTCCGCGTTGCGCCAGAAAACACCGGACTGGCCCGTATCGAACAGGATTGACTTGCCGCCCGTTTCAATCAGGACAGAAAACCCGTGTTCCGCGCGTATTCCTTCTTTCATCGCCGCGGTATTGTCACACAGGACAGTAAGGGTTACGCCTTTCATTTCAATGACCCCGTTCTCCCGACCAATGCCTCATTCCCTTTCGATAGCGTCCGCACTTCCGTCTGCCACAGTTTCGAACCTTCCAGCAAGGGGCAATTTCCATGAGTCTCTTGACGCCCGTCAGGTTGATTCCGTCCTCATGGATAAGTTTCCGGATGCAGCGAATATACTCCATATCCTCTTCAGAGTAATAACGACGCCCGTTCCGCCTCTCCGGCTTGATGAGGTTTTCCTGCTCATAAATCCGCAACGTCCTGGGATGTACATGGAGCAGATCCGCCGCAACCCCAATCGGGTAAATACCTTTTCCCACGCTTTTATTTCCTCCCCTTACTTGCCAAATTTAATATAATGTTGTAAACAACTATTGTCAAGTATGTTGTAAATAATTATTTACAAGTTTCAAGGGAAGAAAGTTTAAAA
>CAZPTH010000235.1:0-3539 GCA_964589315.1 uncultured Thermodesulfobacteriota bacterium
GCGATTTCCGCGTCCAGGTCCTCCGACCGGGCCAGCCGTTTCCTCAGGCGTGCCTCGGTCTCCAGGACGGCGGCGACATTGCCCCCGTATTTTTTCATCAGGGTGGCGTAGGTGGACAGGCGTTCCTCGATCTCTTCGAGCCGCTGGGGATCGAATTCGACCCCCGCCCCGTAGCGCTGCAGGGCGCCGACGGCCTCGTCCAGGAAGACCTCCGCCTCCCGTAGATTCTTCAGGGGCTCATCCAGGCGCGCGTCGATGGACGCCATGGCCTCCAGGTGCCGGAGGGCGGTCTGCACCTGCGTGACGGCGGAGGGTTCCCGCTCGTAGAGATCGTCCAGGGCTTCCCGAAGGTGGTTCAGGAGGGCCTCGGCGTGGTTCATGACGGCCTTTTCCTCCATGAGCTGAGCGTATTCCTCCTCGGAAAGGCCGGCATCGGCGATCTCCCGCTGCTGAAAGGCAAAGAGTTCCCGGTCCCTTTTCTCTTCGGCGCGCCTTTTCTCGAGGCGGGCGACTGCGGCCATGGCCTCCCGGTGGCGCCTGTAAAGCTCCGCGAATTCCGTCCGTTCCCTCAGCAGCCTCCCGAAGGCGTCCAGCATCCACAACTGGGTTTCCGGGTCCCGGAGGGAGGTGTGCTCGTGCTGCCCGGAGATCTGGAGGCGCTCGCTCAACAGGGCGCGCAGGGTGGCGAGGGTGGCCGTTTCATCATTGATGTAAGCCCGGTTCGGCCCGTCCCTCTGGATGACGCGCCGCACGTGAAGGGTGTCGTCCTCGGCGGGGTATCCCGCTTCTATAAGGGCCTGCCTCAAGCCATCGTCCAGGGTGAAGATTCCCTCCACCACGGCCCGGGACGCCCCCCGGCGCAGGAGGGATTCCGTGGGGCGCTTCCCCGTGAGGAGGGAGATGGCCTGGATGAGGAGCGATTTCCCCGCCCCCGTCTCCCCCGTCAGGACGGTCAGGCCGGGAGAAAACTCCAGCTCGATATCCGAGATGAGGGCAAGGTTTTTGACCCGAAGAAAGGTGAGCATGCCCTACCGCTCTCCCCACTTCAGCTTGGTTCTCAGGATTTCGTAGTAGCTCTTGCCGGGCGGGACGATCATGGCGATGGCGTTGTCCGACTTGGAGATCTCCACCGTATCCTCGTAGCCGATGGGGTGTCCCACCTGGCCGTCCACCGTCACGATGACCTCGTCCTCCTTGGAGAGGAGGGTCAGGGTCACGGTGTCGTCCTCCTTGATGAGGATGGGGCGGTTGGTGAGGGTGTGGGGGCAGATGGGGGTGATGATGATCCCGTTGACGCCGGGGCAGACGATGGGGCCTCCCGCGGAGAGGGAGTATCCCGTGGAGCCCACGGGGGTCGCGACGATCAGGCCGTCCGAGCGGTAGGTGGTCAGGTATTCCCCGCTGATGGCGGCCTTGATGTCGATGATGCGGGCCAGGGCCCCCTTGTTGATGACCACGTCGTTTAAGGCCTGGAAGGTCCGCTGGGTGCCGCTCTTTCGGGTGATGGTGGTCCTGAGCAGCATCCGGCGGCGGATGGTGTAGTTTCCCTTCAGGATTTCTTCGAGGAGGGGAAACATCTCGGAAAGGGTGATGTCCGTGAGAAACCCGAGCCCCCCCATGTTGATGCCGAGGATGGGGACCCGGTCGTTGCCCACGGCCCGGGCCACGCTCAGGAGGGTGCCGTCTCCCCCCAGGACAATAATCATATCGGCATGTCTGGGGAGGTCTTCCCTCTGTGGAAGCCGGGCGGGGAGGCTGTCTCCCAGGTGGTCTTCGAGGACGACCTCGATTTTGCGATCTCTCAACCATTCCGTCAGCGCGAGGGCCGTTCGCTTGACGTCTTCCTTGTGGGGTTTCCCCGCGATGCCGATGCTCTTGAATGTCTCCATGATTTCCTCAGTTTGTCCCTTTGTGTTCCCGGATTATAGAGGCAAATTGCTCGGGAGTCAAAATCTTTATCCCCAGGGATCTGGCCTTTTCCAGCTTGGAGCCGGCCTTCTCCCCCGCCACCACGCAGGTCACCTTGCGGGAGACCTGATTGGCCGTCTGCGCCCCTAATTCTTCCACGATGGCCTTCGCCTCATCCCGCGTCATGTCAGGCAGGGCGCCGGTGAAGACGAAGACCTCACCGGCGAGGGGAAGGTCTTCCGCCTTGACGGGAGTCTCCCACCGAACCCCCGCCTCGCGCAGGCGTCGGATGACCTCCCGGTTTTCCGGCGCGTCGAAGAAGCTCCGAACGCTCCGGGCCACCTGGGGGCCGATCTCGTTGATCTCCACGAGGGCCTCTTCCGGGGCCGCCATCAGGGCATCCAGATCCCCGAAATGCTCCGTCAGAACCTGGGCGAGGTGTTCCCCCACCAGGGGAATGCCCAGGGCGTAGAGGAAGCGGGGAAGGGTTGTCTGCTTGCTCTTTTCGATTTCGTCAAGGAGATTTTGGGCCGATTTCTCGGCCATCCGTTCCAGGTTTGCCAGCTCTTCCAGGCGCAGGTGGTAGAGGTCGGCGAAATCCTTCACCAGGCCCTTGTCCACCAGTTGATCCACCAGTTTCTGCCCCAGCCCGTCGATGTCCATGGCCCGCTTGGAGGCAAAGTGCCGGATCTTCCCCTTGAGCTGGGCGGGGCAGGCAATCCCCATGCAGCGGTGGGAGGCCTCCCCGGGCAGCCGGACCACCGGCGACCCGCAGACGGGGCATTTGTCGGGAAAGACGAAGGGCCGGGCATCGGGAGGCCGCTTGCTCAGGACGACGCGCACCACCTCCGGGATCACCCCGCCCGCCCGCTGGATGATGACCCAGTCGCCGATGCGGATATCCTTCCGTTCGATCTCGTCCTGGTTGTGGAGAGTGGCGCGGCTGACGACGGCGCCCTCCACCTCCACCGGCTTCATGATGGCCACGGGCGTGAGCACGCCGGTGCGCCCCACCTGGACGATGATGTCCTCGATCTGGGTCATCTCCTGGCTGGCGGGAAACTTGTAGGCGATGGCCCAGCGGGGGCTTCGGGAGACCTCCCCCAGTTCCCGCTGAAGGGCCAGCGCGTTGACCTTGATGACGATCCCGTCCATCTCGTAGGGAAAATCGTCCCGGACCTTCAGGAGGTCGTGGTAGTAGGCGATGGCCTCCTCGATGCCGTGGCAGAGCCGGGCATGGGGATTGGTCTTCAGGCCGAATTTGGGGAGGGTCTTCAGGATTTCCCAGTGGGTCGTGAAGGTAATGCCCCGCACGACGCCCACCCCGTAAAAGTAGATGTCGAGGGGGCGGGAGGCGGTGATGCGGGAGTCCAACTGGCGCAGGGAGCCTGCGGCGGCATTCCGCGGGTTGGAGAATGCCGGCTGCCCCTCCTTTTTCCTCTCCTCGTTCAGCTTCTTGAAGCCCTCGAGGGGCATGAAGACCTCGCCCCGGGCGTCGAGCCTCTCCGGGACGGGGAGCTCATCGCCTCTCAGCTTCAGGGGAATGGCCCCGATGGTCTTGATATTGGCGGTCACGTTTTCGCCGGTGGTGCCATCGCCCCGGGTCGCCCCCAGGGTGAGAATGCCTCTCG
>CAZPTH010000236.1:0-3506 GCA_964589315.1 uncultured Thermodesulfobacteriota bacterium
ATACAAACCCTCAGGCGCAAGGGTTATAGTGATGAACAAATCGCGGAGGACCTTCTATCAGCCCTTGGTATGAAAAAAGGCTATCGCTATAACATGACGAAAAAGCGCCTTGTCCTGGAACTGTCAGCGATCAAAACAGAACCTTCGGGGGATTGAGATTCACTATCTTCAAACACAGGAATGGATATGGATTGCCCTGATCTTTTTTGCCCTGATAGGAGGGATTGCCCTCTGGCAGTGGCGTGACAGGAAATGGGTTTCCCGGCGTTTCAATCCGGGGGAGGTCATCGTCATGAGTTTCGGGGTCACGTTTTATGGGTGCGAGTCAGACCTGAGCCGATTCAGGACCCATACAGGGCTTCTCCTGTTGTTACGCTCTGGGCTTATGTTCCGGACCCGGTTCCTGGGAAAAGAGTTTATCATTCCCAAAAAGGCCATCCGCTCTGTCTCCGTGGGGAAAGAACACCGGGGAAAGAAACTTTACCAGTATGTAATGAAAGTCGATTTCATAAATAAAAGTGGGAATCCCGACAGCGCGGCGTTTCGAGTTCCATACCCCAAACAATGGTTCGCGGCCATTGAGAGGACGCTTGAGATTAAACCTTTGACCGAGATTCCTCAAGGAGATCAAGATGTGGACATGGTCGACATTTGAGTTGCTCGTTTTGCTTGTTTATCTGGTGCTGTTCGCCTCTTCCTATGCGAGTCAGACGATTACCATCATCAGGAACAAAAGCTCTGAAAACGTTGATATGTTTGCCTTTATCCGTCTTTGTATTGGGCAGACTTTTTTTACCATTTATTCCTTTTCACTGAAGAAGATAGGGTTTTTCACCGGTGCCGCCCTGACACTGTTGAGCCTGATCATTCTATCCATTTTTATTTTTATCTATCGAAAGCCCAAAGAAAGAAGCAAAATTCAACCCTCTTGATTGTTCCCCGCAAAATAGAGTAAAACAGGGCAAAATGGAAGGAGGCTTTTTATGGATGAACCTTTGAAAGGGATTAAGGTAGTGGACATGACGGCCGCCATGGCTGGCCCGTTTTGCACCATGCTGCTGGCCGATATGGGTGCGGAGGTTTTAAAAATCGAACCTCCCGGACGTGGAGACATGTTACGGGATTTCGGTCCCCCGTTCATCGAAGGGGAAAGTGCCTATTTTCTCCTGGTGAACCGGAACAAGCGGAGTATGACCCTGAATCTCCGGACGCCGGAAGGCCTGGAAATTCTGAAACGCCTCGCGAATGAGGCGGACATCGTGGTGGAAAGCTTTCGCCCCAACGTGAAACATAAACTCGGTGTCGATTATGAAACCCTGAGCGCCACAAATCCCGGACTGATCTACTGCAGCATCTCCGGATTTGGCCAGGACGGTCCCCTGGCGTATCGTCCTGGTTTCGACCCTATCGCCCAGGGGATGTCGGGCCTGATGAGCGTCACGGGGTATCCGGATACGGGACCGACCCGCGTGGGCGTGGCCATCGGGGATTCCCTTGGCGGAATCTTTGCCATGTATGGCATCCTGCTCGCGCTGATTGAGCGAAACCGTTCCGGCAAAGGCCAGTATGTCTCCACGTCTCTTTTGGAAGGCCTGGTGGCGGTTCTGGGATTTCAGGCGGCAAAGTATTTTGGAACGGGGGAAGTCCCAGGCCGCAATGGGAATGATCATGCCATGATGTCCCCCTATGGGACCTTCCAGACAAAAGATGGCTATATCAACATTGCCGCGGGAAACCAGGGTATGTGGGAGCGTTTGTGCAAAACCCTTGGCATTGAAGAACTCATCCAGGACGAACGTTTCCTGACCGTGAAAGACCGTGTTGCCAATCGTCCTGCCCTTTCCGCCATCCTGAACGAGAAATTACAGGAAAAAAACAGCGAAGAGTGGATAGAGATTCTGAACGATGCCGGCGTGGCCTGTGGCCCGATTCTGAATATTAAAGAGGTCTTCGAAAACGAACAGGTCCTCCATCTCAAGATGCTGGAAGAAATTGAACACCCCCATTGCGGGAAAATCAGGACCATTGGGATCCCGACAAAACTCAGTCGGACCCCCGGGACGGTTCGTAAAGCCCCGCCCCTGATGGGAGAAGACACGGATGAAGTTCTCCGCGAAATGGGCTTTCCGGAGGAAAAGATAAAAGAGTTTCACGAAGGTGGAATTGTGTAATTCCAAGGCGGTCTGACGAGATGTCAGACCGCCTTGATTTTTCGGGTGCAATAATGATAAGAAGGTTAAAATGAACGCATGAGGGAGGTTCGGGGTGGCAGGAAAATGGCGTTTCGGCATTGTGGGATTCCTCTGTTTTATTTTCGTCTTTTTTTCTCCTAATTCTTTCGCCAGTAAGATTCCTTCCAAGGTGAAGGGGCCTATCAAGATCAAGGCGGACAAGCTGACCTTCAATAGGGACGAAAACACCTACACGGCGCAGGGTCACGTGGTGATCAAGAGCCAGAAAAGCGTTCTTGAGGCGGATAAGATTATTTTGAACAATACCACCAAGGATGTGGCAGCTACAGGTCATGTCAGGTTTACGGATGGATCGGATGTCCTGACCTGTACCCACATGCGTTTGAATCTCTTAACCCATCTGGGAACCATCTACAACGGAACCCTGAAGACCAAAAAGGGCAATTACCGGATAACGGCAGAGCGAGCCGATCGGCTGGGACCCGAACGCTATCGGGTCTACAAGGGGACGTTTACCACCTGTAATGCAAAAAAACCTGCCTGGCAGTTCAAGGCCGACAAGATGGACGTGACGGTGGAAGGTTTTGCCGTGGCCAGGGGAGCAAAATTCTATGCGGGCGGCATTCCTATTCTCTATTCCCCCTACCTGATCTACCCCACCAAACGAAAGCGCCAGACGGGGTTTTTGTTTCCCATCTTAGGGGGATCCACCAATGATGGTATCATGATTGGTGAATCCTTTTTCTGGGCCATTTCGGAAGATAAGGATGCAACGTTCACGGAGACCTACTATGGCGACCGGGGATTCAAGCACGCGCTGGAATTCAGGTATGCCCGAACCACCAACAGCCAGGGGCAGTTGAACCTGTATTATATTGATGACAACAAGTATCACGGGAACCGGTGGGCGGCAATCTATCGCCATGACGAGTATTTCAAGAATGGATTCTATGCCAAGGCGGATATCAATAAAATCAGCGATAATGATTACCTCATTGATTTCAGTGATGATATTCCGGGGAAATCCGCCACAGATGCGCGCCGCGAGCAACTCCTGAAATCAAAGGTTTCCTTTGGGAAGAACTGGAACAAATACAGCTTCAACGGGGAATTCTCTTATTATGATGACCTGACGAAACGGAACAACGACTACACAACCCAGCGGTATCCCTACCTGCAGTTCAGCGCGGCGGAACAACCCCTTTTCAATACCCCCCTGAACTATAATTTTGATGGCACGTATGCCTATTATTACAAAAAAGAGGCTGAGAGGCTCCAATACGCGGACCTCTTTCCCCATATTGCCTATCCTTT
>CAZPTH010000237.1:0-3501 GCA_964589315.1 uncultured Thermodesulfobacteriota bacterium
GAAAGAAAAGCCTTACAAGCGAGTTGGAAGGGCAGCCTGAAAAAGGAGGTCAGAGATGGCTAACCTCAAACACCTGCTATTTATGGTAAACAGCGGGGCGGACAAACCTTTTAACCACTATGCCGCTTATGTTGTTGCCTTTGCGGCAAAGTATATTGGCAAGATAGAGGATGTCACGATTTACTATGGTGCCTATGGCATTGAAATGACCGAGAAAGGCAAGCTGAAAGGTCTGGAGATCAATGATGACATCAAAAAGCTGGTCGCCGGTCAGATCGAGGGAATAACACCGGGAGATCTTCCGGACAACCTCGAGGACCTTGGAAGGTTTCTGCATGAAAAGATGGGCGTCAGGATTGTTTCCTGCGCGACCTTTCATGTTATTGAGGGTGTGGGGAAGGATATCAATGACAAGTCGAATATTGTTGACTTTATCGAACCGGTGACTATCCCTGAAGCGGCCGAGATTTTCCTGACAGCGGAAAAGATTTTTGACTATTAAACTTAAATGGTTGCCCTTCCAATTTTGACCCGCCTAAATTCCGCCTTTACTTTTTCGCTAAATTATATCGATTCATGTACGTTAGGGATTTATTCCACCCACTATTCAAACGGCCCTTTTACCGGGCTACGGCCGATTTTCCCGCACCCGGGGCAGTCCTCCCTCCTGCTAACGTCGGCGAAGACGCATTCCATGATCTCCCCGTTGAAGTAGAGAATCCTCCCGTTCAGGACTTCACCGATTCCGGTCAGTAGCTTGATAACCTCCAGGGCCTGGAAGGAGGCGGTAAACCCCGCCGTCGGACCGAAGACCGGAACCTTGTCCCCCCGTTCCTCCTTGTGGGGGAAGATACATTCCAGGCAGGGACCGTTCCCCGGAAGGATCGTGGTTACCTGCCCCAGCATGCCGTAAACACCTCCGTGGACGAGGGTGCACCCCTTATCCACGCACGCCCGGTTCAGGATATATCGGGTCCGCATGTTGTCCAGACAATCGACCGCTATATCGACGCCTTCGAGCAGGGCCGCGCAGCTATCCTGCGTAATTTCCTCGGCCAGGGCCTCCAGGTGGATATCGGAATTCATTTTTTCGAGTTTTTCTCTTCCTGACTGAACCTTCAGACGCCCGACATCCCTTTCCCAATGAAGGATTTGGCGATTCAGATTGGAAAGGGAAACGATATCGGAATCCACGAGGACGAGCCGGCCAATCCCCGCCTGGGCAAGATACATGGCCACGGGGGACCCCAGGCCTCCAAGCCCCGCGATGAGCACCCGGGCGTTCTTGAGCTTTTCCTGCCCCTCCCTCCCAAAGGCGTGAAAGAGGATTTGTCGGCTGTATCTCTCCGTCTCCCTGTCCGTCAGCATGTTTCCTGTCCCAAACCGTTTATAATTCAAAATGGCCCTTTACTTCAGGACCGTTTCCTCGATAGCACCTCGAGTAGCACCAGCATCAGGATGGCGAAGAGAATCAGGATGGTAGAAAGGGCGGGTAATATCGGTTCGATGGAGAAACGGATGCTGTCCCACATCTTCTTGGGAAGGGTTATCGCGTGCGAACTGGACAGAAAAATCGCCACAACGGTTTCGTCGAAAGAGATCATATAGGCGAAGACCGCCCCCGTGATGGCTCCCCGCTTGATCAGGGGAAGGGTTATCTTGAAGAAGACCTTGACAGGGCTTGCGCCGAGGGTCGCGGCCGCGTGTTCCAGGGATGGGTCCAGCCCCTTCAGGGTCGCGGAGACGGTAATGATGACGAAGGGAAGGGTCAGGATGGTATGGGCCAGAACAAGTCCCGGCACGGTGTCCACGAGGTGAAACTTGGAAAGGAAGGAATAGAGGGCCACCGCCGTGATGATAAGGGGAACGATCATGGGGGAGATGAACATGGCGTTCAAAAACCCCTTGGCGGGAATCTTGTAACGCATGGCAAGAGACGTCAGGATTCCGAGGACGGTGGCGAAAAAGGAGGCCATAACCGCCACTTCGAAGGAGATGCGGATGGCACGCCACCAGGGCCCGCTGTGAAAGAATTTTATATACTGCTCGAGAGAAAATTCCGGCGGGGGGAACGAGAAGAAACGGGCGGGACCGAATGACATGGGAACCAGCACGAAGATGGGCGCGATAAGATAGATAGAAACCATGATCCCGAAAATGATCTCTACCGCATGAAGTTTTTTCGCCTCAAGCTCCATCACACCCCCAGGTCTTCCAGTTTTTCAAGTCCCACGACCCTGTTGAAGATGGTATAGAAAACCAGGGTCGCCACGAGGAGAATCATGGACAGGCTCGCGGCAAAGTGCCAGTTCAGAACCGTCTGCACCTGAAAGGCAATCATGTTGGAAATCATCATCTCCCTTGATCCTCCCAGCAGGGCCGGGGTAATGAAGTAACCCAGGCTCATGATAAAGACGAGCAGAAAACCCGCGTAAACCCCGGGGAGGCTCAGGGGGAAGGTCACCCACCAGAAGGCCTGGGCGGGCCGTGCCCCCATGGTCTGGGCCGCCTTGGGAAGATTCGGATCGATGCTTTTGAGCACGCTGAAGATGGGAAGAATCATGTAGGGAAGCAGGATCTCGGCCATGCCGAGGACCACAGAGAAAAGGTTATGAAGCAGCCTCACATGATGATGCGTGATCCCCACTTTCAACAGGAAACTGTCCACGATTCCGGAGCGCTGCAGGATGATGATCCAGGAAAAGTTGCGGACCAGAAGGCTGATACACATGGACAGGACGATACTGACGAGAAAGACCTTGCTGAGTTTTTCCCCCGCCCGGCTCAGGATGAAGGCAAAGGGATACCCCACGAGCAGGCAAACGGCCGTGACAATAAGGCTGATCTTGACGGTAATCCACATGACACGGATATAGACGGGGCGCTGGAAAAAGGCCGCATAATATTTCAGGGTAAAATGGGGATCGAACAGGCTCAGGTGAAACATTCGTAAGATGGGGATAACAAAAAAGACAGTAAGCGCAACAAGCGCCGGGGTGAGAAGGAGCATCCCCTTCGCCGTGGGATGCTGTAACAGGGATTTTATCGCTTTTTCCATGGTCGCAAGAACTCCGGAGATGCCCCTTCCCGTTTAGGTGTTTAATCTATTTTACTGGATCAGCTGATTTTCCAGGCCGCCCACTTCTCGTTCAGCTTGTTGAGCCTGGGCTGCCACCACTTTGAGTTGAAGCTGAACTGCTTGGCCAGGTTGTCCGGGTAGGTGGGAAGCTGTTTCTGGCGCGCCTTATCGATGTAGTTATAGGCCAGCTTGTTCGAGGGCCCGTAGGCGATGAGCTTGCCGCACTGGTAGGCCTGGCGTTTCGCGTTGAGGGCAAACTGGATGAATTTCATGGCCAGTTCCTTGCGCGGGGTCCCCTTGGGAACAGCCCACAAATCCCAGTCGTACGCGGCGCCATCCCACACGATCTCGAGGGGCACACCCTTGGACTGGGCCACGTTGACCCGCCCGTTCCAGGCGGAGCTCATGACCACGGCCCCGGA
>CAZPTH010000238.1:0-3460 GCA_964589315.1 uncultured Thermodesulfobacteriota bacterium
GGGCAGGAAGTAGGGGAAAGAGCCGTTGATTGGTTCTTAGCTGGAGAAGACCTTCAGAAGGATATAGACGATCATGGTTGAGGCGATGGTGAACTTGGAGAGAAATCCCAGCAGACGTCCCATGAAGGCCTTCCATCCAATCTGCATGGCGTGACCGAGGCGTTTTTGGGTAAGATATTCCACCAGGAAGGCCCCCCCGAAGGTCCCGATGAGGGCTCCGAGGATGGCCCCGAATCCAAAAAAGAGGGGGGCCATCAGGATGGCAAGAAATAAACCGCTGAAAAACGACGTGAGAACGACTCCCTTGGACGGCTTGGAGCGTTTGACTCCCTTGATACTGAGAAAAAACTCGAGCACTTCGCCGGCGATGGCAAGGAGAAGGAGGAGGAAAAGTCCCGGAAAGGCGATGACGTTAAAATGCGTGATCCACGCGTAGACCATCGCGTCCACAAAGATGATCCAGGTGCCGGGGATCCCTAAAGCGATAGAGAGGAGACCTGCGAACAGGACAATGAAAAAGAATATCAGGCCAATCCAGCCCAGAATACTTGCCATACAGCTCTATTTTTTTCTGCGCTTTTTCTTGTTGTTCTTATTGGGGGTCTTTTTCTTTTTGCCGGGCTTCTTGGCTGTTTTTTCTTCCTTTGTGGCTTTGGCTTCGGAGACCTTTTCCGGTTTTTCTCTTGTTTCCGTCTTCCCGGACGTCGAAGGGCTTACCTTCTTGGGTTTGGGAGCTGTCTTGGGGGCCGCGGAACGCCTGGCCGCCCGTGCGGCGCCTTTCTTGTTCCGTCCGTAGGGCTCGAAGAAGAGAACCACGGGGCTCGCGATGTAGATGGATGAATAGGTCCCAACCACGACCCCGATGATGAGGGCGAAGGCAAAATTGTGAATGACCCCACCTCCCAGGAAGAAGAGAATCACAACCGTGATCAGGGTGGTGAGAGAGGTTAAGATCGTCCGGCTCAGGGTTTCGTTGATGCTTTGGTTGACCAGCTCCGGGAACGATATCTTCGAGAGTTTTTTCATGTTTTCACGGATCCGGTCATAGACGACAATGGTGTCATTGAGGGAATAACCGATGATCGTGAGGATAGCCGCCACGATGGCAAGATTAATTTGCTTGCCCGTAATGGAAAAGACCCCGATGGTGATCATGACGTCATGGGCCAGGGCCACGATAGCCCCGATGGCGAACCAGAACTCGAACCGCCACGTGATATAGATCAAGATGGCAATCATGGAGAAGATAATGGCCCAAAGCCCCTTTCTCCTGAGATCCTTTCCCACTTTTGGCCCCACCATCTCGACGCGGCGAATCTCGATATTCTTTTCACCAAACTTCGCGTTGAGGTGCTCCCTGACCTTTTCGGAGATTCCCTTGAGCGAGGTGGAGCTTTTTTCGATTCGAATCAGATATTCACTCGCCTTCTTCGGCCCGATACTCTGGATGACGACTTCGCCCAGCTTGAGTCCCTTTAAGGCGTCACGGACATGGGAGATATCCGTGGGCTTGTGGATTTTGACCTGGACCAGGGTTCCGCCCCTGAAGTCGATTCCGTAATTCGGTCCCCCGTGCGCGATGAGAGAAACAATCCCCGCGAGGATAAGGATAAGCGAGATGGCCATGGCGATATAACGGACACGAATGAACTGGATATGAGTGCCTGGTTTGAAAAATTCCATATAAAATCCTTTCTATATACTGATAGTTCTGATTCTTCGTTTTTCAAAGGCAAGGTCAAAAATGGCGCGGCTGACGACAATCGCCGTGAACATACTGCTGATGATACCAATGCTCAGGGTCACGGCGAATCCCTTAATGGGGCCTGTCCCAAACTGGAAGAGGACGACCGCGGCAATCAGCGTGGTGACGTTGGCGTCCAGGATGGTAATGAAGGCCTTGGAAAACCCCGCCTCCATGGCCGCCCTGGGTGTCTTCCCAAGCCGAAGCTCCTCCCGGATCCTCTCAAAGATGAGAACATTTGCATCCACGGCCATACCAATGGTCAGGACAATACCAGCGATACCGGGCAGCGTCAGGGTTGCCCGAAACGCGGCAAGGACGGCAAAGATAAAGATAACGTTCAAGAAGAGGGCTAAATCAGCCACGATCCCGGAAAGTTTATAATAGAAAACCATGAAAATGACGACCAAGAGCCCGCCGATAAGGACGGAGGTAATCCCCCGTCGGATGGAATCCTGTCCCAGGGTCGGCCCCACGGTTCGCTTTTCAAGGATTTTGACCGGGGCAGGCAGGGCGCCGGCACGGAGCACGATGGCAAGGTCATGGGCCTCCTGCGTGGTAAACCGGCCCGTGATCTGGGCGCGTCCCCCGGCGATGCGTTCCTGGATGACCGGGGCGGAATAGACGTTGTTGTCGAGGATGATGGCAAGACGTTTCTTGACGTTTTCCCCCGTGATCTTCTCGAAAATCTCAGCGCCCCTCGAATCGAAGGTGATGGAGACGTAGGGTTCACCGTACTGGGTGTTGATGCGAACCTGGGCGTCTTTCAGGACTTCACCCGTGAGGAGGGTCTTTTTCTTGATGAGATAGGGTTTCCGTGTCACAACGCCCGTGTCGGGGTCCACGATCCGCTGGTAGAGGATCTCGTCGCCCGGCGGGATGTTCCCCTTAAGGGCGTCTTCCAGGCTGTGTTCGTCATCCACCAGCTTGAACTCCAGGATGGCTGTCTTTCCAATGAGTTCGATGGCCCGTTGGGGATTCTTGATGCCGGGAAGCTGAACGAGAATCCGGTCTTTCCCCTGACGGCTGATGTCGGGTTCCGTGACCCCAAACTGGTCGATTCGGTTACGGATGGTTTCCAGGGCCTGGTCAACCGCGGAGCGTTCCATGGCCTCCTTGCGCTTCTGGGACAGTTCCAGGACCAGGATGCCATGCCCCGCCTCTTGGGAGGACTTGACGATCTTGAGCCCGGGATACCTGGCCGAGATAAGGGAAGGCACGGATTCAGCACTCTTTCCCGATTTCACGTATTTAATCTGTATGGCGAGTCCCTTGCGTTCGGCGGCCACCACGAGGATCCCCTTCGATTTGAGGTAGCTCTCCACATCACTCTTTGTCCGTTCCATGAAGCTTTCCACGGCCTTTTCCGCCTGAACCTCGAGGATGAGGTGCATCCCTCCCTGGAGGTCAAGCCCTAACTTGACCTTGTGAATGGAGTTTTTCCACCAGTCAGGGAGGTTGTCGGTAACAGAAGGCGCCAGGGCAAAGAGGGCCCCCAATACCAGGAGAACGATGATTCCAAAGCGAATTTTCAGGTCACGAAACATGCCATATCCCTTTCTCTTCTATTTGTTAGTAAAAAACGCTTTCTCATACCCCATCTAATATGAAATTGCAAGCGAAAGGGGAGAAAATATCGAATTGAATCCACCTCCAAAGACCAATAAGGTGAAGCATATTGACAATTATGCTGGATACTTGTTAGAAAGTAAAGTT
>CAZPTH010000239.1:0-3346 GCA_964589315.1 uncultured Thermodesulfobacteriota bacterium
GCAGCCGCCATGTCGGGGCTGTGAATCCCTGCAATGGATAGGGCATGAGCCATTTTCCTGGGGGGAAGGTGTCGAAGAAAGGCGGCGGATGCTGCGGCCCCGTAGGCAATCCACCGGCCGGTTGCCATGGTAGGGAGGTGTTCGATGTTTCGGGAAGCGGCGATCCGGCAGCCGATTTCGTACCCCAAAACGATGGCGCAGAAAAGCTCATTAAGCGGGGCGCCACTTTCTTGGGCAGCCGCGATACATGCGGGGATGATCCCGGCGCCGGGGTGCCCGGCCGCGCCTCGGTGTCCATCATCCAGGTCCAATGCGCTCGCTGCCGTGGCGTTGGAGAAGGCTGCAGCGGCTGGTGTGAGGCGGGTTTTCGTGAACCACACAGCAGAAGGGCCGCGGCTAAAAATGTTTTCGGAGACGGCACGGGTTATCCTCGCCATTTCCGTGCCATGCCCAGCGCACGCCGCCCCTATCAAATCTAAGAGACATCGACGGGCATCTTGCTTGAGGGCGGGGGGTATGATAGAGGGGGTAAACCGGGCGATAAATTGTGCAAGAGCCTCTATGGTGGTCAACGGGCATCACCTTCTTGGGGCCGAAGCTGTTGCAAGGTTTCCCAAGTTTTCTTATCGATGGTCCCTTCCTGGGACATCTCTTTGATGATCCGCGCGGCAGTTTCCTTCCATGGCGCGAGGTCGACTTTCAGGTAAACCGCGCCGTACCTCGAAAGGTTTTGGACTTCATGCGTTTCTTTTGAGCGTCGGATTTCGCCGGTAAAGAAGGTGCCAGCCGCTTCGCAGGCTTTCTCAAGCGCGCTCTGAATCCGGGGGGGTAGAGAGGCGTATTTTTGTTCATTTACAACCACGGCCAGGGCCGGTGAAACATCCCCTAAAAGGGTGACATAACGGCCATGCCTGCAAAACCCTAAGGGAAAGAGGTGGGAGCGGTGCGTGGGGAGGAGGTCGAATTCCCCTCTGGCCCATGCTTCTTTGACCCGGGGCCAGTGAACCACGACAGGGTGGGCACCCATCCCTTCCCAAAAACGGGCCAAGGCTGGCGAATCAAAAATGCGAACACGCTGCCCTTTGATTTCCTCGGGCCGGGTTATGGGTTTCCGGGAGACAAGGACCCGTTCCAGCCCACGCCGCCAGTTCCACCGTCGATTCAAAATACGTATTCCTTGTTCCATGAGCGGACGCCGTATCTTGTCCTGGAAAAAGGGGCTCTCAAGAAAGTTCAATAGGTGAGAATCGTTAGTAAAAACATAGGGAAGGCTGATAAGATTGACGGGAGGGACGATATGTTGATAGAAGATCAGCTCTTCAATGAATAGATCGATGATTCCCTGTTTGAGCATGTGAACCTGTTCGTGGGCGGATCCGAGGGCAGTGGCCCAGAGGGGGATGAGGGACATACGCCCCTGGCTCCGGCGATGAACCTCCGCGGCAAACCGCTCAATTCCACGGTTTTCAGGGCCTGGGACGGTTGTGGTGGTTCCCAGCACCCGGGGAACCTCTTCGTCCCGCTGGAAGAAGTAACTCAAAGGCCGATCGAAGATTTGGCAGAACCGTGTGAGAATGGGAATGGAGACGGAGGCCTTCCCATTTTCCAATTTAGATAGATGGCTCTGGGAGATGTTAGCCTTTGCCGCCAAAACGGTTGTCGTTAGCCCCATCGATTTTCTAAGCTCCCGGATTCGGAGCCCTACGACCTGCCGGATTTGTCTCTCCTCTTCGGTAAGGCGGGTCATGCCAAGGGGGCCTCCTCAACGTGGCGCTGCACCTTGATCCCCCTTTTGCCTAACTCAACCAAAAATTGGCGACCATCGACTGCTTTGGTTGGGGATAATATCCCCGCTCCAGAAATAAGACCTTTCAAAACCATCTGGGCACCGATGCTGGCGGTGAAGCCGACAGCGCAATTCATGGCGAACAATCCCGTTTCGAGGTTTCTGTAATGGATGAGATCGTAAATCACTGTCCTGGGTTTGCCCTGATGCCGCCCCCATGCCTTAATCCGAAGCAAGGCGATATCCCGTTCATTTTCTTTGAATTGCAGCTTGGGTTCGAGGAATTTGACGAGGAACCGCCGAGGGCTCATGGAACAATCCTTGTCGAACTCGATGGGGGAATCCTCGAGGAAACCCAATTTGACCATCACTCGCCAAAAAGCGCAGTGCCCGGGCCAACGAGTGGCGAATCGCCCCATTTCTTTCAAATGTGGGTCCTTGTCCAAGTCGAATGCCTTAATGAAATGGGTTGCATCTCCATTTGGGTAAGCTTCTAACTGCCCCAATCCTGGGAATTCAATGAAGTGGATATGATTTTTGTCGAAAATATCGGTGCCGGGGATCTCCACGGGGCGGCCGTCTTTGAGCAACCGGGCAGGGCGGGTGTAGGCCTTCAGAACGCCCTCAAACGTCCAGCTTATTTTGTAGTTGAGGGGATTGTCGCAGGCCTCAGGTTCGGGAAAGCCTCCGCCGTAACTGTATAATCCTTCCGTTTCATCCAATTCGTCCAGGGCAAGGCGGGCGAGGATCAGGTCGATGCCTGGGTCAAATCCCATCTCCGGAAGAAGAAGTATCCCTTTCTTTTTCGCCCGCTCATCTAAATCTTTCAGCCAATGGGCGTAACTTGTATTCACGAAAGGCACCTGAGCCTCGATGCACGCCTCGGCGACAGGCTTACTGAAGTTAGGCGGGAGCATGCAGATGACGATGTGGGCATTGGCTTCGGAGATGAGGCGGGCAAGGGCGTTTGGCTCAAGGGCGTTGGCTTCAATGGTCGTTACCTTGGGGTAATCCCTTTGATTTAGAAATGACTGGATGGATGCCAGGTCGATATCTACGACCGAGATTCGGTCGATTAAAGGGCTTTGGGAAAGGTCGTGAACGACGGCCTTTCCTTGCATTCCTCCGCCAAGAACGAGAGCATTCATGGGTTCTTACCTTTCAACTTTATGTGGGTTGTTTTTCAAACATTTCTCAACCTTGGGTCGAGGGCATCCCGCAGGCCATCCCCAAAGAGATTGATGGCCAGAATGGTCAACATGATGGCAAGGCCGGGGAGGGTCACCAGCCACCACGCCTCCGTGATATAGAGCCTCCCTTCGGCCAGCATTCGGCCCCACGTAGGCCTCGGGGGGGGGACTCCCATTCCAAGGAAGGAAAGTCCACTTTCCCAAATGATGATATTGGCGACCCGAACCGTTCCAAGAACCAACATAGGGGAGAGGATATTCGGGAAAATGTGGCGTCGAAGGATGGTTCGGTCACGGGTCCCAAGGCTGTGAGCCGCCCGGACGAATTCCTTTTCCTTAAGGGCAAGCACGCTACCTCGCACGGTACGCG
>CAZPTH010000240.1:0-3334 GCA_964589315.1 uncultured Thermodesulfobacteriota bacterium
CTTTCCGAATACAAAGATGACGCCAAGATCATCGCCGGTGGTCAGTCTCTGCTCAATATCCTGAAGCAGGACCTCATGGCACCGGAAATCCTGGTGGATATCAAGAATCTGAGTGAGCTCGATTACATCACCTACGATGAAAAAGAGGGAATGCGCATTGGAGCAACCACGACGCACCATGCGGTGGAGACATCTCCCATCATCCTCGAACATTATCCCCTGCTCGCCGAAATGGAACATACCCTCGCCTTCCCCCAGACCCGTAACTGGGGAACCATCGGCGGGAATCTCTGCATCCAGGACCCTACCGGGGATGTGGCTCCCATACTGATCGCCCTCAAGGCAACGGTCAAGATTGTCGGTCCCAACGGGGAACGAATGCTCCCCATGGAAGATTTCTCAACGGACTATTATGAGACTGTCCTCGAGGAGGATGAACTCCTGGCGGAAATCCTCGTGCCGCCCATGGCTCCCAGGACCGGGATTGCCTACTCCAAATTCCGCATCGTCGAGGGGGACGCCCCCATCGTCGGCGCTGCCGTTGCCTTCACACTCAACGAGGACGGCACCTGTGCCGATGCGAGGGTCGCGACGAACGGAACGGCCCCTATCCCCTTGAGGATTCCGGACGCCGAAGCGGTCTTCAAAGGAAAGAAGATTACGGACGACCTCATCAGCGAGGCCGTGGAAATTGCCGGCGAGGCCATGGAATGCATCCCGGACATTGTCGCGTCCGACGAGTACAAGAAACGCGTGGCAAAGGCTTACGTCAAGCGTATGGCTAAAAAGGCCCTATCACAGATTCAGTAAAAAAGGAGAGTGTTACCGTGAAAAAGATACTCAATTTTACCTTGAACGGTGATCCCTATGAAGTCGCGGTCAAACCCAAGACGACCCTCGTCGAACTCATCAGGGATGAAATTGGCCTGACGGGACCAAAGGTTGGATGTAATGCCGGGGCCTGCGGCGCCTGTACCGTCCTGGTGGATGGCAAGGCCGTTGACAGTTGCTCCGTCCTGGCATTGCAGGTCGAAGGACACAGCGTGGAAACGGTAGAAGGCCTGTCAGACGGTGAAAAGCTTCACCCCTTACAGGAAGCCTTCCTGGACGATGGCGGATACCAGTGCGGATTCTGCACACCCGGCATGCTGATGGCGGCCAAGTCTCTGCTAAACGAAAATCCTGACCCAACCATTCACGAAATCCGTCACGGCTTGTCTGGAAATCTCTGCCGTTGCACGGGCTACGTCCGCATCATCGATTCCGTTCATGATGCGGCCCAAAGAATGAAAAAGGAAGGGGGACAAGAATCATGAGCGAATATTCAGTCATAGGGAAACCCGTAAGAAGAATTGATGGCGTGGAAAAGGTGACGGGGGCGGCCCAGTATACAACTGATATTCGCCTTCCCGGCATGCTCGTTGGGAAAATGCTGCGCAGTACGCACCCCCATGCAAAGATATTGAATATCGACACCAGCGCCGCTGAAAAGCTTACGGGTGTCAAGGCCGTTATTACAGGTCCCAGAGACACCCTCGGGGTCAAATACAGCAACTGGCGCCGGTATCCTCACCTGATGGATGAAACGGCCCTGGCCATGGATAAGGTCCGGTACATCGGCGAACCTGTCGCGGCTGTGGCCGCTATTGATAACGACGTGGCGGAAGAGGCCCTGAGCCTCATAGAGGTGGAATACGAAATCCTGCCGGCCGTCTTCGATCCCCTCGAGGCCATGAAGGATGGCGCCCCGCAGATTCACGAAGGTCCCACCGTCCGGAACAACGTCAGCGAGGCGCGTCATTTCGAGTTCGGCAACGTGGACGAGGCCTTCAAAGAATGTGACTATGTGCGGGAAGACACCTTCTATCTGCACCCCGTCATTCACGCCTTTATCGAACCCTACAACTCCGTGGCGCGTTACGAAGGGGACGGAAAGCTGACCCTCTGGACCACCACGCAAACGCCCTATTACATCCAGACCCTGCTGGCCATGGCCCTGGGTCTCAAGGAAGGCAACATTCGGATTATCAAGCCTCACGTGGGCGGTGGATTCGGTGGGAAGATGGAGCTCTTCTCCGACCAGTTCGTCGCGGCGCTCCTCTCCATGAAAACAGGTAAACCGGTCAAGGTGGAACTGAGCCGTGAGGAATGTTTCGAAGGGGGCCGTCGCCGACACCCCATGTATTACACCCTGAAAACCGGCTACATGAAGGACGGCACCATCCTGGCCAAAGAAGCCAAACTCTACACGGATGGCGGCGCCTACAACGCCATGGGGCCGACCTCCCTCTACCTCTCCGGCTTCTTCCAGATGTTCCCCTATGCCATTCCCAACTACCGGTACGACGGGTTCCACGTCTATACCAACAAGACCCCGGCCACGGCCATGCGCGGGTTCGGGGGACCCCAGGCGGAATTCACCTGCGACTCCCAGATCGACATGATCGCGGAACATCTCGGCATGGATCCCGCGGAGATTCGTTTGAAGAACCGGATGAAACCGGGCCACGTTATTCCCGGCCTCGCCAAGGTGGAAAGCTGCGGCATCAAGGAGTGCATCGAACAGGCCATGGAAAGCACGGGATGGAAGGAAAAGAAGGGAAAACTGCCTCCGGGACGCGGCATCGGCATGGGCTGTTACGGCTTCATGTCCGGGGGCGTCTTCAACTGGATCAACTCCCCTTACGCCTACTCCGGAGCCATGGTGCGCGTCAACGTGGACGGAACCGTCGATGTCTATATCGGCTCGGCCGAGATCGGCCAGGGCTCCGATACCGTGGCGGCGCAGATCGTAGCGGAAAAGCTGGGCGTTCCCATGAGCGACATCAACGTGGTTCGCGGTGATACCCGCACCTGCCCGCCAGACCTCGGCGCGTGGGGAAGCCGGCAGACTCTGATGGTGGGCAACGCCCTCATTATGGCCTGTGACCAGATCCTGGAGAAGCTCTACAAGGCAGCCGCCACCCTCATGCTCCCCAACGTGGTTTATGACTATGCCGCGAAGGATGGTCGGATCTTCATCAAGGAGCGCCCCGAGCGCGGGATGGAGTTTGAAGAGGTGGTCAAGGCCGCCATCCGCGCCGAGGAGGGAAACCAGCTTATCGGACGAGGCTACTACACGCCTCACGATAAAGGCATGGTCTCCCCGGCCTACAGCTTTGGCGCCCAGGTGGCAGAAGTCGAAGTGGACGAAGAGACGGGCAAAGTCACCCTGATCCAGGGCACCACGGCCCACGACTGCGGCCAGGTCATCAACGAGCTGGGCGTAGAGGGCCAGCTGGAAGGCGCGTTCGTCATGGGACAGGGATATACCCTGTCGGAAAACCTCGTCACC
>CAZPTH010000241.1:0-3331 GCA_964589315.1 uncultured Thermodesulfobacteriota bacterium
AATTTCTCGGGGGAAACGCCCGCCAATTCGGCCCGAAAACGGTTTACGGAAAGGCTTCCGGCCACATTCCCTGGGTGGGGGGGCTCGCACCCGAACACCCTCTTGCCGCCCTCGAAACCCTCCTTGAGGTTCCCTACGAACCCCGCGATACCACCTACGGCCGGCTCTCTGACGAGAAAACCTCGGGACTGGTCATTGACCGGGCCCTCGGATTCTGTCCGGGATGTCCCCATCGTGCCTCCTTCTGGGCCATCAAAAACGCCCTGGCCAAGGACGGGCGGGGAGGTATTGTCACGGGAGATATCGGCTGTTACGCCATGTCCATGTGGCCCTCCGGTTACAGCGTCTCCAAGACCCTTCAGGCCATGGGGTCAGGAATCGGCGTGGCGGCCGGCATGGGGCTTCTCGACGCCATGGGGAAAGACCAGCCCGTCATCGCCGTTTGCGGAGATTCCACCTTCTTTCACGCCGCCATCCCCGCCCTTATCAATACCCGTTTTAATCCTTCATCCCTCGTCACGATCATCCTGGACAACAGTGCCACGGCCATGACGGGATTCCAGCCTCATCCGGGGACAGGGGTGACCTGCATGGGGCAGGAAGTGGACCCCATCGAAATCGGGCGTATCTGTCAGGCCATCGGGTTCGACGTAAAGACCCTCGACCCGTTCGACCTGGAGACCACGGAGACAGCCCTTCTCGAAGCGCTTCGATCCGACCAGCCTCAGGTCTTCATCTTCAAACGGACCTGCGCCCTGGTGGCACTCAAGGAGGCTGGCAAGCACTACACCCTGCGCGTCGACCCGGAAAAGTGCATTGGGGAGTCCTGCGGTTGTGACCGGTATTGCACCCGGGTTTTCAAATGCCCGGGACTCATCTGGAACCCCGCCACGGGGAAGGCCGAAATCGATGAGGCCATCTGCACGGGTTGCGGCGTTTGCGCCGACATCTGTCCCGAAGGGGCCATCCAGCGGGAGATAAATTCATGAGTGCCTTTACCTGCCCTTACAACCTTATCATCGCCGGCGTCGGTGGCCAGGGAAACGTTCTCATCTCCCAGCTCATCGCCCGTGCCTTCATCCGAAAGGGGTATCGGGCCATCGTGGGGGAAACCTACGGCGTCTCACAGCGCGGGGGCTCCGTCATGAGCCATGTCCGGATCCTTGAAAAGGGAGATATCGGGCCCATCATTCCCGCCGGTCACGGGGACCTCGTCGTCGGGCTGGAACCCATGGAGACCCTCCGAATCCTGAAAACCTACGGGAATCCGGATATTCATGTCATCACGAATACGCGACCCATCAGCCCCGTGGATGTCATTGCCGGAAACCTTGCCTATCCTGACCTCCCGGCCATCTTCGATGCCATCCGGGAGCTTTCCAAAAAGGCCTGGATCTTCGACGCGAGCGCCCTGGCCATCGAAATCGGGAATCCTCTTCTAACCAACATGGTCATGGTCGGGGCCATGATCGGATCGGGAATCGTTCCCTTGACGCTGGAAGACTTCGTTGTTATACTTAAAACATATACGAAAGCGGAAGGTTACGAAGCCAATCGCCTGGCCCTCCAGAAGGGTATTACAACCATAAAAGAAACTGAATGATGAGCGGAAATACGGACTACTACAAAATACTCGGGGTTTCGGAAAACGCCGATGAAGAAACTATCAAGCGGGCCTACCGAAAGCTGGCCCTCAAATATCACCCCGACCGTAATCCCGGCGACCCGCGTGCCGAGGAACGATTCAAGGAAATCAGCGAGGCGTATGGCGTCCTTATCGATCCGATCAAGCGCGCTCAATACAACCGGATGAGAACAGCCGGGGCCTTTACGGGCGCCCAGTATGGAACCCGCCAGCAGGGATTCGGATACCGGACGGAGGACATCTACCGGGACATCTTCAACAACCCGCGCTTCTATGATGTCTTCTCCGAACTCGCAAGAGAATTCAGCGCGAAGGGGTTTCGATTCGACGAGCGGTTTATCCGCCAGGTCTTCTTCGGGGGGAAGGGTTTCATGTTCGGAAGCTTCATCTTTGGGACCCCTTTCGGCTCCACCGTTCGTAAGGGCAAGGCGTGGCCGGAATTTGACCAGTTCAAATCGACCCAAAGAGCTGTCTCCAGGACACGTCCCAGCAAACCTCTTTCGCTGAAGAAACTCGCCCACAAGGCCCTCAATTTTGTAAACAGGAAACTTTCCGGCCTTTCTCACGGGGAGACCGGCTCCCCGGACATCCACTTGAAACTTCCCCTGACACCGGAGGCGGTAAAGGCGGGTCAGAAGGTGGATATAAAGTATCGTAGGGGGAACACAATAGAACACCTTCGCGTGACCATTCCCGAAGGCATCCGTAACGGAAAAAAACTGAGAATCGCCGGGATGGGAAACATGGGTCGAAACGGGAGGGGAGATCTCTACTTAACCGTTCAAATCGCACCACACGCCTGAAAAGGCAAAAAGGAGGAAATCAATGGAGTTAAAGAAGGCATTACAGATTCCGGTCAAAGACACAGATAATCTTATACGTTTTTTTATCGGGGGATTGCTCAATATTCTCCCTATCGTCAACTTTATTTCAACCGGTTACGGTTTTCTGATGATGCGGCACCAGATCCTCGAGGAACCCGTCGAGGACCTTCCGGAATGGAATAACTGGGGAACCCTTTTCAAATATGGGCTCCTTACATTTCTCGCCAGCCTGGGTTATGCAATTATTCCCCTCATCATGATAGGACTGGGCACCGCCGCTCTTTATCCCCATGTGGGGATTCTCTCTTTCTTCGGGGTTACGCTGATTGTCGTCGGAGTTATTTTCGTCTTCGCAGTCATCTTCCTCTACCCCATGGGGCTGATCCTGTTCGCCATCGAAGATGAATTCAGTGTGGTCTTCTCCTTTTTCAGAATCATCGACCTGATCTTCAAGCATCTTTGGTCCTACCTCAAGGTCTTTATTATCATCTTCATCATGGGGATTATCCTGGGATTTCTCTCCTACATTCCCCTTGTCGGATGGATTCTCGGTGTCTTTATTGGGTTCTACCTTCTGCTCGAAACGGCTCTCCTCATGGGAGACGTGGGACGGGAAATCGCCGGGACGGAAACGGTGCCGGCACAACCCGCCACTTCCGAACCGGCTCCGGCAACCGAAAACGAGCCCACCGAGGCCGCCAAACCGGAAGCCTCAACCGGAGAAACAGATCCCGCGGGAGAGAAAAAGGATTAATCTTTCCACAAAGGAAATTTCTCGTTTTTCTGAAATAAGGGGACAGGGGTTATGCCTGTCCCCTTTCCATATTTTCAGCGGGACGATTATCCATGATAAACGTGCCCC
>CAZPTH010000242.1:0-3313 GCA_964589315.1 uncultured Thermodesulfobacteriota bacterium
TACCTGAGCCACGAATACCAGGATCTGAAAGAAGCCGCCCGAGAATTCGCCGAAGGCGAGATGTCTGACGAGCTTTTGAAGGAATGTAACGATAACCACACCTACCCGTTTGATCTCTACCGAAAGGCGGGTGAACTGGGAATCATCGGGGCCGGTTTTGACGAAGACGTGGGCGGTTCCGGGTTTGGTCTCCTCGGGGCCGCCATTGCCATCGAACAGATGTGCCGGGTCTCTCCCGGACTGGGGATGGCGGTGAGCCTGGGGTGGATTCCCGGCCTCATCATTGACGTGAATGGGGACGAGCGGATGCGCCAGAGATATGTCCGTCCCATGGTGGAGGGGAAGGCCATTTCCGCCATCTGCATGACGGAGCCCAACTACGGCAGTGACATCCGGAGGGTGGATACGACCAGTGACCTGGTCTTGAGGGAGAAGGGAGACGTCTTTCTCGTCAATGGGCACAAGATTTTCACGACCAACGCCACCTACGCGACCTTCTTTACGATCCTCTGCCAGGATGGGGAGCATGGAACTTCCCTCGTTTTTGACCGGGAAGTCATGGAGAATAACCCGGGTGAACTGGAAATTGTTGAGATGCCCGGCAAGATGGGGCAGAAGTTCGTCAGTTCCTGCGAACTGACCTTCAAGGATTTCGAGGTTCCCAGGGAAAATGTTCTTGGGAAGCGCTTCGAAGGGTTGAAGACGGTCATCAACTTTTTCAACAAGAGCCGGGTCGAAATCGCCTCCCAGGGCATGGGCGCGGCGGAGTACGGGCTGTTCAAGGCCCTGGCACATGCGCGGGAACGGGAGCAGTTCGGGAAAAAGATTCTCCAGCACCAGGCTATCGGCCATCGCCTGTCCCGGATGGTTACCTCGGTGAAACAGGCGCAGCTCCTGCTGTATGACACGGCCTGGAGATATGACCATTACAAGGGAAACTCGTGGATGGAGCGGGGGCTTTCCACCTGCATGGTGAAGTATTACATCCCGGAGCTGGCGCTGGATGTCCTGAAAAGTGCCATCGACATCTTTGGGGGATACGGCTATTTCGAGGAGATGGGTCTGGAGGGGGCCTACCGGGATACGCGAATTACCCCCATCTATGAGGGGACGGTGGAAATGCAATTGGATGTTATCTCTCATATCCTTCTTCGGATCGACATGAATTACCTGGACAGGAAGTTCTTCTGATTTTTAATGCCTTTTGGCTTACTTTGAAAACTTCGAGACGGCCCCTTATGTTGACATAACACGGAAAGCCCATGTATAGTTAAATTCCTTACCGTCAATTTTACATTCACCCTGTTCATTTTTATGCCGGGGTGGGAAAGAGGGTACGTATGATTCCGACGATTATTGTTTTGGGGATTATTGTCATAGTGGTGATCTGGTTTGTTTCCATCTACAATGGGTTGGTTCGCCTGAAGAACCTGGTGGAAGAGGCCTGGAGCGGGATCGATGTCCAGCTCAAGCGCCGGGCGGACCTTATCCCCAACCTTATCGAAACGGTCAAGGGATATATGACCCACGAGCGGGAGCTCCTCGAAAAGGTGACGGAGCTTCGCTCGAAGGCCATGAAGGCCGAGAACGTGGGCGAGAAGGCCAGATTGGAAGGGGAGCTTTCCCGTTCCCTGGTAAATGTCCTCGCCGTGGCGGAGAAATACCCCGATCTGAAGGCCAACCAGAACTTTCTCGACCTGCAGGGCCAACTGGCGAAAATCGAAGATGAGATCCAGATGGCACGGCGATATTATAACGGGGCCGCGCGGAACCTGAATATCAAGATAGAGACTTTTCCCAGTAATATCGTTGCCAACATGTTCCACTTTTCGAAGGCGGAATACTTCGAGATTGAAGACGAGGCAGACAGGAAAGTCCCTGAGGTCAAGTTTTAGGTCTGTCTTTTTTCTTTGAAATTTCTTTTGCCGAGGATTTTTATGAGAAGAGCCCTTTCCTTGCTGGTTATAAGCGTTGCGTTTCTCGTATTCATTACCGGTTCCCCCTCCGTTTCCCATGGGGCCCAGCCAGAGCGGATTCTGGATTTCAACAGTCGAATCCAGGTCTTCCAGGATGGAAGCATGGAGGTGTCTGAAACCATCAAGGTGGTTGCCGCAGGCAGGAAGATCCGCCGCGGGATCTACCGGGACTTTCCCACCCGCTACCGGGACAGATATGGAAATACCACTCATGTTGAATTCAGGATTCTCCGGGTGCTCAAGAACGGCCGTCCCGAGCCGTACCACCTGAAATCCCTCTCGAATGGGGTGCGCGTTTATATCGGAAGCAAAAACGTCTTCCTGCGTCCCGGCGTTTATACCTATACCCTTGTCTATAAGACGAACCGGCAACTTGGATTTTTCAAAGACCATGACGAATTGTACTGGAACGTGACGGGGAATGGATGGGCCTTCACCATCGAACACGCGGAGGCAACGGTCATTCTCCCGCCCGGGGCAAAGGTGACAAAGAGCACGGCCTATACGGGCTTCACGGGGGCGAGGGGCCAGGATTTCCGGGTAGAGACGGATCCTGACGGAAACATCATGTTTGTCACCACGCGTCCCTTATCCCCGAGGGAAGGTCTCACCATTGTGGTGGCCTGGCCCAAGGGATTCGTTCACGAGCCCTCCCGAAAAGAGAGAATGGCCTATTTCCTGAAGGATAACGGGAGTGTTGTCGCGGTATCCGCGGGGCTTTTTGTTCTCTTCGTGTATTATCTCCTCGCCTGGCTGAAGGTGGGGAAGGACCCGGAGAAGGGAACGATTATTCCACGCTTTCATCCTCCCGAGGGATTTTCTCCCGCCGCGGTTCGCTATGTCATGGAGATGGGATTTGACACGAAGTGCCTGGCCGTGGCAATCGTCGATCTGGCCGTCAAGGGGGCCTTGAAAATCAGTCAGGACGAGGACAAGGTGACGACCCTGCATCGGGTGTCCGGTGATGTGATCGGGCTATCAAAAGGGGAACAAAAGCTCATGGATGAGCTTTTTGACTACAGCGGCATCCTCGTTCTCAGGCAAGAGAATCACAGCAGGGTTCAGGGGGCCATCAAGGCCCTGAAAAAGATTTTGAAAAAGGAATACGAAAAAAATTACTTTCTGAGGAATACCCGCTATTTTATTCCGGGAATAATTATCACACTCCTGACACTTGGTGCCATGGTCCTTCATGCCCGTGATGTTCCAACCGCTGGTTTCATGGCCCTCTGGCTCTCTATCTGGACGGGGGGAACCCTGTTCCTCCTTCGGGCGGTCGTGATGGCCTGGCGGGCGAGGCAAGGGGCGATAAAAATCACCCTTTTTACCCTCCCTTT
>CAZPTH010000243.1:0-3308 GCA_964589315.1 uncultured Thermodesulfobacteriota bacterium
AAGGCCGCCACGGGTATGGGGCAGAGGACGATCTTGCGCGACCAGAGGCAGTCACCGCAGCTCGGCATGTTTGACCAGCAGTCCATCTCAGTCCCCTGGACGTAGGCACAGGCATCCATGAGCGTGCAGTCGGTGCACGAAGGATAAAGGGAATGAGAAACCACGTATCGAAACCAGAGATAATCCCGGCTTGTCCAGATTTCTTTCAGGGAAGCCCTGGCCAGGTTTCCAAAGCTGTTGGCCGTCACGTGCTTGGTCCGACCAAAGATGATCTCGGGATAGGTATGGAGAAACCGGTAACAGGGGGCAACCTCGCCATCCCATCGGACGATGGCCGTTTTCTTCTCGACAAAATCGCAGTGGCGCTCCGTCCGTAAGGTGAATTCCGGAAGTTTCAGCAAAAATCCCCTGTCTTCACAAGATTTCAGGTAGACCTTGTGCAGTTCTTTCGACAAATCCACACTCCCGTCATAGACAATCATGTCAGAAAAGGCCTGGGATGAAGGGAGAATATTGGAAAAGATCAGGGCCTGAATCTCAAATTCCGTGAGAAAATCGGCGAGTTCAAATATTTTCCTGCAATTCTCCTTCGTGATAACCGATTCCACGCCGATATGGGGCAAATCGCTTTTTCGGGCGTTTTTCCTCTCCTTGAGATACCTGAGCCTGTCCACCGTATTCTCTGAAATAACATGCCCCACCTCCGTCGGCATCATGGGAATGACATCCATGGAGAAATAGACGAGATCCACCTGTAAATCGATAAATTCCTCCACGATTTCATCCGTCAGAAGAAAGCCGTTGGTGGAGACACCGACACTGATTCCCCTTTCGCGGACATCACGGACCATTTGCCGAAACGATGGGTGCACAAGGGGTTCGCCAATCCCCCCAAAGTAGATCATCTTCAAATCGGGAAACTCGGCGGCATCGTCCAGAATCTTTCGGAACAGGCCATAATCCATGTCCCCTTCTTCATCCTGCCAGGCCTGTTTGAAGCACATCTTGCAATTCAGGTTACAGTGATTGGTGATTTCGAGATAGAGATAATTAAGATCGGGGCTTTCCTCCAGGCATATCCGCCCCAAATCCATTGAAAACTCGTGCATTGAACCTCTCCTTCCGCAGACCGGGCAAGTCTGCCAGAAATGTAACGTTTTATCAAGCCTTGACTTTTCAATGCCATTTATGAAAAATGGGACTAAAAATAGGGGATTTTATGTCCGAGATATCTCCCGATTTAATCCGGTTTATTGAGCTGTATGAATTGAGTGCCCAGGGAAGAGAGAAGCTCCTTACCCGCCCCACGGCCGACCTGGCGCCTTTCATCGAGGGTGTAAGGCCGATCGTCGAGGACGTTAAAAAACGGGGAGACGCGGCCCTGGTGGACTACGCGAAAAAGTTCGACGGGGCACCCCTGACTGCTGAAAACCTCGCCTGCTCGGAGGAGGAATTCGAGGCGGCGGAAAGGTCTCTGTCTTCCGAGGTCAAGGAGGCCATTCGCTATGCCGCAGAAAACATCCGCCGTTTCCATGAGGCGCAACGGCCCGACCCGGTGACATGGGTGGAAATCCGACCCGGAGTCATGGGGGGCGAAAAAACCACGCCCATCCCTTCCGTGGCCTGCTACGTGCCCCGCGGCAAGGGCTCGTTTCCCAGCGTGGCCCTGATGACCGCTATCCCCGCCGTGGTCGCGGGGGTCGAAACGGTGATCATCATTACGCCTCCCGGCCCCGACGGCACCGTGGACGCGGGAACCCTCTACGCCGCGCGGGTAGCCGGCGTCTCCCGGGTCTTCAAATGCGGGGGCGCCCAGGGCATCGCCGCAGTCGCCTACGGGACGGAAACCGTTCCAAGGGTGGTAAAGGTCGTGGGGCCAGGCAGCCCGTGGGTCGTGGCGGCCAAGCGCCTCCTGTCGGATCTTATCGATCCCGGTCTCCCGGCAGGCCCGAGCGAATCCATCGTCCTTGCCGATGAAACAGCCGATCCGAAACTGGCCGCCCTGGACCTCATCGTGGAGTCTGAGCACGGCCCCGATTCCTCCGCGTTTCTTGTCACCCCCAGCCGTGAGGTGGCCGAGACGGCGCGCGACACCCTTCCCTTCCTCCTAAAAAACCTCTCGGAGTCCCGCAGGGAATACGTCACCACCGTCCTCACGGGCGAACACGGAGGTATCCTTCTCGCCGAATCAATGGACGCCGCTCTCGCCTTCGTCAACGATTTCGCCCCGGAACACCTGGAGATCCTCAGCAGCGATCCGAAACAATATCTGGATGAAATCAAAAACGCCGGGGAAATCCTCCTCGGCAGGCATACCCCCTTTACGCTGGGAAACTATCTCATCGGCCCAAACGCGGTGCTGCCCACCGGCGGCTGGGCGAAGACCTTTTCGCCTCTCTCCGTTCACGATTTCCTTAAGCGGAGCTCTCTCGCCCATGTTACCGAAAGCGCGTATCCTGAACTGGCCGAAAAGGCCCACACGCTCGCCCGCTACGAGGGATTTGACGCGCACGCCCAGGCGGTTTCAGACGTGCGAGAGACCCTCCTGAAATCCGATTGAATGAATCAATGAACCCAAACGCCATAAAACTTATCGACACACACGCCCACCTCTGCAGCGAGGAATTCGATGGAGATCTTCCTGAGGTCCTTGAAAGGGCCAAAAAGGCCGGGATTGAGTCGGTTATCGCCGTGGGGGAAGATCTCGCGGACGCCCGGAAAAATCTGGAACTCGCCCGAAAGTATCCCCTCATCCTGCCGGCCGCGGGCCTTTACCCCACGATACTCGATATCGCGCAGGGGCGAAAGCTACATGAATTCATCTCCGCCCATAAGAAGGCCCTGATCGCCATCGGCGAAGTGGGACTCGACTACTGGAAGGTCAAGGATAAGGAGGACAGGGAAATTCAGAGGGAGATTTTCAAGAGTTTTATTCAGCTTTCGAAGGAGCTCGACCTGCCGCTTAACGTGCATTCCCGCTCGGCGGGACGTCACGCCATCGCCCTTCTCCTTGAAGAAGGGGCAAAAAAGGTCCAGATCCACGCCTTTGATGGCCGGGCCTCCACGGCTCTGCCGGGAATCGAAGCCGGATTTTACTTTTCTATTCCCCCTTCCGTGGTTCGGTCCAGGCAAAAACAGAAGCTCGCCCGCCTGCTTCCCATCGAAAACCTCCTCATCGAAACGGACAGCCCGGTCCTGGGGCCCGATCCAAAAAAGCGTAACGAGCCCGCCAACGCCCGCCTGGCCCTTAAGGCCATCGCGGAGATCAAGGGGCTCAGGGAAGAGATGGTGGCGGAAATAACCTTTGA
>CAZPTH010000244.1:0-3303 GCA_964589315.1 uncultured Thermodesulfobacteriota bacterium
CGAGGTCTCTCCTCCCGCCCCCGACGGCCGAATTAAAATCCTCGGGAAACGCTGAGGGATTCTCAACCAAGCCAGCCATCCCTGCCTCTTCCCGCTTTCTTGACATTCATCCCTCGATTGTTACCTTATAATCGCAGGAAAAAGACACCAACCGAGTTCGGAGGAAACTCATGAATCAAGCCAAGACATTTTTCTTCATGGCCGTGCTGACTATACTTTTCGTCTTTCTGGGGAACCTCCTCGGGGGACGGCAGGGGGCCATCATCGCCCTGGTTATTGCCGCGGGAATGAATTTCTTTTCCTACTGGTACAGCGACAAGCTGGTCCTGTCCATGTATAAGGCAAAACCGGTCACGGAGGCGGAGGCCCCGGAGCTCTATAACCTCGTCAGGGAGCTGTCCCAGCGGGCGGGGCTTCCCATGCCAAAGGTCTACATTATTCCCAACGATTCTCCCAATGCCTTCGCCACGGGGCGGAGCCCATCCCATGCCGCCGTGGCCGTAACCACGGGGGCCCTGAACCTGCTCTCATTTGAAGAGCTGGCCGGGGTCCTGGGACATGAGCTGACACACGTAAAAAACCGGGACATCCTCATCGGAACCATTGCCGCCACGTTTGCCGGTGCCATTTCGTTTCTGGCCACCATGGCCCGTTTTGGCGCCATCTTCGGGGGAGTTGACGACGACGAAGGCGGTGGGAACATCTTCGTGGTCCTCATCGTCAGCATCTTCGCCTCACTGGCGGCCATGCTCATCCAGATGGCTATCTCCCGATCGCGAGAATACCTGGCCGACGAAGGCGGGGCAAGAATCTCAGGGAATCCCCGATACCTGGCCAACGCCCTCCGCAAGCTGGATGCCTACGCGAAGCGGATCCCCTTCCAATCGGTCAATCCCAGCACATCCCACATGTTCATCGTCAACCCGTTGAAGGGTGGCGGGCT
This sequence comes from uncultured Thermodesulfobacteriota bacterium, assembly GCA_964589315.1. Classification (GTDB taxonomy): domain Bacteria; phylum Desulfobacterota; class S145-22; order S145-22; family S145-22; genus JAOZMY01. The sequence continues at coordinate 944 of CAZPTH010000244.1, forward strand.
GGCCAGCCTCTTTCAGACCCATCCCCCGATCGAAGAACGGATTGAGCGGCTCGAGAGGATGGCCGTGTGAGGTCGGTACGCCGAACCGCCCTCGACATCCTGCTGAAAATCGAGAGGCAAAATGCCTTTGCCGCGCCGTTGCTGGCCGATGCCATACCAAAATTCGAGTCCCGGGACCGACGGCTCCTGGTGGAGCTGGTCTATGGGGTTTTGCGCTGGCGAAGGAGCCTGGATACCATCATCGAGGCAATCTCCCGTTTTCCCCTCACCCGGATGGACGCCACCATCCTGAACCTCCTGCGCCTCGGGACGTATCAATTCATTTTTTTATCCAGAATCCCCGCCCACGCTATCGTTTACAGCTCTGTGGAAATGTCGAAGTCCCTCCGGGGAAAGAAGGCGGGGGGATTTGTCAACGCTGTCCTTCGAAGGATCTCTGAAAGGGGAGAGAAGGCCCTCGATCTCCTCCCCCGAGGCAAGACGGCCGAGGCGCTCGCCATCCGCACCTCGCACCCCACCTGGCTGGTAATGCGATGGGTCTCTCAATATGGGTTTGAAGAAACGGAGGCCCTCTGCCAGGCCAACAATCAGCCTCCCCCTGCTACCCTCCGGGTCAACATTTTGAAGACCTCCAGGCAGAAGCTCCTCGAGTCGGCGAATCATGACCCCCTTTTCGAGGATGCCCAGATCAAACCGACGGAAATCGCCCGCCATGGCCTGAGCGTAGTTCCCCTTTCCGTTATTTACGAGACGGACTGGCTTCCCCGGGGATGGGTCACAATCCAGGACGAGGCGTCTCAGTTGATCGGGGAGGTGGTGGCCCCGCGGATGAACGAATGGACTCTCGACGCCTGTGCCGGTATCGGGATCAAGGCGACGCACCTGTTGGAGTTATCGGGAGGCAGCCTTCACCTCGTCTGCGCGGACAACATCCCAAGAAAACTGACGCAGTTGAAAGATAACACTCATCGCCTCGGCCTGCCCCTTCCGTTCCGTGTCTCCGCGTCGATGACGGATCCCCCCCTTGCAAATCGGCCCATTTTTGATAAAGTCCTGATAGACGCCCCCTGCTCCAATACGGGGGTCATCCGCCGCCATCCGGAGCGGAAATGGCGGCTGAAAGAAGGGGATATCGAGATAATGGCTCAAACACAGAAGCGTCTTCTCTCTTCTCTGGCACCCCTGGTCAAGCCGGGCGGGGCCATGATTTACAGCACGTGCAGCCTGGAATGGGAAGAGGGCGAAGATGTGGTTAAAGATTTCCTGGAAGCTCACCCGGACTTCTCCCTGGATGATAGCGGGCGGTTCCTTTCCGAAGCCGCGAAGCCCCACATCCACGAAGGCATGTTCCGTTCCTTCCCCCACAAGGGGGGGATGGATGGCTTTTTTTGCGCTCGAATCGTGAGGAGAACATAAATGATTTCCGCATCTATTCTTTCCGCCGATTTCTCCCGTCTAAAAGAGGAAATCACGGAGGTCATCGAAGCGGGGGCGGACCGGATCCACCTGGACGTGATGGACGGCCATTTCGTTCCCAACCTGACCTTTGGACCTCCTATCATCCGGTCGCTGGGTGAAGTATCAAAGCCGATGGACGCGCACCTGATGGTGACTAACCCGGAGGCCTATGTCAGCGCGTTCGCGGAAATTGGATGTGATGTTATTACAGTTCACGTGGAGGCCACCCATCATCTCCACAAACTTCTCACGGAGATACGAGACCTGGGATGCAAGGCGGGAGTATCCCTCAATCCCGCCACCCCGGCTATTCTGCTGAAACCGGTTCTACCCTTTATCGACGTGATTCTGGTAATGACGGTCAATCCGGGATTCGGGGGGCAGAAGATGATCCCGGAGGTTCTTGAAAAAACGCGCGAGATCCGTGAGATGATCGATAAGACCGGGCAAGAGATCGTCCTGGAGGTAGACGGGGGCGTCAAAACCGACAATATCTCGGCAGTGGCAAAAGCCGGCGCGACCCGTTTCGTCGTGGGCTCAGGTATCTTTAAAACCCCCGACTACCGGGCAACCATCTCGGCGCTCAAGGAAAATATCGCCTTGTCCCAAGGGATTGCCGTATAAAATCACGAAGGAGTCGATTCTATGGGTCTTCCAAAACAGGAAGGGTATCGCCAGGCGGTGGAAATCGCCTGCGGAAAACTGAAAGACACAAACCTGGAACAGCAGGCGGAAAACGGGGGATTCTCCTATACGCCGGATACCGGAATCGAAATCACCTTTTTCGGAAAGACCTACCGCATCGAACCGGAATCGTGCGCCTTTGAGTCCCCGGACGAATCGGTCATTTCCCTGGTCACCAGGGGTGTCATCCTTCACTATATCCTGGAAGCGGATGGGTT
>CAZPTH010000245.1:0-3282 GCA_964589315.1 uncultured Thermodesulfobacteriota bacterium
TGAGGTGTAAAGCGTAAAGAGTTTTAAGTGATTAAGTTTTAGGTTGTTAAGTGTTAAGCTTCGAGGTTCAACGTTCACCGCCAAAAGCCGGAATGTCTAACCTTGAACATTGAACGTTGAACAATTACTTTACCCCTTCAGCCTTCAGACTTTTCCCTATTTCCTCTTAAACACCAGCCGGATCGGCAGGCCCGTGAAATCAAAGATCTCCCGCAGGCGGGCAGAGAGATAGCGGTGATAGGCGGGAGGGATAGCCTCCGGGGCGTTGGAGAAAAGGAGGAAGGTGGGCGGAAAGGTTTTGACTTGGGTCCCGTAGGCGATCTTGATTCGTCTGCCCCGGTGGCGTCCCGGGGGATGCTCGGCCACCATGTCCCGAAGAACCTGGTTGAAGCGGGAGGTGGAAATCTTCTGCTGCCCTCGCTGGTAGATTTCCAGGGCCGTGTCGAGGACCCGAGTGGCGCGCTTGCCGGTCCGCGCGGAGATAGAGACCACGGGGGCGAAGGAAAAAAATGCAAGGTCCCCGTAGAGCCGTTGCACATAATCCCGGAAGGTATTGGTTTCCTTATCCACCAGGTCCCACTTGTTCAGGGCGATGAGGGCCCCCCTGCCTTTCTGGACGATGAGATCGGCGATCTTGGCATCCTGGTCCGTCACGCCCTGTGTGGCGTCCATGACCAGCACGGCGATGTCGCACCGGTCGATACTCGCGATGGCGGAGACGACGGCGTAGCGTTCCATCTTCTGTGAGATGCGGCTCTTACGCCGGATCCCCGCCGTATCGATCAGGGTGACGGGAAGGCCGTTGTAGGTCAGTGTTGTGTCGATGGCGTCCCGCGTGGTTCCGGCGACCTCGGATACAATGACCCGTTCCTGCCCCAGGAGGCTGTTGACGAGGGAGGACTTCCCCACGTTGGGTTTCCCCACGATGGCAAGCCGGAGTCCCGGAACCGATTCTTCCCCCGAGGAAATCTCCCTGAGATAAGGGGCCGACGCCTCCAGGACATCGTCGATTCCTATCCCGTGGAGGGCGGAGACGGGAAACACCTGCTTGAATCCCAGGCTGTAGAAATCGAAGGCCATGGCCTCCTGGCGGGGATGATCAATCTTATTGGCCAGGAGAAAGACGGGTTTCTGGGTCTTGATGAGAAGCCGCGCCAGGTCCCGGTCGTCCGGAAGGAGCCCGCTCTTGCCATCCACGACGAAGAAGATGAGATCTGCCTCCTCGATGGCCATCTGGCACTGCTGCTGGACCTGCCTGCGCGTGGCCTCGTCGGGGTTTTGTTCAAACCCGCCCGTATCGATGAGTGTAACGGGATAGGTATCCAGAAGCGTCGCGTCGCCGTAGTTTCGGTCCCGGGTGACGCCGGGAAGGTCCTCCACCACCGCCTTCTTCCGCCGCATCAGGCGGTTGAAAAGGCTCGACTTGCCCACATTGGGCCGCCCCACAATGGCAATGATCGGTTTTTTCGCCGCCGAACTCATGGCCGTGACTATATCACAGGTAATTTTTCCGGGGAAGTTACCGGGCATCCTGCCGATGGGCCATGATCAAAAGGGGAAACCGGAACGTTCCGGTTTCCCTTAAACAGGCGTGAAAGGCATACGTGTGAAGTTATTTCGAAGGCCTTTTCTGGGGTTGGGATGGCAATTTTCTTACGGGTGCCGATTTGGAGGGGCTTTTTTTCCGTGTCTTCTCGCTCTTTGAGCCGGATTTGAGGGATTGGGGTGTTTGGGTTATCTTGCGCACATAAGCCGGAACCGTAATCTCGTTGTTGTGTTCGTTTGTCTCGACAACGACGTTGGAAGCGTCGATTATTATTCTGCAGGATTTACCGCTGTTAGCGAGATTGAGACATTCAATCTTTCTGTCTACGGAGCCGGATCGATTAAGCGTGTTGACTTCAGTCTTACTAATGAAGTAAGCGCCTTCGCAGGTCGTATATAAGGATAGACTATTCGTGGATAGGGAGGGAAGGCGCGATCCCTTGTCGAAGGTCGCGTTGACGATATGAAGGGTAAGCCAGACTTTACCGCCCGATTCAGAATAACGCCATCGTGTAATTCTCAGGTCCGGCTTGATGGGCGTGGGCTGAACGCCGGGGAAGGCCTTGTGCCATGACCGTCTCAGCGCGCTGTTCGTGGGCCTTGGGGCGGTGGGGAACCGTGATAATATTTTCATGGGAATGGAAACAACAAAGGTGTTGTTGTTTTCATTTGATTCCCTGACAGTACCCCATGTCCTCTGGGGGTAGGGGTCGTCAATTTTTATGCGCACGGAGGGCTTGTAGGGAGGTTTCAATGTCTCCCAAAGGGTTGTCTCGCCGCGGTCATTGAGTTGGTCAATGTACCGAGCGGAGATCGCGTATCTGTTCACGTTTCCGCACCGTATACTATACGTAAGGTCTTCCGTAGGCTTTAAGTAAAGTTTCGCGCCTGTTCGCTTCACAGTGGTCCAGAGCGCGATATAGTCACCTGACGAATTCGAATGGGCCTTTTCAACCCTCACCCTGGAGATGTAAAGATCCGCGCTGACGATGACAAGACGCCCTTCGCTGTAGCCAGCGATGGTATTATCCTCGTCCATGATGCCAATAGTATAGATACCATCGTTGGAAGAACCGGAAATCGTGTCGCCCACGGTCCATCTTTCGACGTGCTTGCCGGGGTACTTGTTCAGATCGTCGGCGATTTTCCCGACGTTTCGGCCCTGCCGGAAAAGATAGGCGGATATCTTTCCCTGGATGACGCCGGTTATCTCATACAGGATATCAAGCGTCGAGCCCCGCTCGACCCTGGTGGGCCCATTGGGGTTGAGAACGGTGATCGTCCCGTCGGCAAGGGCGAAGGGAGTGGCCAAAAGGAAGAAAAACAGAAAGCCGGCAAGAGTGACCATCAGCATCTTTTTTGTCGGGGTTTCTTTTTTCATGGGTTTCTCCTTGTTTTCGAGGTTTTACTCTAATTTGAGGCACCCTCATGTTTTCAAGACATTCGGAGTGACTTCAGGAGTTTTAAGACAACCTTTCTTTTGCTTCATTCTGCTTCCGCTCATGGAGCTTCGACCCTGAATCGCGGGCTCGTGTAAGATATTCCTTCATGCCCCGCCAGCCGAATGATGAGTTCGTAGGTCCCGGAGGGCAAACGAGTATATACATAACCGTGCCTGGCGCCACCGCGGTAATGTCCCTCCAAAAATAGACTCATATATGTCGAATAACAGGTCTTGTTCGCGTCATCGCCACATGCGTCCCCCGGTGTATTATTGTGAAGAACGCGGTTATCATG
>CAZPTH010000246.1:0-3188 GCA_964589315.1 uncultured Thermodesulfobacteriota bacterium
CCCCGCCCTGGTGAAGGTGGGAGTCTATCCGTTAGCGGCGCATCTCTTTGTCTTTTATTTTTCCACCATTGCCGGTATAACCCCCCCCATGGCTCCAGACGCCTTTGTGGCGGCAGGGATCGCTGACGCCCCCATGATGAAAACGGCTTTCACGGCTTGTCGGCTGGCCCTGGTCATCTTTATTCTTCCTTATGTCTTTGTGTATAACAACGCATTGCTTCTGGTAGGCAACCCTTTTCAGATTATTTGGGTTTCTGTAACGGCCTTTTTAGGGGTTTTGGCATTGGCCTTTGCCCTCCAGAATTATTTCGATGGGAAAAAGATGAGGGTTGTTACCCGCTTATTGTTTTTTAGCAGTTCTTTTCTTCTCATCTATCCCGGATTTATTACGGACCTGTTCGGATTGGGGGTTCTTGTTATCTATGGTTTTAGGTATCGGTCAAGTTTTTTGGCTTTGTTTCATAAGATTTTTCCCTTTAAGGCAACGAGTCAATAACATATACAGATAGAGGGGAAGGATTTGGACGCGATACATAGCCTCATCGATTTGATAGAGAAGACGAATTTCGACGCCTTATCTCCGGAAGTGGTGGACCGCACAAAGCGCTTCATCCTGGATACCCTGGGGGTCGCCATTGCGGGGACATCGGCGCCGGGGTGCCGGGAAACCCTCCAGGTCTATTCAGGCTGGGGAGGGAAGGAGGAGGCGACGGCCTGGGTTTTTGGGCAACGACTGCCGTCTTTTTCGGCGGGCCTGGTAAACAGCCTTCTTGCCCATGCGAGGGATTTTGACGATGTCTTCGACGAGAGCGCCCTGCACGCCCTTGCCACGACGCTGCCCCCGGCTTTGACCCTTGGGGAGAGGGAAAAGGCCTCGGGGCGTGACCTGATTACGGCCGTCGTGTGCGGCGTGGAGATTGTGGTGCGTATGGGCCTTGCCATCCGGCGGCCCCTGTCCTGGATTCGGACAGCCACGTGCGGAGGCTTCGGGGCCGTGGCCGCGGCAGGGAAGATGCTAAACCTTTCTGAGAAAGATCTGCTGCACGCTTACGGCGTCATGTACAGCAAAACGGCCGGAAACGCCCAGTGTCTCCTGGACGGGGGATTGTCCAAGCGGTTACAGCCGGCTTTCGCCGTGAGTGACGCCATCCAGTCCGTGGCGCTGGCGATGAACGGGATCAACGGGGCAAGGGAAATCCTGGAAGGACCCTACGGGTTTTTCAACCTTTACGAGCATGGAGACTATGACAGGGACAAGCTGATTGAGGATCTTGGGGGGCATTACCATATCCTCGATTTGAGCTTTAAGCTCTATCCCTCCTGCCGAATGACGCACGCGACGATCCAGTCGGTTCTCGAATTAAGGGAAACGCACGGCATCACTATAGACGAGGTGGAAGGGGTTCGCGTCCAGGTTTCCCCCATGGTGAAGGAGATGGTGGGGAACCCCTTTGTGATTCGCGATAATCCCCAGGTAGATGCCCAGTTCAGCATTCCCTACACGGTGGCGGTGGCCCTGACCAAGGGGGATGTCTTTATCGAGGATTTTGAGGAAGAGGCCATCCGTTCCCCGGAATTGAAGACCCTGGCGGAGCGGGTCCAGGTCGAAGTTTTAGACACCCTTGCCGCGAAAGATATGCGACATGCCGTGGTGGAGATATCCCTGCGGGACGGGCGGCGCCTCCAGGCCCGAACCGAGGCCTTGAAGGGAAGTCCCGCGATGGATATGGGTTGGGATGTTTGTATGGATAAGTTTCGAAAATGCGCGGCGTTCAGCGCCGTATCTATGAATGAGGACAGGATAGAGCGGGTTGTTTCGGATGTGAAAAATCTGGAACGCCTAAATGACGTTTCAACCCTTGTTGAGCATCTTGTTATAGAATAGCTTTACAAACAAAGTGGTAAAGGAGATACGTGTTGGGTGACCTGTCGAAGGATGGGATAAAAAGACTCACGGATTCCCTTGAGGCGATTGTCGGAACGGAGTACGTTTCCACGAGCATCTTCGAGCGGATCCGGTGTGGCCTGGATGTCTATCCCTACGGGGCGGACAAGAAGAAACTTCCCTACGCCATCGTGCTTCCCGGAACAGCGGGGGAAATTTCCGAGATTATGAAACTGGCGAATACCCTGAAGGTCCCGGTCTATGTGCGAGGGTCCGGGACCTCCCTGGCGGGGGCGTCCCGTTACAGGTATCCGGGTATCGTTATCAATACCCACCGGATGAACGCCCTGGAGTTCTACGAAGACTATGGCTACGCGGAGTGCGAGCCCGGATGTGTCTGCTATGATGTTATGCAGGCCTTTGAGGCCCGGGGTACTTTTCTCCCCGTGGCGCCCGGGAGCAAGCTGATTGCCAGCATGGGGGGGCTGGTGGCGAACAATACCAGCGCCCACATCATCGATGCCAGTATCGGAAAGTTTTCTGACTACGTCCTGGGGGTCCAGGCGGTCTTGCCCACCGGGGAAATCATCGAGACGGGAACGAAAGGGCTGCGCCGTCCCGCCGGCACGGATCTCACGAAGTTCTTCGTGGGGGGAGACGGGTTGCTTGGGGTGGTTACGCGAATTCGGATCCGGCTGGTTTCGACCTTTTCCAAGGCCTATGGATACGGCGTGTTCGGTGATTTGAATTCCCTCGCGAAGGGGGTTCAGCGGATGTACCTGGATCGCCGTCCCATGCCGCTTTACATGGAGTTCATGGAGAAGGAGACGGCCCGCATCGGGTACGAGATCAAGGGAATGGACCCCCCTGAGGGTTCCGTGATCTTTTTTGTCGCCACGGGAATTTCTCAACAGGAGGCTGAAGGCAAGCTTGACCTGATCATCCAATCGCTTGAAAAGGAAAGCCCGCTTGAGATTCGCCATATTAAGGACATGGAGGAATGGGAAAAACTCTGGTCTGCCCGTGAGGTGATTGGCTCCTATATCATGCAGAAAAACGAGAGCCAGTTCAGCTCGGCCGAGATTGTGTCGAACCTGAAGGACCTTCCGGAATGCATGGAGGACGCCCGCACCTTCAACCAGGGGTTGCCCCTCTTGAGCCAGTTACGCCTTTACCTGTTTGGCCACATCGGGTCGTTGACCATGCATCCGGGGGTGCTGATCCCCAAGGACTGGGACGACGCGAAGTTCAAACAGGCGGTGGTTGAGAAATTCAATCGGGAAACGGAGCTCAACGTGAAATA
>CAZPTH010000247.1:0-3184 GCA_964589315.1 uncultured Thermodesulfobacteriota bacterium
GAGCTTTTACCACCCCAAGAACGCGGGATACGAAGAAAAGATACGCAAGCGGCTCGCAAATTGGAAGTCTCTGCGTGCCAAGAAGAGGAAAAAATAGCTCCTTTGCGTAGGGAATGAAACCCCGGGAAACATCTCCAGAATCTATGCCCCACGAGAATCTTTTGTGGTTCCCCGAGGAGCCCTCCGGCGCTCAATCTGTATAACGATTCCATAGATAAAAAAGAAGTGGCTTTCCTACCACTTTGAGGGTAATAACAGCCTTCACGGGAAACAGCGTCGAGAGATCGATCTTTTTCTCCTTACCCAGCCGCAAAATCCTTTCGCTCCCGGAACTGAGAACCAGGTGAAGAGCGGGGAAAGGTGGCATGCCTCCCCGAACGATGAGGGCCGTTCCCCTCCGACTCACGCGTTTGGGATCGTAAAATTTCCCCGCGTGAACGGGGGCCGGGTCGTAAATCGTTTCCACAAGGCGGATCTTCCCGTCTCTTCCCACTCGGAATGTCCGGGTCTCCACCTCCCCCCTTCCAGCGTTTCTGTATACGACCTGAAAGGTTCGGTCCGGGGGGAGAGAATAGTAACGGGAGATACCTTCCCTCACCTCGGCAATCTCGAGCCGTTGCACGGGCCAGTAACCGGCAAACAGGAGCAGAACCGCGAAAATAAAGACGGCCCATCCCCGTTTTGTTCTCAAGATTCCCAACATATGTTTCCTTACCAACCTTGCCCCAAGGCTGCCGTCATGTTAGCATATTCCGCGGAAAAAAATGAGGTTATCGACATTGATAAAAAACGAATATGAAAAGGCAACGGCTTACGTCACCAAAGATGGATCCATCATCCGGGAGCTGATCCATCCGTCCCGGCATGGCCCCACTGTGGCCATGAGCCTTGCCGAGGCCGTGGTGCCTTCAGGAGATGAGACTTTCTTGCATCTCCATCATACCTTTCAGGAAATCTACCACTTTCTCGAAGGGGAAGGGGTGATGACCCTGGGGAAAGAAACCTTTCCCGTCAAGACGGGGGATTCGATCCTGATCCCGGCTGGAATGCCTCACAAGGTCCGAAATTGTGGAACCGGCCCCCTCCGGTTTCTCTGCTGTTGCACCCCTCCGTATACCCACGAGGAAACAGAACTGATCAACACCACCAAAGAGGAAGCCCATGCCATTCACGAATTATGAGGCCTTTGAAACCTATCTGAAACACCTCGAGAAGTTTGGCATGGTCTTCGGCCTCCAGAACATCGAAACCCTGCTGGCAAGCCTCGGTCATCCCCACCAAAAGTTTCGGTCCGTCCATATCGCGGGAAGCAACGGGAAGGGCTCTGTGGCCGCCATGATGCACCAGGCCCTGACCGACTCGGGGCTGTCCTGCGGCCTCTATACCTCCCCGCACCTCCAGCGTTTTTCTGAACGATTCGTCATCAACGGGGAAGAAATCACCAAGGAAGACCTCCTTTTTCATGCCAATCGACTTATCGACGCCATTGAAAAGGATGGAATCCCGGAGGGATTCACCTATTTCGATTTTACCACCGCCATGGCCTTCGACTATTTCGCGGCAAAAGGGGTGGATGTGGCTGTCATCGAGACCGGCCTGGGGGGGCGCCTCGATTCCACGAACATCCTTGTCCCGGAGATCTGCGTCATCACGCCCATCAGCCTGGAGCATACCCAAGTCCTCGGGAACACCCTGGAGGAAATCGCTGCAGAAAAGGCAGGGATTATCAAAGAAGGTGTCCCGGTAATCCTCGGGAAGCAATCCCCCGCCGCCCTGGCGGTGCTCCTCGAAAAGGCGGGCCAAAAGAAAGCCCCCGCCTATGTCTTCAACAGGGATTATACCCTGGTCATTCGGGGCAATACCTTCGACTTTGAACAGGGGAACGTGCGCTTCAACGCCCTCAAAACCTCTTTAATCGGTCCCCACCAGAAAGAAAATGCCGCAACGGCCATCTGCGCCCTTATGATTCTGAAGGATCGTGGTATTCCCATAACTACTGAAACCATCCCACAAAGCCTCACCCGGGTTTTCTGGCCCGGTCGGGGGGAGATTTTCCACCACGTGGCCGACCCCACGATGCGCCTCATGCTGGACGGGGCCCACAACCCGGGAGGGGCGGAGATCCTCGCTCGAACGCTTGAAACCCTTGAGTATAACGAGCTTCATATCATGATCGGCATCCTTGCGGACAAGGACATCGAGGCCATTGCAAGGCGTCTCCTTTCTATGGCCGATCACGTCATCGCCGTTACTCCCCACAACGAACGGGCCCCCGACGTGGAGGCCTTCTCCCAGCGTATTCGCCCCTTCCTCGAGGAAGAAACCCTCTTCGAAACGGCCGAATCCATCTCCGAGGGAATGCCCCTGGCCGTTCAGAAAATGCGGTATGGAGACCTCTTTGTGATTACCGGTTCCCTCTACACGGTGGGTGAGGCGAGGGATCTCGTTGAAAAGGATCGGCAATGGCAAAAGCTGTAACCCCTTCCCTTCCCTTCAAGTTTGGGGAAAAAGAGAAAACAGTGGGCCCCATTCAGCTCAACACGGACGGGGCGTCCCGAGGAAACCCGGGGCTCGCGGGGATCGGCGTCGTTATCCAGCTTGGAAACGGCACCACGATTGAGGGGAAAAAATTCATCGGGCAAACGACCAACAATACTGCCGAGTATGAGGCCCTGATTTTCGGTCTCACCCTTCTGAAGGAAAGAAGGCTATTTCATCCCCTAAAAATCTACTCGGACTCCCAGCTTATCGTCCGGCAGCTCAACGGTCAATACAAAATCAAACAACCCCATCTCAGGAAGCTGGCGGGAAAGGTCCATGAATTATTGCAATTTTTCCCCTCTCATGAGATAATACATATACCGCGCGAGGAAAACAAACGCGCGGATAAACTGGCAAACGAGGCTATCGACGAGAGGAATAAAAAGGCTTAGACAAAGGAGTGGGTCAGGTGGTCGCCGGTAAGATTCTCTTGCCGGAGGAAAGTCCGAACTCCAGAGGGCAGGGTGCTGGGTAACACCCAGTGGGGGTGACCCCAAGGAAAGTGCCACAGAAACATACCGCCACACGCCTGTGTGGTAAGGGTGAAATGGTGAGGTAAGAGCTCACCGGTGGGCCGGGTGACCGGCTCATCGGGTAAACCCCACCCGGAGCAAGACCAAATAGGAGGGTTGCGTGGCCCGCG
>CAZPTH010000248.1:0-3169 GCA_964589315.1 uncultured Thermodesulfobacteriota bacterium
TGATTTTGAAAACGACTCTGTAATCGCCGACCCTCAATTTCCAATACCCTTTCAAGGTTCTCTGTAAAGGCTTCCCATACACTTCTGGATGCGTGGTAAGCCTTTCTTCTATAGCCTTGCGGATGATTTTTCTGATTTTCCCGTCGATCTTTGGCAGATCGCTGTTTTTTACTTCCGGATGGTAAGAAAGTTTAAATCGCATGTCGTTGACGCCGTTTTATTCCCAAACCTCATCATGATTCAAAGCCCTTTTGCCATCCAGAGATTCTTCCCTTTTTTCCGCAAAAGAAGCCAAGGCCATGTCTTCCTGAATCTCCAACGCCTCTTTTATGAGATCCTTCACTTTCGCTGACATGGACACACGATCCTTCTTTGCGAGCAACTGGATATTTTTGTAAAGGGTGTTATCCAACACAACATTTATTCGGGGGTTCTGCGTGGGCATGACAAAATCCCTCCTTCTTTTGGACTATTTAAAGTGTAACACAAATGATACACTATGGCAAGAAAAGCGTAGGAGCTAAATGAAATTCTCTAACGGCTGACCGATACGAGATATTTTAGGGAGCACGCTGATGGGAACTGAATAAAATGACTTTCCAAAATTATCTGTCTCAATGGAATGGCAGATTTACATCGGATGCAGCCGTTTGTTCTGCTTGTATGATTCTCAATTTACGGCAAGACTTGATAGTAATCGAATATGTCCAAAAGACCGGACTTTCGAGAAATGTTTTCTGTCATTTGTGATAAAAATCGCGTCGCTGAATACCGCTAACGCGTGGTATAAACAGTCGGTAAATTCAGGATAGCCGCTTTTTTTATTCCCATGCCTTGCCATCTGTATGGCCTGGACCCGAACTTTCGTCGTCGGCACCACGACCTTCAATATTCCCTCGAGAACTAATTCCTCCAGATACCGAAGGTGACGTGTTACTTGTTCGATATCATCCATATTTCCACACAAAACCTCTGAAATCTCATCCAGGGCCAGGCTGGGAATAATAATTTCTATCTTGCCTCTAATTGCCTGGGAAATAAGGTGTCTGGCGATTTCCTGTAATTCTCTGCCATAGATGTATTCCAGGAAAACATTGGCATCCAATACATAGCTTCTACTTTCCATACAGCTCCTTCGCCCTGGATGCCCTTCTCTTTCTGATTTTCCTTAAAAGGTCTGTCGGCTCTTCTTTTATTTCAAAAACAGGCAGGCTGTTTAATTCAGCCAACAATTTCTTCTGCGCGGGTGTAAGCGACCTCTCTCTTCCTCCTTCAGAAACATTTAGCGGAACGATTTTGGCCAATGGCTTTCCTTTACGTTCGATAACGATGGATTCCCCTTTGTAGTAGACTTCGTCTAACAAGGTCCCCAACTGCCTTCGGGCAATCGTGGCGTCCACTCTCTTTTCCATATTTCCTCCAAGCATATTAATTATATCAACTATAATAGTTTGATCCGCGCAAAATGTCAACTTTTGTGGCAGAAGCCGGGCGAAAGTCATTATTTCAAGGGGATAACATGTTTCGTATCCTTTTCAGAACCCAATGACACCCGATGAAAGGAAACCGCGCCGTGATAGATCCAGGATGGATTTCTCGGGCCTTTCCTCCCTTGAAAACTCATTCGTGCGGTGGTAACTGAAACTGGACATACAAGAAAAGAGAAATACGAAAATTGAACCTTTAGAAGCCAAAGGATAAAGAAAAATGGGGCAACCCATCATCAAGAGCACCTGTGGGCTGTGTGCCATCGGGTGCGGGATCCTGATCCACATGAAGGACGGCAGGCCCGTCCAGGTGGTGGGTGATCCGGATCATCCCTTGAACAAGGGGAAGCTCTGCCCCAAGGGAGAGGCGTCTCTCGAGCTGCTCAACCATCCGGAACGTCTGACACACCCCTTGAAAAGAAAAGGGCCTCGAGGAAACGGAAAATGGGAGCGTATCTCGTGGGACGAGGCCCTCGATACCATCGCGGAACGGTTCGCCCATGCCAAAAAGACCACCGGCGCGCCCTCCGTGGCCTTTGCCCACGGTGCGGCCAAGGGACTTCAGGACAGCTACCTGGCGAGGTTTGCCAATCTCTTCGGGTCCCCTAATGTGGCGTGGCAGGGGCATGTCTGCTTTGTCCCCCGCGTGGCGGCATCGCGCCTTACCTATGGTTTCTATGCCATTCCCGATTACGATTTCCCACCCCGATGCATTGTCGTTTGGGGAAAAAACATTGACGCGACCCTCTTCCACGCCCATGAGCGGCTCCTTAAGGCAAGGGAACGCGGAGCACGTCTTATCGTGATCGATCCCCGAAAGACCTCCCTTGCCGCCAGCGCGGATATCTGGCTCCAGCCCAGGCCGGGAACTGACCTTCTTCTGGCCCTGGGGATGCTAAACATCATCTTCATGGAAGGGATGTATGATCAGGCTTTCGTGGAACGCTGGACAACGGGATTTGAAAAACTCCTCGAACACTGCGCCCCTGTTTCACCGGAGAGGGTGGAAGCTATAACCTGGGTCCCCCGGGAGAAGCTCATGGCGGCTGCCCGCCTCTATGCCCAATCGAAACCCGCTGCGATCCAGTGGGGAAACGTCATCGACCACGGGGTCAACAGCTTTCAGACCGCCCGCGCCATCTGCCTCCTTCGGGCTGTTACCGGGAACCTGGGCATCCCCGGCGGCGAAGCCCAACCCTCACGATTCCCCCTGCACGGCCGGAGGTCACCGGAACTCGAGGCCTGGGAGGCCATGCCCCGGGAGGTGTTTGAAAACCGCGTCGGAAATCCGGGGCAACGACCGTTGCCCACGATCCGCTACCTGCAGCCCCAGGACCTTATTCGCGCCATCCTGGAGGAGACACCCACCCCCATCCGCGTCCTCTTCAACCAGGGAGGAAACCCTCTCACAAACTACAGCCACGCGAAACGGGTCTACGCTGCCCTGAATAAATTGGATTCCCTTGCTGTCTCTGAACATTTCATGACGCCCACGGCGGCGCTGGCGGATATCGTCCTTCCAGCCGCCACCTACCTGGAGTTTGACAGCATCGTAACACCCCCCTACTCTTACCCGGTTTTGAGCGTCCAGCGAAAATGCTTCCGTCGGAATACGTGCCGCTCCGATTACGAAATCCTGCGCGGCCTGGCGCAACGCCTCGGATTTGGAGATGCCTTCTGGG
>CAZPTH010000249.1:0-3138 GCA_964589315.1 uncultured Thermodesulfobacteriota bacterium
CAAGGTTCAATGTTCAAAGTTCGGGGCAAGCCCCGATGAAATCCGCCCAAGTACCATATCCCGGAGCTACGGGGTAAACCTGCGGCTGACCGCTACGCGGTATTTCACTGGGCAAGCCCCAGTTAAATCAATTCATTACATGAATCGTGCTTCGCAATTTAACGGGGCAGGCCCCGGTTGAACCCCCCAAAGGGGGCCCGGTTCAACAGGGCAAGCGTGGAGAAGAGGTTTGGGTTTATTGTGCAATCCAGATGATTTGTAAGGGAGGTTCGAGTCTTCTGAATTCAGGGTCACCCGTTACAACAGGGGCATTCAGCTTGTAGGAAAGGGCCGCTGCGAAACAGTCGGCATAGGCGATCTTGTATCTTCCCTTCAGCTTGGCGGCCTCGTATGTCAGGTTCTGATCCGCGTCCACCAACTCAATCGGATACTGTTTCATCTGCCGGATAACGTCTTCCGCGGTTTCCGGTCCCTGTTCCCGAAGGGTATTGTAGTAGATTTCTCCCCAGTTGATCACGGACATATACGCTTTTGATTTTTTCTCAAAGAGAGATCTCAGGATGTCTGCGACCACATCCGCCCCCGCTTCATTCTCGAAAAAGGCGATCATCGCAAAGCTGTCAATGACGTATCTTTTCACTTTTCCGCTTCTTTTTTTCTGTCTTCAACAAGAGACTTCAGGATCTTCCCTTTGGTTTTCAGCATGCCGCGTCCCGCTTCAATCGGGTCTTCCAGGACGGGTTCCACGATAATCCTGTTCCCATCTTCGTAAACGTTGACACGGGTTCCCCTCTTGATTTTGAATTTTTTTCGAATCTCAGCAGGGATGACAATCTGGCCTTTTACGGTGGCTGTGACGGTTGGCATTTTGGACCCCCGTATTACTTATTTTGCTTTATTTGTAATACGTAAGGAGGGTTGATGTCAAGGTGGGGGAAGAAAGTTCAAGGTTCAAAAACATGTGAAGTGTGAAGCGTAAAAAGTGAGAGAGCGAGAGAATGAAGGAGTATGCTGTGCCGTCTGTGAACCGTGATGGGTGATTTGTGAGAAGGGGGTGAAATAAGGAGGGATGGGGTGTATTCGTTGACTTTGGGGGGAAAATCTGCCATTCTTCTCTCTGGAAGTGGATAGGTCACTGGTGGGCCTCCTGGACTTCAAATCCAGTGGTCCCGTGAAGAACGGGACGGCGGGTTCGATTCCCGTACACTTCCGCCAACCTATGTTTTCTGGAAGGGGGATGCCATGATTGGTGGAATAGGCGTGACGGAACTCATCATCATCCTGGTGATTGTCATCATTATCTTCGGGGCCAAGCGTTTGCCCGAATTGGGCAGTGGCGTGGGGAAGGCCATTAAGAATTTTAAGAAGGCAACCAAGGGCCAGGACGAGATCGATGTAACACCCAAACCCAAGGTGGATAAGAAAGAAAACTTGGACGAGAAACCGGAGGAGAAGGAATAGGCTTACGCCTTCGGAATGCTCAAGTGGAAAAGGCTTATCACAAGGTACTCTTGGGAGTGGGTTCAAATGTTGGTAACCGGGTGGGAACATGCTGCGCGGCGATTGAAAAACTGCGGCAATCTTCCACCATCAGGAACGTGGAGGTTTCTCCCTTTTTCGAGACAGATCCTGTGGGCGTGACGGAACAACCCCCCTTTATCAATTTGGCCGTCGTTATGGCAACGTCCCAAGATCCCCAGGAATTGCTGAAGACCTTAAAGACTCTTGAAGGGACGCTGGGCAGGGTCCGGCGTTACAGGTGGGGACCCCGAGAGGTGGACCTGGATATCCTTCTCTATGATGATGTCGTGATTTCTACCGAGTCGTTAAAGATTCCCCACCCGGAGATGCACAAACGCGCGTTTGTCCTGGTGCCGGCGTGCGAGATCTGCCCCGAGTGGGAACATCCCGTCCTAAAACAAACCCTGTCGGGGCTTCTTGCCACTCTCAATAAAAACGGCGTAACACGCTACCAGGGACCGGTTCCATGCGCCTGATTATCTATGCCATTCTCGCCTTTATCATTTACTACCTTGTCAGGGGCTTCTCGAAGGGATCCTCGAAACGACCCGTTCCTCCATCCTCTCATCCGAACGAAGGGGGAAAGGAACTGAAGAGGGATCCCATCTGCGGGACATATATCCCAGAAGACACACCATACAAGTTGAAATATCAGGGAATTCCGCACTATTTCTGCAGTGAAGAATGCATGAAGACCTTTCGGAAGAAAATAGAGGAAGAAAAGAACGCTTAGCTTTTTAATAGAATTGAGGGCCTTGAAAATCGGAATGACGACAGAGGATTGGTCAGAGTCAGAGCCCTTGGAGGAGGAGTCACATGAAGTTTTTTATTGACACGGCAAACATTGAGGAGATCAAGAAGGCCAGCAGCATGGGCCTTGTGGATGGCGTGACCACCAACCCAACGCTGGTTTCAAGGGAAAATAAGCCGTTTTTAGAGGTTATCCAGGAGATCTGCAAGGTAGTTGATGGCCCCGTAAGCGTCGAGGCGGTCTCCATGACGTCGGAGGAGATGATTCCCGAGGCGAGGGATCTGGCGAAGATTCACCCCAACGTAGTGGTAAAAATTCCCATGACTTTGGAAGGAATGGTGGCCGTCCGCCAGCTGGAACACGAGGGGATTCGAACCAATGTCACCCTTGTTTTTTCTCCCAACCAGGCCTTGCTTGCCATGAAGGCGGGGGCTTCCTTCATCAGCCCGTTCGTGGGACGCCTGGATGACGTGGCTCACGAGGGGATGGAGATAGTGGCGGACTGTCTGGATATCATCGAGAATTATGGGTTCAAGTCACAGATCATTGTCGCGAGTATCCGACACCCTCTGCATGTTTTGGAAGCCGCGCGGATGGGGGCGCACATCGCCACGATTCCCTATAAAGTGATGGTCCAGCTCTCCAAGCATCCATTGACGGATGTGGGAATCGAGCGGTTTTTGAAAGACTGGGAGAAGGTGCCCAAGTAGTTCAATGTTCAACGTTCAAGGTTCAAAGTTCGGGGCAGGCCCCGGTGAAATCCGCCTGATGGCTGACCGCTACGCGGTATTTCACTGGGCGAGCCCCGGTTAATTTAATCGATTCATTTTATGAATCGTGCTACGCAATTTCACTGGGTGAGCGAC
>CAZPTH010000250.1:0-3083 GCA_964589315.1 uncultured Thermodesulfobacteriota bacterium
GCCCCGTCCGTTTGGAAACATCCTCCAGGGTCAATCCCTTGGCCTGGCGAATGGCTCGAATCTTCTTTCCAATGGCCAACTCCTTGATTTTTCTCCTGATTTCCTCCATTCCATTCCCTTTGAATTTTTATTTTCGCTAAATGTTAGTTTATTTTAAATAAATACGTTTGTCAAGATTTTTCATATTGTGCATATCTCTTGACTTTTAACAAGGGTCTGCCTATACATGATGACATAGTCAGATGGGTGACACATAAAAAGGTTTTAAACGGGATATATGGATAAGTCACTAAATATAATGGGAATAAAAGAATTATCCTGCGGGAGAAAAAGCATGCATAGGAAGCGAATATTAGCCTGGATCTTATTCATTCTCATGATCTATCTCCTCTACACCCCGGGAAACCTTTGGGCAGGCGATGAGGAAACGATCACTCCCCCCACGGAGATGAGTCTGGCCCAGGCGATCAATATGGCCTTAAAACAGAACCTGGAAGTCAAGGCCATTCGGGCCAAGTATCGTTCTTCCCTGGCCCAGAAGTCAATGGCAACCTCGGGATTTTTCCCCAGGATTGATCTGCAGGAGATCTTTTCCAGGAGCAACAACCCGGTTTATTTCTTCGGGATGCGTCTGAACCAGGGGAAATTCGTCATGTCAGACATGCGAATCGACCGGCTTAACGATCCCCCGACCCTGAATAATTTCCTGACCCGTCTTAAGATCGTCCAGCCCATTTTCAACGGTGGAGACGTCTGGATCGGCCACCAGCAGGCCAAGTTGATGGTGGAAAGCACCCGCGAGGAAAAGACCCAGAAAGAAAAGGCGGTCATCCTCTCCGTTATCGAGGCCTACGACGGAGTGCTGATGGCCCGCGCCTTTTACGGTGTTATTCAGGATGCCGTCAAAACGGCAAAAAGGCACGTCCAGATTGCGGAGAACATGTACAAACAGGGGCTCGTGGTCAAATCCGACCTGTTGAGCGCCAGAGTCTATCTCCTCAGTCTGCAGGAGGAGGAGATCCGCGCGAAGAACATGGTGGCGGTAGCCATGTCGGCGCTGAACGACGCCATCGGCTTTCCCCTCCAGTGGCAATACGACCTCACGGATACCATGGTGGGGGGTCCCCCACCCTCCCAGCCTCTGGAGACCTTCTGGAACCAGGCCCTGTCCGGTCGAAACGACCTGAAGAGCCTGAAATTCAAGGAAAACGCCGTCATGAAGGAGATCAAGAAATCAAAGCTTCACTACCTTCCCTCGGTCAATCTCATGGGAAACTGGGAAAATTACGATGAAGACTTTGCCGATGACGGGGGAAAGAACTGGGCCCTCATGGTGGTGGCCAACCTGAACATCTTTCGGGGTGGTTACGACAAGGCGAAATACGACAAGGCCATGGCAGATTATGAACGCATCCACTTCCTCAGGATGCGTATGGAAAACGGGATTCGTCTCCAGGTTAAGCAGGCCTACCTGAAAATCCAAACCGCCGCGAAACAGATCAAGGTCGCACAGAACGCCGTGGAACAGGCCAGGGAAAGCCTGAGAATCGTCAGAGACCGTTACAAGAATCGGCTCACCACCATGGTGGACGTGCTCGACCGCGAGGTGGCCCTGAAATCGGCGGAGGTCAGGCTCACGCAGGCCATGTACAACTACGAAACGGGGCTGGCAAGGTTGCGCTTTGCCATCGGGAAACTCAGCAAGGAATTTCCGGAAAAACGGAAAATCATCGAATAAGGGGAGACAAATATGAAAAAGGGAATTGGGGCAGCCTTAGTTTTTATCCTTCTATTTGGCGTCGGGTGTAACAAATCGTCAGAGAAGAAGAAGGCGGAACGACCGACCATTCAGGTCGCAAAGCTCTATGAGGTCCACAAGCTGGCCGTGCATCCCCCTTACGAGGCGAACGGAACCGTAAAATCCGAAAAGACGGTTATGGTTTCTCCCAAGGTCATGGGGTATATCCAGGCGATCTACGTCAAGGAAGGGGACCGGGTCAAAAAGGGTGAAAAACTGGTTTCCATCTCCAGCCCCGAAATCAATGCCAAGGTCAAGATGGCGGAGGCGGGGCTGAAGGCCGCCATGCAGGGAAAGGTCGAGGTGCAGGCCCATCTGCGAGAAGCCAAGGATGCCCTGGAAGCGGCCAAGGCCCAGTTTCACCTGGCTGAAGTTACCTACAAACGGTTCAAAAACCTGGTCAAGACAGAATCCGTCTCCCAACAGGAATTTGACGAGGTGGAAGCCAAGTACCGGGCCGCGAAAGCGGGATTGAGCCGAGCGCAGGAAATGATCAAGGTCCTCAAGGCAAAGGAATCCCAGGTGGACGCCCAGATCAAGGCTGCCCAGTCCCAGGTGGCAGAGGCAAAGTCCTACCTCAACTATACGCTTGTCCGATCCCCCATCGACGGCCGCGTGGTCAACAAGATGATTGACACGGGAAACCTCGTCGCCCCAGGACGCCCGATTCTCTCCCTCGCAGATGAGAGAGACTACCGCCTCTACGTGAGCGTCGAGGAATCACTCCACGCCCTTATCAGGGAAGGGGATCCCGCCACCATCCGTTTCTCTTCGGGAGCCCCTATCCAGTCCAAGGTCGTCCGCGTCGTCCCCGACGTAGATCCCCGCACGCGAACCTTTATCGTCAAGGTCCTCATTCCTCCCGATGCAAAGGGGATTCGTCCCGGCATGTATGGCCGCGCAATCTTCCGGCTTCCTGAAAAGAAAACCTACCTCGTGCCCGCCACGGCAGTACTCAGGCGGGGCCAGTTAGAGTTCACCTATGTGGTCACACCGAATAACCTCTGCCAGATGCGGCTCGTCAAGCTGGGGAAGCGCTACGGGGATAAAATCGAGGTCCTTTCAGGGCTGGAAGACGGAGAAAAGATTATCGCGGAAGACGTGGACAAGGCCATCGACGGGGCCAAGGTGAAACAGGGGTAGTTCAGGTGGAAGGTTTAGGGGAAAAAAACAGGAGCTATAACGGCTAAAGACACGGGGTTAAGGGCCGGTTTCTCTGTCTCTCACCCTCAGTACATAAACTTATCTCAGGACGGATCAGCGTTATAACTGCGAAACCTGAACC
>CAZPTH010000251.1:0-3080 GCA_964589315.1 uncultured Thermodesulfobacteriota bacterium
CCGCCCACGGCACACCGGCCAGGTACCCCATCCCCGCCAGGACGACAACAAAAAAGGCCATGATGGTATATTTCCCACCCATCTGCGCGTTGATAGAAAAAACGGAACCGATCAGGATCCCTGTCATGGCGCTGATGCCCACGTAGATGGCATAGATGAAAGAGCTGATCCGCTCGATGTTAACCCCCATAAGTCCTGCGGCGTCCCGGTTTTGCGCCACGGCCCGCGCGGCAATCCCGAAATCGGTCTTCTTCAGGATGTAGGTCAGTCCGAATGTGATGACCAGGGCGTAAATCAAGCCTGCAAGCCGGACAATGGGAATGGTCAAAAAGACACTTCCCATCTGAAACGAAAGTGATCCAGACGTAAGAAAAGTTTTGAGGGAATGGCTGTAAAAACCGAAGAAGGTTAATCCCAGCCCCCGAAACATCAATCCCAGGCCGAAGGTAAAGACAAGTCCCATCAGGTGGGGATTTCCCTTTTTCCCGCTCAAAACCTTGTAGATGACTGGTTGCAGGATATACCCGATAAAGCCGAATACAACGAAGACGACGGGCAGGAAAATCACCGTGTCCAACCCCAGCCAGCGGTTGAGATAAAATCCCATGAAGGCTCCCAGCATGATCCACTCCCCGACGGCAAAATCGATGATATGCATCACGCCAAACGCCAGGGAAAATCCGATGGCGAAAGTGATATATATCCCCCCTATCAGAATTCCATCCACCAATGCTTGCGGCAATAAACTAATCATCATCTCCCTCTTTTATGGGCGGGGCGGTCGGCAAATTGACCGCCCCATTCTGCATGTGTCTCGATTATCGCTTATTCCATGGCGTCATGGGATACTTGGCCGGCGCTTGAGCTTCATCCTTTGGCGCCACCACGACTACCTTACCGCCCTGAATCTGAACAGTAATGGGATGCAGCCCGCTGTTGGAATGATAGAATTCACCCGATTTCGCAAACTTCACTCTCCCGTAGAAGGTCTTGATATCCAGGCTCTCCAATGCCTTGATAAGGGCCTCGCGTTCGGCCTTGTCCAGCGGGGGCGTTACACCCGCCTTCTGAACGGCCATCTGGAAGGCGATTCCCGCCGCGGTCGAAGCAGCCTGCGTGTAATCTGCCGGGACTTTATATGTTTTCATCGCTTCATCCGCGTAGGCCTTCGCCGTTTTCCACAGCATCCCTTTCAACGGCAAGGATTCCGTCCACACGGACGCGCCAAAAACCTCCTCCGCGTTCTTGCCCAGGGCCTCCACGAAAGCCGGTTCCGTCACACCATAATGCATGATCAGGGCCTTCGGAGTATAATTGATCTGTTTCAACGCTTTAACCAGGTTGATCAGTTCTTCATCGTGACCACCGAAGGCAATTATATCCGGCCTCAGGGCCCGGGCGGCCGACAGAAATGGGATCAGATCCTGTCCAGAAGGGACAATATTATACTTGAGGATTTTGATCCCCAATTTCTTGGCCGCGCTCTTGAAGGCCTCGGCCGTCGACTTGGAGAAGGTGTCGTTGGAACCAATAATGATGGCTGTCTTGGGAGCCGGTTTCAACTTGGCGATGGCCGAAAGGGCCGCCGCGCCGGTAAAGTTGACGGGTGGAATGGTTCCAAACGTATATTTAAATTTTTGCCGCCAGATCAGGGGGGATTCAGCGGAACCCGTGATCATGGGAACGGTATATTTCTCAAGGACTGGAGCCGTAGCGATGGTGACTCCGGATGAATAGGGTCCCAGGACAAAATCGACCTTTTCCTGCGTCACGAGCCTTTCCGCGGCGGATGCCCCCTGGGCTGGCTCGGATTGGGCGTCAGCATACACCAGTTTTACCTTGTAGCTTTTCCCCTTAACCTTGATGCCACCCATCTCGTTAATTTTTTTGGCCCAGAGATCATAGCCACGTTTCGTCACGTTCCCACCTGTGGCCAGGTCTCCAGACAGTGAGGTCACCACGCCGACTTTGAAGTAATTCCTCTCTGCCGCAAAGGCACTGACGCTGATAAAGAAAACAAATAACAATGACAGTGAAACGATCCAGACTTTCTTCATTTTTCCCTCCATTATTTTGTTAATTCTCGTTTTTAACCATAAACATTCATCTTCAATTATTTTTTTATCACCCCCTTTTCCTGTTAATTTCCCACCTTTCTTAGGGATAAAACCCTCTAAAGCGGGTTGCATCCGCCACCCGCTTAATCCCCAACATGAGGGCCCCAGTACGCATGTCTACATTTTCACGCTCGGAAATCCCGAGGACCTCTTTGAAGCTCCGTTTCAGAATTGCGGTCAGTTTCTCTGAAATCTCCTCTTCACTCCACAAGAGATTTTGGAGGTTCTGCACCCATTCAAAGTATGAGACGGTTACGCCCCCTGCGTTTGCCAAGATGTCTGGAACCACGAAAACGCCTTTATCATGGAGAATCACATCGGCCTCAGGCGTCGTTGGACCGTTGGCGCCCTCTACGACAATCTTGGCCTTAATTCGATCGGCGTTCTCATCCGTGATCTGCCCTTCCAGGGCTGCAGGGATGAGAATCTCGCATTCGAGCTCCAGGAGTTCTTCGTTGGCTATTTCCTCCGCGTCCAACCTCTCACCGATCAAACATTTGTAGCGACTCTTACAGACGAAGACCTCATCCATGTCCAGGCCACTGGGATTGTAAATGCCCCGCGTCGAATCGCTGATGGCAATAACCTTGGCACCGGCGTCCTGAAAAAACTTCGCCGCGATTCCTCCCACGTTTCCAGCGCCCTGCACCACCACACGGGCCCCTTGGAGTGGAATTCCTAAGTGTTCAGCCGCTTCCGCACCCGTAATAAAAACCCCTTTCCCGGTAGCCTCGTGACGACCAACGGAGCCTCCCAGTTCCAGGGGCTTCCCTGTTACCACTGCAGGAACCGTCCTACTTTTCATAATGCTGTAGGTATCCATTATCCACGCCATGACCTGAGGGTTGGTGTTCACATCTGGAGCAGGAATATCCCGCTCAGGCCCGATCATGGAAGAAATCTGCCATGTGTAACGCCGGGTCAGGTGTTCCAGTTCAGTGTCCGACATGTTTTTTGGGTCAC
>CAZPTH010000252.1:0-3060 GCA_964589315.1 uncultured Thermodesulfobacteriota bacterium
TTGTAGCTTGTTTTTTATATTCCCCTTCTGTATGATTTCAAGGACATTAAAATAAAAGAGGAGAAGTGGATCATATGAAGAAGTTGCTCATCATATTGGGAATTATCGTGTTGATTGTCATCATCGGGATCGGGGCGCTGTTTTACGGGATCAAGTCTTACCTGTCCCCGGAGAAGGTTTCCGCCCTGGTTTCAGAAAAGCTCGAGGCGACGATTCATCACAAGGTGAAGCTCGGCCCGATCAGCACGGGATTTTCATCGGCCAGTATTGAGGGGTTTACGCTCCTGTCCAATGACCCGAAACAGAAAATCCCCCTCGCGAAGGTGAAGAACGTTTCCCTTTCTTTTTCCCTGATCCCGCTTCTTCGGAAAAAACTGGAAATCGGCAGGGTGACGATCGATACCCCCGAAATCTACGTGGTCCGCGAAAAGGACGGTTCCCTGAACTGGCAAAGGGAATTTGCCAAGGTTTCCTTTGACCTGAGTGGAGGGAAAACGCGGTCCCGAGCTCTGAACTTTTCATTCGTGTCCGAGGCCTTTGCCGCGGAGAAGGAGAAGGCCGCGTCCAAGAAGTTTGTCGTCCAGGTAAAGGAAGTTGTCATTAAGAATGGAACCCTGATCTGGGAGGATCACACATTGTCGCCGGTTTATAAGGCCAGGGTCACCTCCCTCCAGTTCGACATGAACGATTTCTCTCTCGATTCCCCCTTCGATTTCGACCTGAAGGGCGTCCTGAAACGGGAAAAGGCCTCCAGCTTCAAGGCAAAGGGCAACATGGATCTCGGTAAGAAGAACATGAAGGGAAATGTGGTTCTCAGTTCCTTTTATCTCCCGGACATCAGCCCCTATCTTAAGGATAGGGATGTCACCCTTCTTTCCGGGACAGGGGATCTGGATCTGAATTTTACATCTACCCGTTTCGAGGTGTGGGAGATCGATCAGAAGATGGACTTGAAGTCGGTCACCCTGAAGGCGCAGGGGCGAAAGTCCCCGGAAATTGCGGCACATCTTCAAACGAAGGCGAACCTCGATCTGAAAAAAGGCCATCTTTCCTTGAAAGACCTTGAAGGAAAGGTCCTGGATAGCGATTTCAAGGTCGTGGGGGAACTGGACAATTTTAAGAAGGTGCCAAAAGGGTCATTCACGCTGACCTCCAATAAGATGGACGTGGATACCCTCATGGGATTGGTGGGGATTTTCAAAGGCCCTTCAGAAAAGGGCGAAGTTAAAGGGAAGGGCAAACCTTCCACGCCCCGCGGGGAAACGCCCCCTCCCTCCAAGAAGAAACCAGCTTCCGCGAAACCTTCCGGCGTTCTCCCCTCACTCACGATTGACGCGAAGATTCACCTGTTGACCGTGCAGAAGATGAAGATTGAGGAGATCGTCGCGAAGGTTGTCACCGGGGGCCACACAGTGACCCTGGATCCCCTGACCGCTAAGGTGTACGGGGGAACGGTCGAAGGGAAGATGACCATGGATATCCAGGGGGGAATCCCCGTGATAAAGAAGGAAATTTCCATCAAGAACGTGGACATCGCCCCGCTTCTAACGGACCTGAAACCGGGGATGAAGGAGAAGTTTACCGGACGTTTTTTTGGGGATGCCAGGGGACAAGGGATGATCGGAGCGCCTTCCACCTATCGGGGGGATGTCAAGTTTCACGTGGAGAAGGGATCGATTCAGCATGTCGCGTTTCTCAACATAGCAGCCGCAATCATGAAATTGCCATCTCTGGCCAATCTTCAATTCGAGGTCCTGGATGGAAAGGCCCAGGTAAAGGATAAGAAGATAGACATCCTTTCCGCGAAGGCAAAGGGGAAAGATATCTCTTTGGATGCCCATGGGAATATCGGGTTTGATAAGAAGATGGACCTCCTGACCGTCATGAAGCTCCCCTACAGGGTTATTCGGAAGGCGCTTGGAAAGCGGAGCACCCTTTTCAAGGACACGACGGACAGCGCGGGAAGGAAGTGGTCGCTGATCCCGATTGTGATCAAGGGGACCCTCGATAAGCCGCGTGTCTCCGTAAAGTTCCAGAAAGAGGCCATCGAGAATATTATTGAGAAAAATGTCCATGACAAGAAGATCAAGAAATTCCTGAAGAAACTTTTTTGATCTTCAAGTGAGGAATATATCCCTTTCCAGGGGCGGTATTGGATTCATTTCTGAAAGAAGAAGACCCGGAAGTTTATGGCCTTACGCGCAGGGAGGCCCGTCGTCTCGGGGATACGCTCGATCTTATCGCCGCCGAGAGCCTGCCGCCTCCTTCCGTCCTTGAGGCGCAGGGATCCTGCTTCGCTGTCAAGGCGGCGGAGGGATATCCTGGCCATCGATTTCACGCGGGATGTGAGAACGCGGACGACCTGGAAATCCTGGCCGTGAGCCGGGCCAAGGCCCTCTTCAACGCGGATCATGTGAATGTTCAGCCCCACAGCGGTGTTTCGGCGAACCTGGCCGTCTATTTTTCCGTTCTGAACCCTGGAGACAAAGTTCTTGCCATGAAATTATCCCATGGGGGACACCTCTCCCATGGCGATGCCGCCTCCATCACGAGCCGATGTTTCGAATTCCGGCATTACGGGGTTTCCCCGAAGACAGAGCTGATCGATTATGATGCCGTGGAACAAATGGCCCTGGATTTCAGGCCGGGGATGATTGTGGCGGGGGCCAGTTCCTATCCCCGCGTTATCGATTATGAGCGGTTTGCAGCCATCGCCCGGAAGGTCGGCGCCTTCCTCCTGGTGGACATGGCGCATATCGCCGGCCTTGTGGCCGCCGGGGTTATTCCAAGCCCGGTTCCCCACAGTGATTTTGTTACCTTTACCACCTACAAAACCCTGATGGGGGGACGAGGCGGGGTTATCCTCTGCCGAAAAGAATTCGCGAAAAAAATCGATCAGAGCATTTTCCCCGGGTGCCAGGGAACACCGGCCCTCAATATGGTCGCGGCGAAGGCGGTCTGTTTCGGGCGGGCGTTAAAACCGGATTTTGCGCGTTTACAGGGACAGATCGTAAAAAATGCCGTGGCCATGGCCAGGCAGTTGGCGGGACATGGATACCG
>CAZPTH010000253.1:0-3033 GCA_964589315.1 uncultured Thermodesulfobacteriota bacterium
AACACATAGACAGGCGATGTCATACCTTCATGCCATGACATCGCCATCATAGTTACAAATAAACAGGAATTTATTCCTTCTTTTCCTCGGGCACCTTTACTTCAATGAGAGGCTTGATTTTCTCCAGCTTCTTTTCACCGATGCCTTCCACGTTCAACAGGTCCTCTGCCTTCGAAAACGGCCCATTCTCCTCACGGTACTTCACAATCCGCTCAGCAATCGTCTCCCCAACACCGGGAAGTTGCTGTAACTGCTCTACCGTGGCCGTATTGATGTCGAGAAGTTGCTTTACAGCTTCTGTCGCTTTCCCGGCCATTTTTCCCAGATTCTTTGTCATGCCTGCATTTGCACAAATCGAGGATAAGAAAACTACCCCCATAAAAAGTGCTGCAACAACTAAGAACGTTTTCACTTTTTTCATCAACCTTACCTCCTTTTGTTTTAATTAATAATAAATATTATAATCATAAAATTAAAAAATTTCAACTGGGCACGAGAATCAACGTGATAATAAGTCAAATAAGAAAATCATTACAGCTACTCCTCTTTTACCATCGGGACAAAACGGACGGGGATTAGTTTCTTCTTTATCAATTTCCCCTTCTCTTTTGTTACAAGAATCAGCTCCTGAAAAAAAGAGCCAACAGGAACAATCATTCTGCCACCTTCTCTCAGTTCCCTCGCAAGCTCTTCCGGAATCTTTAATGGCGCGGCTGTGACGATAATCGCGTCGTATGGCGCATATGCCGGCCATCCCTTATATCCATCCCCCCATTTAACATGAACGTTTTTGTAACCCAGCCGTTTCAGTTTTTTAGTTGCTTCATCAGCAAGAGGTTTGACGATTTCAATGGTATAGACCTCCGTTCCCAGCTCGGCCAGAACGGCTGCCTGATACCCGGAGCCCGTTCCAATCTCAAGAACCTTTTCATTGCCTTTTAACCTCAAGGCTTCTGTCATGTAGGCAACAATATAAGGCTGAGAAATTGTCTGATCATGACCGATGGGGAGAGGCATATCCTCGTAGGCGCGGTCTCGATAAGTTTCAGGGACAAACTCATGCCTGGGAACCCTCTCCATCGCCGCCAAAACACGCGGGGCCGTAATCCCTCGAGCACGAATCTGAGTTTCGACCATTTTGAGGCGCCTTTTTAGGTAAATATCTTCTGCCATGGCATTCACACCCCACGCCCATAAAACTGAAAAAATCCCAAAAAACATCAAATATGGAACATGAAAAAAGTCAGAGAGATTCCGTTTCAACTTCTGCGCCTCTAAGTTTTTCCTGCCTTTCAATCACGTCCCGGGGATATTTCTGCCGGAATTTGTTCCCGTAATAGAGCCATTTCAGGCGGAGTTCCAGGCTCTTTTTCTGGTACTCCCACAAAATCTCTTCCTCGATTCGGTAGCCGAATCCCGATTTATTCAAGGCCTTGCTCCAGCAGCTTTTCTAAATACTGAGCATCAACTTTGTCCTGTTCTCTCCCGGACGCCCGTTTCATTGTGATGAGATCCTTCGGGGAGATGAGTGGAATTTCCACATGCCCTACCCTTTTATATACAACATTTTTTACCGCTTCGGGATATGTCAAGGGAGCGTCGATCAAAACATCGATTTCCGATATCGCCCAATGGGGATTCCAGAAGCTGAAGGCTTTCATGTTTTTTTCTTTGATCCACAGGGTTCTTTCTTCCTCATCCAGAAAAGCCTTCATCGCAACCGGAGCTTTTGGTTTAAAGCCCCATGTTTCAAGCAACCCAATAAATTTTTTCAGATTTATATCACTCGTCTCCAGCAGAAGATCAATATCATAGGTCATCCTGGGAATTCCCCATAAGTTGACCGCGACGCCTCCACAGATGATATATCGAATGCGCTTTCGGTTGAATTCCTCGAAAATTCCAAGATAGTCGAGATCGTTCATTCCAATTCTAATTTCTCTTTGATGCGTGAAGGAAACCAGCGATAAGATCCCCCGCCCTCAATCCATCCACCCATTCCCCGGGCACACCTTCCGGACCCTGGTGCGCGCCCAGAATCATCCCCACGAGCATCCCCCTCGCGGCGGAATCCCCGCCGGCCATGACATTCTCGATAAGCGCCTCCCTGAGATTTCCCTGATATTTCCCGATCAGGTGGATAACCGCTGGAAACGCCTCGGGAAAGTGACAGCTCTGACCGAACTTTCTTATGGCTGTTTCAGAAGGCAAATCCAGTGACGCCAGTCCCGCTTCGACCCATTTGTGAATGGGGTTGTCTTTGAATCGCGTCTCCGCGATTTTCCTCAGAGCATACCCGGGTGTTTCCCCGTCCAACACCTCTTTCGCCACTCGCGCGAAGAACTCGGCGGCGTCTATCACGTCTGGTTGGTTGTGGGTCATGCGGGTCTGCGTTCGGGCGGCGTAAACCATGGCATCCACATCGTCCCGGTAAAGCCAGACAATGGGGGCGACGCGTGACGCGCCGGCCAGGTCGTTCGAAGGTGAGCCGGCTTTCAGAGGCGTCATGCCGTTTGCCAGGTTTGCCAGCGTCTGGCGCGTGGCGCCGTCGATATATCCTTTGTAATCCTCAAATAATTTCCGCCACCTGTTCGAAAAATCCTCCGCGTCAAATTCGCCACGCTCGGCAATCGATTCGAGTAACACCAACGCCTGATCCCCGTAATGGGTGAACGCCCCCGCCTCCTTCCCCGCGTGGTAAGACCCCGCCGGGGGTGTGAGATACGAGGTGACCCGACCCGCCACACGCCTTATCTTTTCGGTGTCATAGATCCAATGCACCCCCAGAGACAGGGCGTCACCGATGAAAGAGGCGAAGACCATGGCTTCCGCCGAATTGTTCAAGACGGTCATCTCAATGAACCTTGGCGCGTTGAATCCCGACTCGCAAAGGATCCTGACGTAATTTGCATGGAAGGATTTCCAAAAACCCCGCTCGATTTTCCTGAGCACCTCAAATTCCTGTGGCGTGTAGATGAGGATGCTAACGCCATGTTATTGCTCTTTCGATTTTTCCCCCTTTTTGGCCTGCTC
>CAZPTH010000254.1:0-3022 GCA_964589315.1 uncultured Thermodesulfobacteriota bacterium
TTTCCCCGGCTTCACGCTTTTCATCGACCACGTGCAGGGGGACCCCTTCGCGGCGCCCTCCCGCGTCTGCGTAAACGCCCCGATATCCGGGCGGATTCCGGATACTGTCCTCTCTGATCCCGTCGAAAGGACGGCGGCGGAAGACTTCCTGGGAAGGCGCTTCAAAGCGCTTAAGGGGAAAATAGCCAAGGGCCGGAGGGGCATCGGGAAGAGCGGCATGATCGAGATCGACGCGGGGTCCCAGAAGGTCCTCAAGCGAAACGCCGTGGTCATCTCCGGTCAACACGTGGAGTTCCGTTTCGTGATGGGGCTTCCCGCCTCCGGGCGCACCATTCTGGGCAGGGAAGCCGCGGCCATGTTCACCGCGGAAGTCCCGGAAATCATCCGGCAGACGTTGCAGATCCCGCTGGAGGACCTGACGCGTTTCACGCGCTCCGTGGCGGACCAGGAGACCCTTCGCCGATCCCTTGCTGACAGGGGGCTCGTGGCCTTCGTGGCGGACGGCGCCCTGCTGCCCCGCCGAAGCGGCGTGGACGACCGTCCCCTCGAGAACGGCATCCCCTTTGCGTCCCCGCCCTCCCTTCGGGTGAAAATCGCCACCCCCTATGCCGGGGAGGTCACCGGGATGGGCATTCCGGAAGGGGTCACGCTCATCGTGGGCGGGGGCTTCCACGGAAAATCGACGCTGTTGAACGCCCTGCAGATGGGTGTTTACAATCACATCCCGGGGGATGGCCGGGAACGCGTCGTCACGTTGCCCGATGCCGTCAAGATCAAGGCGTCGGACGGGAGGTATATCGAAAAGGTCGACATTTCCCCGTTCATCCACAACCTGCCTTTCGGGAAGGACACCGAGGCCTTTTCCACGGAGAACGCCAGCGGCAGCACCTCCCAGGCCACGGGGATCATGGAGGCCCTGGAGGCGGGATGCCGTGTCCTGCTGATGGACGAGGACACCTCCGCCACCAACTTCATGATTCGGGACGAGCGGATGCAGCACCTCGTCCCCAAGGACAAGGAGCCCATCACCCCCTTCGTGGACAAGGTCCGACAGCTTTACACGGACCACGGGGTCTCGACCGTCCTCGTGATGGGCGGCTCGGGGGACTATTTTGACGTGGCCGACACGGTCATCATGATGGATACCTACGAGCCGAGAGATGTCACGTCGTCCGTAAAAGAAATCATCGGGCACTACCCATCGCGGCGCGCCCGTGAAGGGGGAGACACATTCGGGAAGATCCGGCACCGCGTGCCGCTCAGCCACTCCTTCAACCCCTCCCGGGGCAAACGGGACGTGAAGATCGACGCGAAAGGCTTGTTCACCATCCTTTTCGGGCAAACCATGATCGACCTTCAGGACCTGGAACAGCTCGTCGATGTGGCCCAGACCCGCAGTATCGGAGCCCTCATCCACTACGCCGCGCAGAAATACGTGGATGGGAAGACGCCGATTTCCAGGATCCTCGATGCCGTTTACGAGGACCTTTCCCGGCATGGCCTGGACATCCTCCTTCCCTACCGGGTGGGAAACCTCGCCATGCCACGAAAATTAGAGGCCGCCCAGGCCATCAACCGGATGCGCACCCTCCGGGTCGCGTCATGAAAGGAGGCCCCTATGTCTGACAACGCCCTGTATGAAACGAATTTCCCTGACCTCCCCCTCTTTTCCCGGGGAAAGGTGCGGGATATTTACGACCTGGGAGATTCCCTTCTCATGGTTGCCACCGATCGAATTTCGGCCTTCGATGTCATCATGAGCCAGCCCATCCCGAAGAAGGGGATCATCCTCACGCAAATGACCCTCTTCTGGCTGGAGCAGGTCAAGGACATCGTGCCAAATCACCTCATCTCGGCCGACGTGGACGAATTCCCCAAGGCCTGTCAACCCTACCGGGAGACCCTGAAGGGCCGGAGCCTCTACGTGAAAAAGGCCCATCCCTTCCCCTTCGAATGCGTGGTGCGCGGGTATCTCGCCGGCTCGGGATGGCGTGAGTACCAGGCAAATGGGACGATCTGCGGCATCGCCCTCCCCTCCGGGCTTCGGGAGGCCGACCGCCTGCCGGAACCCATCTTCACCCCCGCCACCAAGGCCGAGCAGGGAACCCACGACGAGAATGTCCCCTTCTCCGCCATGGTCGACGCGCTGGGGGAAGAGACGGCCGGACGCCTGCGGGATCTCAGCCTGGCCATCTACGAACGGGGAAGGAAGATCGCGGAAGATCGCGGGATCATCGTGGCGGACACCAAGATGGAATTCGGTCTCCTGGACGGGGAGATCCTCCTCATAGACGAGCTCTTGACGCCCGATTCCTCCCGTTTCTGGCCGGCCGACACCTACGCGCCGGGCCACGCGCAGGTCAGCTTCGACAAACAGTTTCTCCGGGACTACCTGGACAGCCTGGACTGGGACAAGACCCCGCCGCCGCCGGAAATCCCGGATGAGATTATCGAAAAAACCTATCGAAAATATGAAGAAGCCTACAAGCGCCTGACAAGCTAACCCAAGCGGACAAGGACCCAACATGACGGAACCGGAATCCCCCAACGTGCAAGCCCTGATGGAAACCATCAAGCGGCGGGTGCGGGAACGCATCGAAAGAGGAGAAATCTCGGAAGAGGAAATCAGGGCGGTGGAGGAGATGGAGCTTTCCATCCAGCCCAATATCGAGGACCTCCTGGACGAGATCAAGGCACTCTCGAAATCTTTCGAGGCCCTCGCCGCCCCTCTGAACGACCTGTGGATTCCCCACCAGCCCCAACCCCAACCCGGGATCAAGGGGAGGATTTCCACCCTGATTCAAAAACTCTTCTCACCCCTGACCCGCATCCTCTTTTCGACCCAGATGGCCTTCAATTCCCAGGTGGTTCGCTCTTTTAACGACCTCAAAGTTTACCTGACCAGGATTACAGACCTGACCATCAACATGGTCTATCTCCATCATTCACATTTGTCCAAACTGAACGATAAAACGGATTGGCTGGAGGAAACGGAAAGAAGGTTGTTCAGGCTCCTTTTGCG
>CAZPTH010000255.1:0-2987 GCA_964589315.1 uncultured Thermodesulfobacteriota bacterium
GTTTCAGGGACGTGGCCCTTCAGAAAGACCTCTTTGTAGTATCGCGGCTGAATCTTTTCGGATGGCCAGTCCACGTCCACGGTTACCCACTGTGTAACCACCCCGCGCGGTCGCGTGAACGGCCGGGGATTCAGTCTTGACCGAACCCGTTTCATGAACTCGGCCCACAGGGCCATCGCCCCTGTTGACCCGGAAAGATGGGTGTTGGCGTTGTCGTCGAACCCGACCCAGACGATGGTCAGCAGGTCTTGCGTGTAACCCGCGAACCATGAATCCCGGTATCCCGAGGTCGTCCCCGTCTTTCCCGCGCAGGGAAACCGGATGCCCATGCGTTTGAGATTTCTCGCCGTGCCGTGTCGCACCACCCCTTCGAGGATACTGGTCACGAGATACGCCTTTGCCGGGCCGCAGATGACCTTCATGGAGATATCTCGTTTCTGCTCCGTTTTTCCTTCTTCGTTGACCACGTCCCGGAAGGTCAGAAGCGTGGGAAGCCGTCCCCCGTTGGCGAAGGGGCAGTAGGCCCTGGCCAGTTCGATGGGGGTCACCTCGAAGGCCCCGAGGGGCAGAGAAGGGTAGGGTTCCAGCCTTGATGACAACCCCAGCCGTCGGGCCGTTTTGATGATTTTTTTCAGCCCGATTCGCGTGGCCAGGTTTACCGTGGCCGCGTTAAGGGAAAATTCCAGGGCGGTTCTGACGGTGACCCGCCCATGGTATCTGCCGTCATAGTTTCTCGGGGTCCAGGGTTTACCCCTGACGGCGTAATGAACCGCGGTGTCCGGGATGACCGTGGCGGGGGTGACCGTGCTCAGCGCCGTGAGGTACGCGATGGGTTTAAAGAGGGAACCGGGCTGGCGGTGGGCGTCCACGGCCCGGTTGAAGGGGCTTTTCGCGTAGTTCCGTCCCCCGACCATGGCGAGGATTTTTCCCGTTTCAGGCTGAATGGCGATCAGGGCCGCCTGGAGGGGCTTGCCATGCCGTTTCAGGGAGGGGTATCTCCGCTCGAGTTTTTTCAGGCCGTTTCTTACGGCCTGGACGGCGGCTTCCTGGAATTCCGGCCGTAAAGCCGTGAATATCCGCAACCCCTGCCCCGTCAGGGCCCTGGCTGGATAAAATTTTTCAAGCTGGCGTTTCAGGAAATCGACGTAGTAGAGTTTGTCCCTTGAGATCCCGGGAAAGGTGGGAAGGGTGACGGGTTCTTTAACCGCCTTTTCGTAGGCATCCGGAGAGATGAGGCCTGCCCGAAGCATTTTCTTCAGAACGAAATCCCGCCTCTTTCTGGCGCGATCCGGGTGCAGGAACGGGGAATAGAGATTGGGCGCCCGGATCAGTCCCGCCAGGAGGGCGGCCTCCGCGAGGGAAAGGTTCCTGACCCCGTGCCCGAAGTAGTATCGGGCGGCTTCCCCCATGCCGTTGATGGAAGCGCCCCCCTGCTGCCCCATGTAGATCTCGTTCATATACATTTCCAGGATATCTTCCTTGGAATAGAGACCTTCGAGGATGAAGGCGATCAGCGACTCCTGGACCTTTCGGGAAATGGAGCGATCCGGCCGGAGGAAATAATTCTTCGCGAGCTGCTGGGTGATGGTACTGCCGCCCTGGAGGATCTTCCCGTGACGGATATCCACCCACAAGGCCCGGAGGATGCCCTTCCAGTCCATCCCCCCGTGCTGGAAAAAACGCCTGTCTTCCGTAACGATAATGGCGTCGACAAGGGCCTTCGGGGTTTCTTTATAGGAAATCAGCTCCCGTGCCTCCCGTTCTTTTCCATAGAGGCGCGCGATCTCCATGGGCTCCAGGGCCACGAGGTCGAGCAGTTCCTTACCGTTGCGCAGGGCTTTAATGGCGTGATCTCGAAAAGTAACCGTCAGGAGGAAACCCTTGAAACGGTAATCCGGATACTCGAAATCCCTCAGGAAGACCTTAACCCGGTTCCTGGAAGAGGTGTATCTCCCCGGAATAAGGGGGGGATGGGAGACAAAACGATAGCCTCGTGACAGTAACATCCGGATGAGGGCGTCCCGGTCTATGTTCTCCCCCAGAAAGAGGATTTCGGAATCAGAATAGACGATGGAGGGGACCTGCCAGCGCCGGTGGGACAGGCGGGACCGGACGGTAACCGTCAGGTAAAAGAGGGTTCCAGCGAGGGTAAGCACACCCACGGCCGCAAGGGAAAAAATCACTCCCAGAAGGATTTTCTTGTTACGTGTCATGAAGTCTCTTGAGGGTGAGGGCCGGTTTCCTTAGGGAGTTCGTCCGGCACACCCTATCCCAGCTTTTCTCCCTCCGAGAGGGCCACGAGGCGCGGGATGTCCAGGAGGTGAATGTGGTTTCTTTCCACCTCGATAATCCTGTGTTCCTTCATCCGCGCCAGAATCCGGGAAAGGGTTTCGGGAATGGTTCCAAGGAGGCTGGCGAGCTGGCCCTTCGATATCTGAAGGTCGAATGAGTTTCCCTTTGCCTCCTGGTTTGAGAGGTAGAGAAAATAGGTAGCCAGGCGTCCCGGCACCTCTTTCAGGGACAGGTTCTCGACCTGGATGGTGAATCGCCTGAGACGCTCGGACAGGATGGCAAGCATGGTGAGAGCCACATCAGGGTTGGTGCGTATGAGCTCCAGGAAATCCCGGCGGGGAAAGAGGAGCGCGCGGCTTTCTTTGGCCGACTCGGCATTCGCGGGGAAGGATTTGCCCGAAAAGACAACCACCTCTCCGAAGGTCTCATTGGGCCGGATAAACTGCAGGATCTGTTCCTTCCCTTCGGGCGAAAGCTTGTAGATTTTGATGAGCCCCGAAAGGAGAAGGTAAAATCCCAGGCTTTTATCGCCTTCGTAAAAAATCATCTCGCCCTTCCTGAAGGTCTTTTCCGTGGCGATTTCCCGCAATTGCTGACGTATGTTCAGAGGCATGTCGGCGAAAAAGCCGACGGGCTCAATGGCCTTTCTGTCTTTTCCTTCCGTCATAGGATTTCTCTTTCCTCCAGGGATATTG
>CAZPTH010000256.1:0-2979 GCA_964589315.1 uncultured Thermodesulfobacteriota bacterium
TAATATCGAGAGGGGATTCCGGTTCCCACTCGGCTCTTCCCGTCAGCCTCGCCCTTGTGAAGGTCTTCCCAATTCCAGAAATGACAGCGTGAAAGAGGTTCCCGTTTCCGTCGGAGATGAAAATCCTGTCACCTTTTTTGAGCCTTAGGACTTTAAGCAAATGGCCGTGTTCCCGCCCGTGCAGAAGGGCCTCTCCCGTCTCTTCATCCACCTCGTCAGTGAAAAATTGCGGGACCCGGCTCACGCCTCCACCTCAAAACTGTAAGACACCCAGGAGCCGGAATGCCGCTGCCCCAGCTTACGAAGCCCCGCCATTCTCGCCCGCTTCACAAACGCCTTCCCCTGGTGGGACAAAAGGCCGGACACGACCAGGATCCCGGAGGACCTCAAATGCCGGACAAATTCCGGGAGAAGAACCGTCAACACCGACTCATAAATATTGGCAAGAATCAGGGTATACCTTCCCGGGATCTCCGGAAGGGGCGTGGTGACAAACTCAATTCGAGGCCCAACCCCGTTTCTCAGGGCGTTCTCCTGGGCGACCCGGACAGCCTCCGGGTCTATATCCGTGCCAATCACTCGGGACGCCCCCAGAAGGCTGGCGGCAATGGCCAGAATCCCCGACCCCGTTCCCACGTCGATCACCTCCCGCATGGAATCCGGTCGATTCCGGCGAAGCTCGAGGAGGTGGTAGATACAGAGGCGCGTCGAGGCGTGGCCTCCCGTTCCAAAGGCCGACTGCGGATCGATGGAGATTACGGGACAGGAAGGCCTTTTTCTCAACTTACGCCAGGAGGGTTTCACGATGAGGTCCCGGCCAAACCGGTAAATCCTCGCGTAGCGCTTCCATTCATCCCGCCAGGCCTGATCGCTGATCGTCCTGACCGTGACACGCGGTTTTGGAACCCCAAAGATTTCAGAGATTTCACCGAGTTTTACTTCAAATCGGGAGCTGAACAGGGCCCATTCCCTCTCCGTCATGTAAAAGGCAAGCGCTTCTTCATCCCCCGGCTCGGCAACATTCACGGCCGTCTGGACCTGGTGTTCCTCAAGGAAGGCCACAATCGCCTCCTCACAGTCGCGATGCGCGTGGACGGTAATCTCATACATTTGAAAACTACATTAGCAAATCCCCCCGTAAATGTCATGGGTCATACCTCGGGAACCTCTTCCCCCATCTCCGGAAACATTTCTGTTTTCTATTTGACAAATTACGAAATACAGTTAAATTATCCGGCAGAATACGGCAAGAGGACAGCTTTGAGATGAAAACCATAGAGCCATCTCCCATCACACCTGACATGACCCTCCTCGACATCGTCGAGAAACACCCGTCCGCGAAAGAGGTCTTCGAAAAATACGACGGCCAGGCCGGTGAATGTATCCTCTGTTACAGCCTCTTTGATACCCTCGAAGACGTCATCAAGAAATACAGGCTGGACGGGGAACGCCTCCTCTCCGAACTGAACGCGTTATAGGCCCCGGAACCAGACCGCCCGATCAAAATTGTGTCCTCTCCCGGGGTTCAGGCAAATTCAGGCGTGCTTGAATCTATCCCGGTATCTGTGCTATGAAATAAAATCATGCCAAGACGCGAAGGCCAAGGAACCCCGAACCCTCTTAGCGCGCAAAAGCGAAATCTAATCTCTTTTCATATGGTAACTTATGCTATCCCCTTCCCGCCGGAAGGGGTTGTTTGTATAAAGGGCTGGGACATCCGTTTGCCCCAGGGATAACTTTCAACTCAAAAAAGGAGGAGAAGATGAAACGTTCCAGGATCATCGCGCTCATGGTTGCCGTGGTCTTCATCGCCATGACAACCGCGGCCATGGCGGGCACCCTGCAGGATGTCCGCAAGAGGGGATACCTCAAGGTAGGTGTCAACGGGAGTGTCTTCGGTTTCAGCATGCCGGATAAAAAAGGCGTGTGGCGGGGACTCGACGTGGATACCGCGAAGGCGATCGCCGTCGCGGTCTTCGGAGATGCCAGCAAGATAAAATACATCGCCCTGACCGCCGTGCAACGCCTCCCGGCGCTCCAGTCGAAGGAAATCGACGTGCTCTGCCGGAACACGACCCAGACCCTGACCCGCGAGACAGTGAACGGGCTCAATTTCTGTCACGTCAACTTCTATGACGGCCAGGGATTTCTTGTTCCAAAGAAACTGGGGATCAAGAGCGCCAAGGAATTAAACGGCGCCACGGTTTGCGTCCTTCCCGGAACCACCACGGAGATGAACGCGGCGGATTTCTTCCGTAAAAACGGGATGAAGTGGAAACCGGTGGTTATTGAGCAGAGCTCCGAGCTCAACAAGGCCTTCTTCGCGGGAAGGTGTGACGTGATTACCTCCGACTCCTCGCAGTTAGCCGCCATCCGTTCCATCGCGCCCAATCCCAAAGATTACGTGCTGCTTCCTGAGATTATCTCCAAGGAGCCCCTCGCCCCGGTGGTTCGCCACGGCGACGACCAGTGGTATGACATCGTCAACTGGACGGTCATGGCCCTGATCCAGGCGGAAGAGCTGGGAATCACATCCAAGAACGTGGATGAAATGCTCAAGAGCAGCGACCCGAGGGTCAAGCGTTTCCTCGGCGTCACCCCCGGGCTTGGAAAAGACCTGGGCCTTGACAACAAGTGGGCCTACAACATCATCAAGGCGGTCGGAAACTACGGAGAAATCTTCGAGCGCAACGTGGGCGTCAATACTCCCCTGGGCCTCAAGCGTGGCCTGAATGCCCTCTGGACCAAGGGTGGGTTGATGTATTCCGCGCCATTCCGTTAAGATGAGTCTCGAGGCAGGTATTCCGGCAAATGGGAATACCTGCCTCGTTTTTTTTACGAAGCCGTAAAGATCTGATAAGACAACGAAATGATGGAGCAAAGCGTCTTTGGATAACCCAAACACACACAGCGCGGAAGGCCCTTACCTCAAAGAGATCGAAAAGGTCCCTTTCTATCTCGACCCAAGATGGCGGGCCG
>CAZPTH010000257.1:0-2917 GCA_964589315.1 uncultured Thermodesulfobacteriota bacterium
AGGGAGAAACAATGAAGGGACTCAAGAAATTTTTCTTTCTCTTAATCTTGTGTGTTATCTTGTTTGCCATGTTCGTCTATTTTGGGGGAGGAAGCGCGGTTAA
Organism: uncultured Thermodesulfobacteriota bacterium; assembly: GCA_964589315.1. Taxonomy (GTDB): domain Bacteria; phylum Desulfobacterota; class S145-22; order S145-22; family S145-22; genus JAOZMY01. The sequence continues at coordinate 104 of CAZPTH010000257.1, forward strand.
ATACGTGGGGAACAGGACTGTTGACGCGGGGGAGTACCTGGAAAACCTCGAATCCCAGATGAAAGATTATATCCAGAACAGGATAAACCGCCTCCAGAAGGCGAAAAAAAGCTTGCTCAGTTCCGAGACGGAAAAGTAGCCTGAACCGTAATATCCATTCAATTTCAGTAAGCTATTGAGAATCCTTCCAGTTCAGGGAAAGAAGAAAGGGGCTCTACCTTTACATCCGAAACGACCGCCCCGGGAGGGCCTTCTTTACACCAGGCGATGAAAGTGTCCACCGCGGAGGGAGACCCGATGGCGATTGCTTCCACTTTCCCGTTAGGCAGGTTTTTTATCCATCCTTTCAGGTTGAGCCGCGTCGCGACTTTCTGGGCCGTATAGCGGTAAAAGACTCCTTGAACCCTCCCTGAAATGAGGAGATGCACCGCCTTTTCCATCTCAACGTCCCCTCCTGCCGTACCTGTGCCGGCCACCCCGTTTACCGACATGGAACGCCCTGAAAGGGATGCCGACAGGGCGCCTTAAGGTTTTGTCTGTGGAATAGGGATAGAGGGAAGGGTTCAACATGGTGATAGCACCCTTGGGACAGGCCTCCACACAATCGCCGCAAGCCCTGCAGCGCCCCTCCCGCACGTAAACCTCGTTGCCCGCGAGGTAAATGGCCTGTGTCGGACAAATCTCCACGCACTTTCCACAGCCGATACATTTGGATTTGTCGATGGTAATCATGGCCTGCCTCCCTTTTTAACAATCATGGTGCCCACTTTGACCCCCACGTGCCGGGCGATGATGGCGCATTTGGCCCGAAAGAGGAAAAAGACCCGCTCATCTGCGTCATCACTGAGGCCTTCGTAGTTCCCCTGTCCCTTTGAGAGAATGATATCCACTTTTTCGTAAAGGTCAAGAAAAGCCTGACTTGCCTTTCTCAGGATGACACCGGGGGTTCGATTTCCCGAAGAAACGGCATGAATAAATGGGGGAAATTCAGCTTCTTTCACGTCTTCAAGGGTAACGTCATTGATGATGGGAACCTCCCGGACGGCGATGTGCAGCCGGATATCCGGGTATCGGTCATGGATGGTTTCCAGTAAAAGCCTGTCGAGAACAATTTCCCCGGAATTGTCCGCGAGCAGGAGGAGAGAAGCCGTTTTGTGCAGACGGCTGAGCAGAATTTCCGTGTGGTCGATGACGAAGGGTTCTCCGAGGAGGGCGAGTGATTCCGCCTTAAGGTCCGCGAGGCGATTGTCGGGAACGCCGAAATCGATGCTGTTCCCGATAATGGCGAGCTTGATCGCGGTCAGGATGGGGTTGTCGCCTTCTTCAACAAGGGCCTTGAAGAAGGAATAGAGGGAGAGGGCGTGCTGGTTTGTTTCGTGGCGAATGGGGGCGTACGGGTCTGGAACGCCGGTTTTCTCTCCCACGAGGGGATAGATAATCTCCGCCATTTCAACCGGCTTCATTCCCGGCGTAAAACCGGCGATCTTGTGGCAGGCCTCGATGAGGATCTCCCATCGCAGGGTCTCGTCCTGGGTCGCCAGGTCGGTCGCCCGGAGGGCCTGCATGGCAAAGCAGGGGACGCATTCGGGATAGACTTTCATGCTTTCTTAATGGGCGGGAGGGGTTGGGAGAGATGCAATCATCTCGTCAACGGTCGCGACATCCTTCAGAAAGGTTGTGATTCCCTTCGATTCCAAGGCCTGCCGGGATTTTTTCCCCATGGCCTTTGCCGCAAAGATCTGGCAGTCGGAAAGCAGCTCGCGGATTTCCCCGGGGTGGGCGTGATCCCCCCTCTCTGCGATGGGATTTTTCCTTAATTCCCCCTTGATCCATCCGTCCCCGTCAAATTCACAGACGAGGTAAAAGGGTGATTGTCCGAAGTGGTCCTCCCAAAGCGCGTTCCCGTCAGGAGTGGCAATGGCGGCTTTCAAGGTCTATCTCCCGTTCTTTTTGTTGGAATTTCCCTTGCCGAATCCGGTTACCACGTAAGTTCCCCCCGCGTGGGGATCACGCGTCAGCTCGATGATGCCGAATTTCTCCGCGTCCAGGAGGAAATCCCCGAAGGAGGAGTATCCATAGACCCCCTCGTCGAAGGAGGGCTCCTTTCGTTTCATCGTGTCCTTGATCATGGAGGAGTAGAGAATCTCCTTGTTTTCACGAATGAGGGCCTGAACCGTCGAGACGAGGAGTTCGAAGGCCGGTTTCTTTTCCTTTGGGACCTTGTTCATGGCGGGAGGCGCCCCAAGGGAAGGCCGGAGCAGATCATCATAGAAAATGAACTCGTCGCAGTTGCCCACCAGGAGGTTGGAGGTGGAATTTCTGAGGCCCATGCCGATAACCGATTTGTTGTTTTCCCGCAGTTTGGAAACCAGGGGCGAGAAATCGGAATCTCCGGAAAAGATGACAAAGGTATCCAGGTGTTCCTTGGCGTAGCAGAGATCCAGGGCGTCCACCACCATACGGATGTCAGCGCTGTTTTTCCCTGTCATCTGGCGCTTGGGGATCTCAATGAGCTCGATAGCCGACTCGTGGAGCTGCTTCTTGTATTCAGGATACTGGTCCCAGTCGGCGTAAGCCTTTTTCACGATAATCTTTCCCTTTTCCAGGAGCCGTTCCAGGACGAGCCGGATATCGAATTTCTTCTTCTTCGCGTCCTTTCGCAACCCCAGGGCGATGTTGTCGAAGTCGATGAAGAGGGCAAGATTTTTCTCCTCTTCGGATGATTTGTTATACATTGTAGTGTTCTCCTTTGTTTCAGTTGTTCTTATCATACGTGAATTTCTCACAGGGTCAAGGGTAATGGATAAAACGTGA
>CAZPTH010000258.1:0-2910 GCA_964589315.1 uncultured Thermodesulfobacteriota bacterium
ATGCCCACATCGAGCGTGTCTGCGGGGAGGGGGTCAAAACGGCACTCAAAGAGGCCGACCAGCTCGGGATCACACCGACGGAATACGCCTACCGCCGAATCGAAAAGAAGATCTACCCCGAATTGACACCCACATCGTAGATGGTAAGATAGGGAAACCTTTTGGAGGGTATCTTCGTGAAAAGAGTTTCCCGTTTCTGTCTCCTTGCATTCTTCGTGATTCTTCTGTCCGTAGGTGTGTGGGCGAGTCCCGCGAACGCGACGGTCTATCAGATCACCGTCGAGGGGGCGATCACGGGTTTCACGAAGGACTTCATTCACAAGGGGATCCGGAAGGCCTCCGGTGAGCCTGACGGCGCCGTTTTGATTCGGCTGGACACCCCCGGGGGCCTGATTTCTGCTACCCAGGAGATCGTCAAGGATATCCTCAATTCTCCCGTGCCCGTCATCGTTTACGTGGCCCCCAGCGGGGCGCGGGCAGGTTCGGCGGGGACCTTTATTACCCTCGCCGCCCATGTCGCGGCCATGGCGAGCGGAACCCATATCGGGGCGGCCCACCCGATCCTCCTGACGGGAGGGGATTTGAAGGGGGACGCCCGGAAGAAGGTGGTCAACGATACCATCGCCTTTATCCGTTCCATCGCCCAAAAGCGCAAGCGGAATGCCAAGTGGGCGGAAGAGGCCGTCAAAAAATCCGTATCCATTACGGCGAAGGAGGCCCTCAAGAAGGGAATCATCGACTGCGTGGCCGATTCACGGAAAGAATTGTTCAAAAAGATCGAGGGAAAGGTCGTGGAGGTATCGGCCGGGGGAGAGATAAAAAAACGAACGCTTCACCTTGTGGGGCAACCCGTTCACGATGTTCAACTCTCCCTCGTGGAGAAGATAGGGAAGAAACTGGGAGATCCCCAGATTATGCTGATCCTCCTGGTCATCGGGATCTTGGGCATCTACTTGGAGGTCAAGACCCCCGGGGCCACCATGCCGGGGCTCATTGGCGCCATCGCCCTGATAGGGTTTCTTTTCGCCAGCCGTATCTTGCCCATCAACTATCTGGGAATCCTTCTGATCTTCCTGGCCATCATCCTCTTTATCGCCGAGATCTATATTACGAGCTTCGGCGCCCTGACCATCGCGGGATTGACCGCCCTGGCCATAGGCCTGAAAATCCTTTTCCAAACGGAAAAAAGCATCGGGCTCGCGGTCCCACTCTCCACGATTGTGGGAATCGTCGTGGTCATCGGGGGCGTGGTCGTCATCCTGGGGGCCCTTTTGGCCCGGGATTTGAGGCGGAAGAAACGAACCGGCCGCGAGGGGCTCGTGGGGGAAACGGGGATTGCAAAGACACCCATCGATGAAAAAGGAAAGGTCTTCATCCACGGGGAGCTGTGGGACGCCTGCAGCATAGGGGAAGAAATCCCGGAAGGGACCCAGGTCAGGGTCCAGGGGGTCAAGGGGCTCCTCCTCGTGGTTGAGAAAAACCAAAAAGAAAACCCATAAACGGAGGGACAGCCATGTTTCTGATACCGCCCATCATCATCTTACTCGTCATCCTGTTTTCCATGCTGAAGATCCTCAAGGAATATGAACGGGGGGTCATCTTTCGCCTCGGCCGCCTTGTCGGGGCGCGGGGGCCGGGCCTGATCATCCTCATCCCCTTTATCGAGCGGATGATCAAGGTCAGCCTGCGCACGGTGGTCATGGACGTGCCCCCGCAGGATGTCATCACAAAAGACAACGTCTCCATCAAGGTCAACGCCGTGGTCTATTTCCGCGTTATCGATCCTGAAAGGGCCATCATCGAGGTGGACGACTACCTCTATGCCACTTCCCAACTGGCCCAGACCACACTCCGGAGTATCCTGGGGCAGTTTGAACTGGATGACCTGCTCTCCAATCGTGAAAAAATCAATTTCGAACTCCAGGACGTCCTGGACAAGCATACCGACCCCTGGGGAATCAAGGTCTCCGCGGTAGAGGTCAAGCACATCGACCTGCCGGAAGAGATGCAGCGGTCCATGGCCCGCCAGGCGGAGGCGGAACGGGAGCGCCGGGCCAAGGTCATCAACGCCGAAGGGGAATACCAGGCCGCCGCGAAACTGACCGAGGCGTCGGAAATCATCGGCCAGCATCCCATCGCCCTACAGCTTCGATACCTGCAGACCCTGGTAGAAATCGCCACGGAAAACAGCTCCACCACCATCTTTCCCATCCCCATCGAGCTGCTGAAACCGTTTCTGAACATGATGGATAAAAGGGATGAGGAGGAGAAAAAGGCAGAAAAATAGGTTTTTGGGGACGTCGATAAACACGGGTTGAGGTGAAATGCCCTGTGGATACAGAGTTGGTGCCTTTTTGAGGCCTTCTCCCTTCCACAAGTTCGAATTTTTGGCAAACAGTGATTGCCCTGTGGGAATGAGCGATGGGGGTGTTCATATCTGTATGGAGGCTTGTAGCATAGCCGTATCAACGGGCATGAATGGCGAATAAAGAGTCTGTTTTTAAGCTTTTGGGAAGGCAGATGGGATTTTTTTGAAGGACCTCCGTTACAAAACCGCACTTCTTATCGGGGGTATCTTTTCTTTTTTGACACATTTGAGGTTTCATTCCCCGCGGCTTGCCGCGTTTCAAAAAAGAGGGTTGGTAGCCCTTTCTCTTTCGCTCAGATGGTTCTGGGGAAATCCCTTATCACAGGGGGCGCCTTTTTCGAGATGCACGCGAAATCCGGTCTCGGACAAATGGATCAGGGCGCCGTTGAGATTTCGCACTTCTACTGTGGCGCTACCTTGGGAAACAGTGTCAGAAACGCCAAGGGAAGCGAGGGCAGCAATAGAAACCTCCAAAATACGGGAAATTACTGCAGGGGTCATCAGCTTTACTGCAAACGACATGGAAAGGTCTATAGCCTCCC
>CAZPTH010000259.1:0-2891 GCA_964589315.1 uncultured Thermodesulfobacteriota bacterium
GCCTGCCAACGAGAACGGAACAAGGGGATCTGGAGTTCATTCTTCACGGTGGGCACGGGAGTTTCCCCGCGCGATCTTCGCCCCGGGGTCCGTGGAGTCATGCTTTGAGTTGACAGCCTTGGCCTTCGAGGTCGCGGAAGCCTCACAAGGCCCGGTTTTCATCATGACGGACCAGTACCTGGCGGATTCCTACCGAGCCGTTGCCCCTTTCGAACCACGGAGTGACGGGGGTGAAGCCACAGATTTCGAAAGAGACGGAAAAACATACAAGCGGTACGCCCTGACCCCTGACGGAGTCTCTGAGCGACGCTTTCCCGGCGCGGGCAAGGCGTTGGTGGTGGCGGACAGCGATGAGCATACGGAAGAGGGGCATATCACGGAGGATCTGCGTCTTCGTGTTGAAATGGTCCAAAAGCGTATGAGAAAGATGGCGCGCATTCTCGAAAAGGTGGTTCCTCCCGGATACATGGGTGTAGACAACCCGGAAATCCTGTTCGTCTGCTGGGGATCTTCCCTGGGGGCGGTTCAGGAGGCAGTAGAAACCCTTCAGCGGGATGGACAACGTGCCGCCATGCTGCATTTCTCCCAGGTCTGGCCGTTACGTCCAGAGGATTTTCTTGAAAAACTTGAAACAGCCGAGAGGGTTATCGGGGTGGAAGGGAACGCGACCTCGCAATTCGCCAGGCTCATTTGCCGAGAAACGGGCTTCAAAATTCGGCAACACATTACCCGTTACGACGGCCTGCCCCTGACCCCGGGTTACATCCTGAAGGCCATGACGCACTTGGAAAAGGAGATGTAGGTGGTGACGCTCGCGGATTATGGAGAGTATGAAACGGCATGGTGCCCGGGATGCGGGAATTTCCCTATCTTGAAGGCGGTCAAGCAGGCACTGGTTAAGTCCGGCCTGGCACCGCATGAGGTCCTTTTCGTTTCGGGTATCGGCCAGGCGGCCAAGCTCCCCCATTACCTCAACGCCAACGTGTTCAACGGACTGCATGGGCGTTCCTTGCCCGTGGCGAGCGGCGCCCGTTTGGCGAACCAGCGATTGACGGTCATCGCGGAGAGTGGAGACGGGTGCAATTACGGCGAGGGAGGCAACCATTTCCTCGCCGCCCTTCGCCGCAATATCGATATCACGTTACTCGTGCACGACAACCGTGTTTACGGGTTGACCAAGGGACAGGCGAGCCCCACGTCTCCGGAAGGATTTGTGACGAAGGCACAGCCGATGGGGAATCCGTCCATGCCCTTCAATCCCATCGCCGTGGCAATCGTGATGAAGGCGGGATTCGTCGCCAGGGGATTTGCGGGCGATCCGGAGCACCTCTCAGACTTGATAGCCCAGGCCATCTCTCACCGAGGATTTTCCCTCGTCGATATCCTGCAACCCTGCGTCTCCTTCAACAGATTCAATACCTTTGCCTGGTACCGGGAGCACTGCAGGAAGGTGGATACCTCCTATGATCCCGCGGATCAGCGCGCGGCCCTCGATCTCGCCATGAGGGATGAAAGCGAGATTCCCGTCGGGGTCCTATACAGGAACGATCGCCCTCCCTTTGAAGAGAAAATCGGGCTGAAAAGGGAAGACGGCCCTCTTTACGGCCGCGTATTTGATAAAAAGGCCTTTGAAGAGGTCGTGGAAAGTTATTTTTAGGAAGATTGGTTTATCGCCTCTGAGCAAGGGAAGGCAGAGGTAAGGCCTTTTGGGCGAAAACGGAACATTTAAAAATGAAATGGAGGTTAGTATATCATGGAAGAAAAGGCAGAAGGGACGTTTAAATGCCCGGCGTGCGGAGGTGAGGCGGAGCTTTTCATCGAGGAAACGCCTGAAGGTCCAGAAAAGGTAGGAACCCTAATCTGTAAGGATTGCGGGGCGAAAGAGGTTGTAACCCTTGAAGACGTGAAGGACGAACGCCTGGAGGCCGTCAAGATCGCCGTGAACGCGGAGAGGGACGCCTTTCTCTTCTACCGTGATGCGGCGGAAAAATCGACGAATCCCCGTGGGAAAGACATGTTCCAGCAATTGAGCGCGTTTGAGATAGAGCACTATAAAAAGATGATCCATCTCTACCTGTCTCTGAAAAATGAAAACAAATGGATTCGTTATACCGGGGCCGGAGAGCTAAAGGCGCAGAATCGCATCGAGGGTTCAAAAGGCGGCTACGAAACAAAGGATGATGACATCCAGGCCCTCAAAACGGCCATCGCGAAAGAGGGAGAAGCGGCAGAATTTTATCGTGAAATGGCGGAAAAGACCGAGGACCCCATGGGGAAGGAGATGTTTCTGAAGCTGGTTGAAGAGGAGGAGACGCACCGGCGTCTCTTAAACGATCAGTATTACGCCCTTCAGAATCAGGGAGAATGGATGTGGGGCGATTAGAAGTCTGTGAAATCCTGGAGGAGATAGACGGTATGAAAAAAGTGGTGTTGTTCGCATTCAATGGAGACAAGATGTGTTTTATCCATGTCCTTCTGAACGCTTTGGATATGCATGAGAAAGGCTACGAGGTGAAGATCGTGGTGGAGGGGTCTGCCACAAAACTGGTTCCCGAGATGGCGAAGGAGGGGGATTTTCTGAATCCCTTGTATAAAAAAGCGAGGGAAGCGGGGCTTTTTGCCATCGTGTGCAAAGCCTGCTCCGCCAAGATGAAGGTTTTGGAGGCCGTGGAGAAGGAAGGGCTTCCCCTCGGGGGAACCCTGAAGGGTCATCCCAGCATGTCCGAATACCTCGATCTGGGATACCAGTTGATTACGTTTTGAAGAGGTTAGTAGGTAGTAGGTGGTAGGTAGTAGCAACTGTCTTTCATGTCAAGAGTTATTTTGAGGGGTAGAGGTTTGCCAGTAAGTCATATTTTTCATCATGCTATTCAGGATGATCAGAATCTTGC
>CAZPTH010000260.1:0-2856 GCA_964589315.1 uncultured Thermodesulfobacteriota bacterium
CAGCGGCTCAGGAAACCGACCCTCGCCGCAGTCAACGGCTGGGCCGTGGGCGCGGGAGGCGAGGTGGCCATGGCCTGCGACCTGCGGGTCGCCTCGGAAAACGCCCGGATCGGGGTGCCGGAACTGAAGATCGGCCTGATCCCGGGGTGGGGGGGCGTCTTTCGCCTGACCCGCCTGGTGGGGCCCGCCAAGGCGATGGAGCTGGTCCTGACAGCGAAAAACCTCCCGGCGGACGAGGCGGAGCGCATCGGCCTGGTCAACAGGGTCGTTCCCCAAACGGAACTCCTGGCCGCCGCGAGGGAGCTGATGGAAAAGGTGCTGCAGAACGCCCCCATCGCCATTGCCTTTGCCAAATCGATTATCTTAAGCGAGCGGGAGGTCCCGGTCCATTTCGGAGAGACCTACGAGGCATTGAGCAGCATCCTCACCTTTCTCAGCCACGACGGAAAGGAAGGCATGCGGGCCTTTTTCGAAAAACGGAAACCCGATTGGGAGGGAACGTAACCCCCCTTTTCCCTTCCAGTCCCACCATTTGTCAAGATTAAAGATTTGACCCCAAGGGTCCTCCAGGGATGTGTTTTCTATCCTTTTTTCATTGACTTTGGGGGGGATTTGTCATAAAATTATACGATTTTTAATGCGATGCAAAGGAGGGTAAAACCATCCAAAATACGATTCCCACGCCTGTCAATATCGAAGATGAAATGAAGCGTTCCTATATGGATTACGCCATGAGCGTGATCATGGGGCGCGCCCTTCCCGACGCCCGGGATGGATTGAAACCCGTCCACCGGCGTATCATCTACGCCATGTACAAGATGGGGAATTTCTGGAACAAGGAATTCAAGAAATCGGCCCGTGTCGTCGGGGATGTCATCGGTAAATACCACCCCCATGGGGACGCGGCCGTCTACGATGCCATTGTGCGCATGGCCCAGGATTTCTCGCTTCGATACCCCCTCGTAAACGGTCAGGGGAATTTCGGATCCATCGATGGCGACCCTCCGGCCGCCATGCGGTATACCGAGGTACGTCTCACCCGCCTGGCCCACACCCTCCTGGAAGATATCGAAAAGGACACGGTCGATTTCATCCCCAACTATGACGCCACCCTTACGGAACCCATGCTTCTGCCCACACGGATTCCGACGCTGCTTGCCAACGGCGCCTCGGGAATCGCCGTCGGAATGTCCACCAACATTCCTCCCCACAACCTGAACGAGCTGATCAACGGGATCAAGGCGGTTGTCAAGAACCCGGATCTCTCTTTCGAGGAATTGATCGAATACATTCCCGGCCCCGATTTTCCCACGGCGGGTTTTATCCTGGGTCGAGAGGGGATTCTTTCCGCCTACAAAACGGGGCGCGGGATCATCCAGATGCGGGCCCGGACCCATATTGAAAAAGTTAAAAGCTCCGACCGTGAACGGATTATTATCACGGAAATCCCTTACCAGACCAACAAAAGCAAGATCGTGGAGCGGATCGCCCACCTCGTTCAGAACAAGGTCATCGAGGGCATTTCCGATATCCGTGACGAAACGGACCGGGAAGGTATCCGCATCGTCATCGAGCTGAAACGGGGAGAAACCCCGGAGATCATCCTGAACCAGCTCTTCAAACACACCCAGCTCCAAAGCTCCTTCGGCATCATCCTCCTGGCGGTTCTGAACAATCAGCCGAAGATCTTCACCCTCAAACAACTCATCGACCTTTTCATCCATTTCCGCCTGGAGATCATCGTCCGACGGAGCCAGTTCGAGTTGAGGAAGGCCAAGGCACGGGCCCATATCCTGGAAGGGTTCAAGATTATCCTGGACCACCTGGACGAGGCTATTGCCCTGATCCGCGCCTCCCATCTTCCCTCCGAGGCAAAGGCAAAGCTCATGGAACGTTTCGAGCTTTCCGAGACCCAGGCGCAGGCCATTTTGGATATGCGATTGCAACGGTTGACCGGCCTGGAGAGGGAAAAGATCCTGGAAGAATATAAAGAGATCATCCAGACCATTGCCCGTTTGGAGGAGATCCTCGCCAACGAGGGCCTGAGAAGGGAAATCATTATCGAGGAACTGGAACAGGTAGAGGAACTGGTCCAGGATCCCCGCCGCACAGAGATTATCGACGCCCAGGGAGAGATCGGGATCGAGGATATTATCGCGGAAGAGGATATGCTTGTAACCATTTCCTACCGTGGCTACATCAAACGGGTTTCCCCTCGCCTCTACCGGAGCCAGAACCGGGGCGGGAAGGGCCGCATCGGGATGAATATCAAGGACGAGGATTTCGTCACGCAGATCTTTACCGCTTCTACCCACGATTACCTCCTCTTCTTTACCGACCAGGGTCGTGTCTATTCCATCAAGGTCCACGAACTCCCCTACGTGGGGCCCGCCTCCCGGGGGCGCTCCATCGTGAATCTCATCAACCTGAAGAAGGGAGAGAAGGTCGCAACCGCCTTTTCATTGCGGGATTTCGAATCCTATCCCTACGTCCTTTTCATCACGAAAAACGGGATCGTCAAAAAGACCGCCCTCGCCGCCTATCGGCATATCCACAGCGGAGGAATCCTTGCCCTCAAGATCCGTCCGGGAGACAGCCTCGTCAAGGTCCTGGGTGTCCGTGATGATCAGGACGTCATCATCTGCAGCCATGGTGGAAAGGCCATCCGTTTCTCTGTCAGCGATATCCGATCCATGGGACGTACGGCCGCCGGAGTTCGGGCCATTCGCCTCTCGGATGACGACTACGTCATTGGCATGGATATTGTCCAGGAGGGGGCAACCCTCCTCACCGTCACGGAGCGGGGGTACGGAAAGCGAAGCGCCTTCAGTGATTATCGTAACCAGGCCCGGGGGG
>CAZPTH010000261.1:0-2835 GCA_964589315.1 uncultured Thermodesulfobacteriota bacterium
CCACACCTTTTTCGTTTGTCAAGCTATTTTATTTCCTTATTTGAATACGATAAAAAATTTTTTTGAATTTTCTGGTGTGGACTTGACATATGAAGTATACTGTAAAGTAAGCGAAACAGAATCAGAGGTGTTATTTTCTGGGAAAGTGTGAAAGGGAGGTAAAGAATCTGCGATAATTCACATGGGAGAAGATACAGCCGAAGGCGACGAACAGGTCGTGGCCAGGGATTTGCCGACAACTACATTTTTACATGCAGGCTTCTCTTGTTTTGGTCACTTTTCCCTGAGGGAAGAACCATACTCTCGATCCTGTTGATCGTCGTGATGGTGAACCTGTGGACCCCTTCCCGGAGCGGTGCGCTTGACTTTACAGCCGACTGGCGGAACTGGGAGTTTTCGGACGAGGATAGCATTTTTACCCAGTCCTATTCCATCAGCGTGGCCCCGGAGGCGACACGCACCATCAATTTCGGGGGCTCGTTCCGTTACGTCAACCGGAAACAGGGGGGTGAGACGCGACAGACCCTGACCCCGACCCTCTCCATGGAGATTATCAATGACCTTTTTGATTTCAACCTGAATGGGACCCAGACGCAAAGGAAGGACACGGATCGCGCCGATGTGACGAACAGTTCCTGGGACGCGAACCTCACCAGCGACTGTAAGGGCTACGCGGATATCCGCCTTTATGTAGGGCAGACCTTTGACAGGGATGACAGCAGCCCCCGGCGACTGGATGACGACACGTTTCATTACGGTTTCGAGATCAGCAAGAAATGGAAAGGATTGGATGTTGTCTATAACTATCGGGGAACGGACGAAAAAGACCGGGTGGAGGCCTCGAAGACGAACACGGACCAGAATTTCTTTAAGGCGGAGTATTCCGGGGCATGGAAAAAGTTGACCTTCTCTGCGGGACAGCAGTTCAATTTCAATAAAACGGTTATCAAAACCGAAACCAAAAAGGGTGAAGCGGTCCGGTTTCCCCTGATTATCGGGGTGATTTGGGATCCCCCGCGCCCCCCGAACGGCCAGCGTCTGAAACGAGACCAGATCCTTACCATCGATCTCCGTGACCAGCCGGTGGACGAGATTCGGTTTTATATTAACGGTCCCCTCCTCGAGGATGTCCCTTCTTCCGTGCGATGGGACCTTTACGAGAGCGGGGACGGTGTCATCTGGGACGAACTCAGGACAAATATCACTCTCCCATTCCGTTTCAGGAGAACCTACCAGCGGAGGCGTTATCTCAGGCTTGTCGTTGTGGAAGTGCCCATTCCAGCTCCGGAGCTGGAAGACCCTTTTGTCCAGGCGAACCTGATTCGAATCGGAACGGGAAAGACCGAGACGGTGACCGTCAAATCGGATAATTCCCGCACTACTCTCTCGCTCGGCTACCAGTTTACCCCTGATCTGTCAGCCAACTACTATTTTTCCTATGAGAAAAGCTCTCCCGATCCGGGTAACGAAACCACCAATGTCAACCATACGTTGTCCGCGTCATGGTTTGTCAAGCCATACCTTCAGCCTCATGCAAATCTTTCCATGTCGACCAAGGACACGGAAGGGTATGGGAAGGATGAGACGACAACGATTTCCCTCAACAATACCTCCCAGATCTTTGAAACCCTCGAGGTAGATGCGGGATACACGCATGCCTTTTCCAAGGAAAGGGGGAGAAAGTCCAGTACGCTTGATACCTTTAACATCACAACAACGGCAAACCTTTACCCTGACCTGGACCTCCGGTGGAACGGGAACTATTCCCACACGAGGCATTATTTACCCAATTCGACAACCAAGGCCCTTGGGATGCAGGTCTATCTGACAGGGCGATTGACCCCGGACCTGACGGTGAGCGGCACGTATGATTACAGCCGTTCGAAATCGACCCATACGAAGGAAGGGACCATAACGGATCAGTATTTTACGATTGATGCTACCTGGAGATTGTCCGATGACCTTTCTTTGAGGGGTTCTGAAAGCCTGGCTTTAGCGGGTGACGGAGAAGATACCCTCAATTCCACCTATTCCGTTTGGGTTGCCCTAACCCCCAAAGTGCAGTTAAACCTTCAGTACATGAACACCAGTGGTGATTCAAGTACCGATGATTATTCAGCTTTTGTATCATGGACGATCAGTGAATACTTGACCCTCAAAAGCACGTATGATATGAGTGTGGACGAGGATGGGAGCGAGTGGGGATGGATGGTTAATCTCGTAGCATATTTCTAATTAAAAATGGAGACATGAGTGAATAAGATAAGAACGAACGGGTTTATTCTCATCCTTATCATCGGGGTGGCGGTGACGGCGTGTGGGAAGAAGGCGACCCTGAAACATTTTGTCCGGCAGGAGATCGACCCTTCCTACGTGAAGCGGGTGGCGGTCCTGAAATTCGAGAATCACACCAAGGAGAAGAACGCCGGGGAGCGCCTGAGGGATATTACCACCACGGAAATCCTTGCCATGGGACTGTTCGACGTGGTGGACAAGGCCCTGGTGAGTATCGTTTTGGAGGAAGAGAGCGGGGGAAAGGCCGAGGCCCTGGACAAGATTACCCTGAAAAGGATCGCCAGGAAACTGAAAGTCCAGGGGCTGATTATCGGGTCTGTGGATACCTACGAAGAGAAACGGGACCGGAATTACAGCTATCCCGTGGTGGCGCTGACCCTGCGTCTCATCGACGGGGCTTCGGGCCAGATTATCTGGCAGGCCAGCGGGACGGAAACGGGATACAGCACAACGGAGAGGTTGTTTGGAATTACCCCCAAGGACCTGAGCCAGGTGAGTTTTCAACTGGTGGATCGCCTTTTGAGGACATTGAAGTGAGGG
>CAZPTH010000262.1:0-2828 GCA_964589315.1 uncultured Thermodesulfobacteriota bacterium
CTGGGAAGATGTAACTGAAAGGAGAATTCTTTAGGCTTGAAGACAGATTCGGATAGTCTTGGACTTGGAGGAGAGGATTTTGCCGGCGGATTTTGCTGCCGGCATTTTTTTAGGAATATAAGGTATGATTTCTGATTTTTACGGTATTACTTACCTTATGGATAAGGAATGAAACAGAGCCAAAAAAGAACGAGGGATATTTTAAAAGAGGAAGCGTCGGGGCATAAGAGAAATAATCTCTATGATTCCAATGCCTTGATGATGATTGAAACCGCTTTGGATCATTGGAAAAATACAGTGCTTTCCGAGGAAGATCGGGAGGAATGGTCCAAAAGGTCCGGGACAGTCCTTGGCTCAAATATTCCAAAGGAATTCCTGTACACGCCTTTAAACAATTCCGGATTCGATTATTTGGATGATCTTGGTTTTCCGGGCCTTTCTCCCTTTACCCGTGGGATTCACCCTAACATGTACCGGGGTAAAAAATTTACCATGCGTCAGCTTACGGGGTTTGGATCACCTGAGCAGACGAACCAGAGGGTAAAATTTATGCTTGATCATGGGGCGACGGGGCTCAATATCCTTTTCGACCTTCCAACGATACAGATGTATGATTCCGATGACCCCTTTTCTGAAGGACAGGTCGGGATGTCAGGCGTTTGTGTAGATTCCGTTGAAGATATGGCCCTGATATTCAAGGGAATCCCCGTCGAGGATATCAGTATTTCCATTGTTACACACTATCCGTCTAACACGGCGATCCTTTTCCCCATGTTCCTGGTCTTTGCCGAAGAGAGGGGTGTCCCATGGGATAGGCTTCGTGGGAGTGTCCAGAACGATATCACGCTGGAGGAACTTGTTCGGAGCGGTTCAGAGTTCATACCCCCAGATGATTGCTTCAGGATTCAATGCGATAACATTGAGTTCATCAGCAAAAACCTTCCCAAATGGAATTTTATCACGCTGAATGGGTACAACCTGCGGGAATTTGGTACCTCTCCCGTGACGGAAATGGCGGTGGCCATTTCCAATGGCATCGAAACAGTGGAAGAGATGGTGAAGAGGGGGCATAAAGTGGATGATTTTGCCCCCAGAATTGCCTTTTTCTGGTCAATTGGAAATGATTTTTTTGAGGAGATTGCCCGTCTCAGGGCCGCGAGAAGATTATGGTATAAAATCATGAAGTATAAGTTCAAGGCGAAAAATCCAAGGTCCATGTGGATGAGATGTCACGTTCAGACCTCGGGTGTGTCGCTGGTACAGCAGGAACCTCTGAATAATATCGTCCGTTCCGCCTATCATGCCCTGGCAGCGGTTTTGGGGGGTGTCCAGTCACTGCATGTGGATTCTTTTGATGAGGCCTATTCCGTACCGACGGAAGAAGCTGCCCTCCTTTCGCTGAGGACTCAACAGGTCTTGCAGGATGAAACAGGTATCGCGGATGTGGTGGACCCGCTGGGTGGGTCTTTTTACATCGAATCCCTGACGCAAATCTATGAGGAGAAAATTCTCGAAGAAGTGGACGAGATTGAGAGAACAGGTGGTTATATAGCCAACATAGAGAACGGGGTGTTACATAAAAAAATTACCGGCTATTTTCTCGACCAACAAAAGGGCATCGAAGATGGGGAGATAAAAATTGTTGCCAGTAACGTATATAAGTCGAGAGGAAAACCCGCGTCTATCGACGTTTTCAGGTATCCGTCCGGGGTCGAGGAGCAGCAAAAGAAAAAACTGAAGAAATTAAGACGTACCAGAGATAACCAACGAGTCAGGCAAACGTTGCTGGCTCTCGAGCGGGCTTGTAAACTCAGAGAAAACATATTTTCTGCCTGCATTGAATGCGCGCGCGCAAGGTGTACCGAGGGAGAAATGTTTAAGGTATTCAAGGAGACATTCGGCTTGTGGAGACCTTCTGTTATCTGATGAGTAATTCTTTAGAGGAACGGGGCCGGTGAAAAGACGGGTTAAGGTGCTTTTGTCAAAGCTGGGGCTGGATGTACATAATCGTGGCATCATAACGGTGGCTAAATTTCTCAGGGATGCCGGGATGGAAGTTATCTATATTGGTAATGCCCTTCCACGAGATGTTATTGAAACGGCTATCCAGGAAGGTGTGGATGCCGTTGGCGTGAGTTCCCTGGGTGGGGCACATTTATCCCTTGGAAGCCGACTTTTGGATGAGGCTAAAAAAAGAGGGATCAAAAAGAGAGTGGTTTTCGTGATCGGGGGGGTCTTTCCGCCAGAAGATGCGAAAGAGCTGAAGAAAACTGGATTTGATGCGGTATTTATTCCGGGAGCTACGCGAGATGAAATTGTCTCTTCGATTGAGCGATTGGTTTCATTGAAACGAAATGAAAAAGGATGATTTAAAAGGGGTGGGGGAATGATGAAAGAATGGCCACCTAAGTATGATACGACTTATTTGCCGCCGGAGGGAGAGAGATATTGGGACCGGCGCCTTGAAACCATGGACCCGGAGGAGAGGGAAGAGAAGATTATCCTTCCAAAGCTCCAGGCGCAACTGGCCTATGCCTATGAAAATTCCCCCTTTTACAGAAAAAAATGGGACAGGGCGGGGATTCACCCGAGAGATGTCAGGTCTTTAAAGGACTTTGAGGAAATCCCATTTGTAACAAAGGATGAAATCCGTCAGGATCAGGCAGAACATCCGCCTTTTGGGAGTAATCTGTGTATAGACCAGAAGGAACTTGCAAGGGTCCAGGGGACTTCCGGGACCACCGGGAAGCCCACGGCTTTTGGCATAGGGAAAGGAGATATGATGCGTATTGCAGAGGCCCATGCCAGAATTATGTGGGGATTCGGAA
>CAZPTH010000263.1:0-2807 GCA_964589315.1 uncultured Thermodesulfobacteriota bacterium
TGTTCGTCGGGGTCGGTGCTTCTCGTGTGAGAGATATGTTTGAACAGGCGAAAGGGAGAAGCACCATGTGGGGGTTTCCCGTGACCGACAGGAGAAATTCCGCGATCGCCTGGGGAACCTGATTGATTGCCAGGACCCAGCTGACGATGGAGGCCGTACCGATAATCAAAAAGACGATTCCTGTTATCCTGGCCGTATTGATGAACATAGGGGGCAAATCTGAAAGTTTAAGGCTTTTCAGCACGAAAAATCCTATCACCAGGGCGTAAGCGACGGCCACCGCGGCGGCTTCCGTCGGCGTGAAGACACCGGAGAGGATGCCTCCGAGAATGATAATGGGCATCAGGAGGGGAATGATGGCCTCTTTGAGCCCTATCAGCTTTTCCTTGAAGGTGGTTTTTGGGTTTTTGGGATAGCCCCGTTTGATGGAGATGATTGCCGACAGCACCATCAGCAGTCCCCCAAGTAACAATCCGGGGAGGAAACCGGCGGCAAACAAACCCGCGATGGAGACATTCATCAGAGAGCCATAGATCACCATCATGTTCGATGGCGGGATGGTTGGCCCGATGATGGAAGACGCCGCGGTAACGGAGGCGGAAAAGTCCAGGTCGTATCCATCCTCCTCCATGGCCGGGATGAGCATGGTGCCGATCGCGGCCGTGTCCGAGACCGCCGCGCCGGTCATTCCCGCAAAGAAGATGCTGGCGATGATGTTGGCGTGCGCCAGTCCCCCCCTCCAGTGCCCGACCAGGGTGTTGGAGAATTTAACCAGACGGCTCGTGATCCCGGTCCTGTTCATGATTTCCCCGGCAAGGATGAAGAAAGGCATGGCCATCAACGTGAACATGTCGAGGCCGGAGAAAAACTGCAGCGGCGCCATGGAAAACATGGCGACATCGTGTCCCATGAGATACAGTCCCAGCAGTCCTGTAATCCCTATCGAAAAACCAATCGGAACGCCTAACACGAGGCCCGTAAAAAACACCACGATCAGCGAAACAAACATCGGCCGATTCCTTTATCAGATGTCTATAACTTCTTTTTCATGTGGGATTTCCCCCGGAGAGCTTACATCCAGAACGTATCGGAAAATCAACTGAATCAAGGCGATGACCATTGAAACGGGAACAGCCAGCGTAGGAAGCACCATGGTAATGCCAAGTCCCTGGGAGATCTGGTTTTTGGCTTCGGCAACCATTTGGATCGAGTAGTAAGTCATGATCGAAAGGAAACCGAGCGTCGCGATGAAAACGATTGTTTCCAGAACGATCTTGCTAACCCTCGATTTCGCGAGATCAAAAAGGAAGGTCAGTCCCACGTGTCCCTTTTCCTGAACGCCCATGCTGACCGCAAGGGTCGCGGCCCAGATCATCAGGTACCGGGAAAGCTCCTCGGTCCAGCTCAATGGTATTTGCAGGACGTATCTGAAGAGAACTCCCAGGAGGACGACAAAGGTCATGCCAACCATGAAAACGAGGCATAACAGCGAAATAAACCTGTTTAAGGCCTCCGAGGATTTGTGAATAAATCCGACGAATCCCTTTTCGGTTGCGTTCATGGTCCTTTCCTAAAAAAAGCCTGGAGCAGGTTTTAAACTACTCCAGGCTTTAACAGAGGTTTAAATCTCAGTTCCCCAGTTCGCGTTCCGCGTCGGCGATCGCTTTGAGGAATTTATCTACCCACAATTTTCCTTCTTTTCCGTATTTTTCCTGCAGGAATTTGGTTGCCGCCGGAATGGTGGCGTCCTTGAACTGCTTCATTTCGGCGGGCGTAGGCACATACACCTTCATCTTGGACATGAGAACAGGCAGGCCCTTATCCGTCGAATCGATAATTCTGCTGAGTCCCCTCCCAGCCAGAATGGCGATTCTCGCGGCATCATCGATGATTCTCTTATTATTTGGGGAGAGGCTGTTATAGAATTTGGCGTTCATGACCCAGATATACGGCGCATAGATGTGATTCGTCAGCGTGGCATATTTCTGGACTTCGTAAAACTTGGCCATGTTGATGATGGAGATGGGATTCATCTGTCCATCCACAACCCCGGTTTGAAGAGACGTATAGACCTCGGACCAGGCAATAGGCGTCGGAGCCGCGCCAAGCGATTTAATGATTTCCATATGAAGGGGAACCGTCATGGTTCTAATCTTTAACCCCTTCATGTCCTTGGGGGACCTTATCTCACGCTTGGAGTTGGTAATAATGAAAAAACCACCCGACTCCCCGAATCCGAGGACATGGAAACCAGACTTTTTCTCGATATCCTTGGCCAGGGCCTTTCCAAAATCCCCATCATAGACCTTGTAACAGACATTATAACTGGAAAAGGCGAAGGGCATATTTGTGACATCTATCATCGGGTAGAAAGTCGACATCCCCCCGGTGGAGGAAATGTATGACTGAACGACCCCGCTTTTTACCTGAACCATCGTTTCCCGCTCTTTCCCCAGGACACCGCTCGGAAAAAGCTTAACCTTTATCTTTCCGTTTGAATTGGCCTCAACGGCGGACTTGAAGGCAGCCGCCATCGCCGCTGAAGGAATATCAAAAGGTTTCTGGGCGTTCAAATGCGCAAGTTTGATCGTGATTTCTTTCGCGCTGAGGCTGAAGGGAACCAGCGCGATCATTGCCATGACAACCAACAACGTAAAAAATCTTTTTCTCATTCATTTCCTCCTTTAGAATTGATTTCGTAATTATTAGTATAAAGCGCGTGTTATGTCAATCAAAACCCTTTTCTCCGTTGATATCTGGGATCATTTTTTCCTCTTTTGACAAATCAGGGGTTGTGCGCAAATTAT
>CAZPTH010000264.1:0-2804 GCA_964589315.1 uncultured Thermodesulfobacteriota bacterium
TGTCAAGAACTATTTTTAATTGCCTTTTAGAAGGGCAAAAATCCACCCATCAATCATCTTTTCCTTGGAAGGGAGAAGCAAGCGTCCCCTTCTCATCAAATCTCATTTCTTTATAAGCCGTCAGAAACGTAATTTTTTGATCTTCCTCTACATCCTTCTTCACTCCCTCGGAAACGGCAAGGGTCTCCAGGTCCAGGGTGTTTTTGATATGGACGACCCGAAGCTCAGATAGGGGCTTAAGGCCCACGGTTTGGAGAGCGGCCTCAATGGCCTCGCGATCCGTGGGGAAGGTAAGGGGCAAGGCCGCCTTTTCAGGCGACAGGGCCGTAATACAGTTCACCGCCGTTTTCCGCCTATCGATTTTGTTCACGCACCTCTGGGTGGTGAAATCGGCCAGGCCGATTCCCGTGGCGTTTCCCTCCGACGCCTCCGTCAGATCCCTCACAAAGATCCGCTTTGGGTGGGGGTGAATCCAGAACTCCCCGATGAGGTCCCGATGTCGTCCAATGACCTTGGTGTCCATCCCCGTGCCGCTGATATTTTTCCCGATCTCATCGATAATCAGCAGGTCCAGATGGTCGAAGGGGATCTTCGCCATCACCTCTTTTGAAAATTTCAGGAGCCGTTTCTCCCCTTCCAGCATGGTATCCGGGGAAAAGGCCTCGATCCGGGTGATGCGGTCCACGCCATTTTCCACGATTCCCAGGCCAAACAGAACGGGATACTTCGCGAGGATCATCTTCCCCGCGTCCACGATGATGGCCTCCATCCCGTGATCCACCGCGGCGCGGTGATACACGCTCGCCCCCTGGTGTTTTCCCATGCCGATGGCCATCATCTTGAACAGGCCGCTCTCGATTTCCCCGTCGAATTTTGTATGGGTTTTGATGCGGTTTACCACCACGAGGGCGTCGGCTTCGCTGGCATGTCGGTCCAGGTAAACCGGCACGCCGCGGGCGGTCACGCCTACCTCCACCACCTCCATGGAGGCCAGGATCGGCACCCCCATGGTCGCTTCCGTGATGCCGTAGTGATTCAGGATGGAAACCTGCCCTTCCGGGGTTGCCCCTCCGTGGCTTCCCATGGCGGGATAGATGAAGGGGGCCGCCCCCATTTCTTTCAGGGTGTCGACAACCGCCTTGAGAACGACATCGATTCGGTCGATCCCCCGACTTCCCGCGGGGATCGCCACGCGCATTCCCGGTTTTATTTTATCCCCGAGGGCCAGGCCAGCGATGGCCTCGCCGACAGCCTTCGTCACATCAGCAATCTCTACACGATAAAGTTCCTGACTTACCAAGGCCATCCTGGGGAATTTCTGTCCTTCTCTGTCCATATCATCCTTTCCCTAATCTCTCCGCGACCATGACAGCCATATCCTTGATTTCCATTTCTTCCTCTATATCCAAGGTTTTGACGGCGTCTTCCAGCTCGATTCGGCACCAGGGACAGGCCGTGATGATCATCCGGGCGCCGGCGTCCTGGGCTTCCCGGATTCGGGTCTCGGACAGCCGGTTCACCTCTTCCGGGTCCCAGAATATCCGTCCCCCGCCCCCGCCGCAACAGAGGCTGTCCGCGTGGTGGTGGGCCATCTCGACAAACGCCCCGTCCCCCGCCATCTCTTTCAGCACCTGGCGAGGCTCCTCCGTCACGGCATTCTGTTTGCTCAGGTAACAGGGGTCGTGATAGGTCATCTGTCCATCTGCCTTATTCAAGGACAATTTCCCCTCTTGAATGAGATCGTGAAGGAACTGGGTGTAATGCTGGATGCGGATTCCCCGAATCGTGTCGGGATATTCGTTGACAAGGGTATTGTAACAGTGGGGAGAGAGGGTTACAACGCGGCTGGGCCTTGCCTCTGTGATCTTTTCCACCATGTAATCGGACAGTTCCTCGAAAAGGCCTTCCTCGCCTATCCGCCGTGCCGGGCTGCCACAGCATTTTTCCTCTCTCAGGATGCCGTAATCCAGGCCAGCCGCCTCCAGGATAGTCACCATGGCCCGGGCGATATCCTGGACGTCTTGATTATAAGAGGCCGTGCACCCCACATAGAGGAGAACCTCTACCGGCTTCCCGTCAGGGAGCAATCTCACGTCAAGACCTCTCTCTTCCTGGAAGGCCTTCAGCCAGTCGAGCCGTTTTTGGGGCGGCATATCGTAGGAATTCCCCTTCAAGAAGAGGGATTCCAGCACTGTCTTCTGCTCGGAGACAGGCCCGATCATCTCCTCGATGAGAAGGGCGCGTCCCTTTTCGATGGCACTCAAAACCGGGATCCCCGTGCAGGAGGCCTTGCACTTCAGTGTGCAGCTGTTACACGTGGTACAGGAATAGACGATGGTTCGTAAATCGTCCCTCGCCTCGCCAGCCGTCAGGTCCCACTTGATGGCGTAGGCCATGGCCTGGAGGATGCCGCTGGGCCCCTGGATCTGGAATCCCCGGGTCGACTGGTATAGGGGGCAGACGGCGTAACAGTAGTTGCATTTTCGGCATCGGCTCGCGATGGAAAGAATCAGTTCCTTTGTCTGTTCAACATAGTTATCCATGTTCATCGTTTCACCTTTTCAGTTCTTATCGAGAGCTTTAGAAGTCGGTGGGCAGGTTGCCTTCCAGCACCCCCCGGTTCAGGATATTGTTGGGGTCGACCACGCCCTTGAACTGCCTTACCAGATTGTATCCAACGTCTCCATACCGTTTCCTGAAAAAATCGGCGCGGTGTGAGAACTGGCCCCATTCACCTCCACACGTGCCGTATTTCACGTTGAGCTCCGTTTCCCGATTGAATTTCTCAACCACCGCCTGTTTGA
>CAZPTH010000265.1:0-2791 GCA_964589315.1 uncultured Thermodesulfobacteriota bacterium
AAACAGGAAGAAGGGCTTCTTTACAACGCGAGGGATGTGGCGGTGGTCCGTAGCCGTCATCAGGGCTGTTCCCTTATCCTGGGCACGGCAACCCCTTCTGTCGAATCGTATCATAACGTCAAGCAAGAGAAATTCCGCTATAGTGTCCTCACGCGGCGTCCGACGGGCCAGCCCCTTCCAAAAGGGGAGGTGGTGGATCTGAGGCAGGAGGGATTTCCGAAGCGCCAGGAAACCCGGGGGCTTATGCTTTCGAGGCCCCTTCGGGAGGCCCTCATGGAGGTTTACGCTTCGGGCCACCAGTCTCTCCTCTTCCTCAACCGTCGCGGCTATGCCAGGGTCGTGACATGCGTCCAGTGTGGAGAGACCCTCATGTGCCCTCGGTGCAGTGTCAGCCTTACCCTTCACAAGCCCGCCAATGCCCTCCGGTGCCACTACTGCGGCTTCAGCAGGCGGTTGCCGGAGAAATGTGAGGCATGCGGGGGCACCCTGATTCAGATGGGTGGGGGGACGCAGCGCCTGGAAGAGGAGGTCCTGGGGGTTCTCCCGGATGCGAGGGTCGCCCGGCTTGACCGGGACACGATGCAAAAACGGTCCCTTTACGAGGTGGTTTTAAGACGCCTGCGCGAGAGGGAGATCGATATCCTGATTGGGACCCAGATGATTGTCAAGGGTCATGACTATCCCGGGATTGTCCTGATGGGAATCGTAACGGCGGATCAGTCTCTCAGGTTTCCCGATTTCAGGGCATCCGAAAGGACATTCCAGCTCCTGACCCAGGCATCCGGAAGGTGCGGGAGGGGAGATATCCCCGGGCGTGTAATTATCCAGACCTTTTCACCGGATCACTATAGTATCCGACATGCGGTTCATCACGATTTTGTGGGGTTTTATGAAGAGGAGATCGGTTTTCGAAAGGAACTGGGATACCCTCCCTTTACCCGGCTTGCGGCAATCCGGATTTCAGGGCCGAATTTCAATGCCGTGGAGGAGAAATCGCTTCGGATTGCCACGGTGGGGCGTCAGGTATCCGCTGTGCGGAAGGGCGCGGTCCATGTTCTCGGACCCTCCCCGGCGCTCCTTTCCCGGCTGAAAAACCGCTACCGCTGGCAGATCCTCCTGAAGGGGCGTAGCAGCGCGGAGCTTCACAGGGTTGTCGATGAGATCTTCAGGTCCCGGGCGGGCAAGGCCGAGAGAGGAATGAAGGTTCAGGTCGAGTTTGATCCTGTTCAGTTGGTTTAGGTGAGGGGGACCATGGACGATGGACAAAGATCGTTCAGGTTACATCGATCGCAGGCGGGCTTCCGGGCCTTACAGACCTGACGCCCGTGGTGGATGAGCTGGTGTGAGAATCGGGTCCATCGTTCCTTCGGGATAAGGGCCATGAGATCCCGCTCTATCTTTTCCGGGTCGTCGTGTTCGGTCAACCCAAGGCGCTTGGCGAGGCGTCTCACATGGGTATCCACCACGATCCCGGGGATATGATGCACCTCTCCCAAAACAAGGTTGGCCGTTTTTCTCCCCACGCCAGGTAGGGTCACCATCTCTTCAAGGGTGGCGGGAACTTCTCCCCCGTAATCTTCAACGATCTTTTGGCAGCAGGCCTTGATGGCCTTGGCCTTATTCTTGAAGAAGCCGGTGGGGCGGATGGCCTCTTGAAGTTCTCCGAGATCGGCGTCCGCAAAGTCCTTGGCCGTTTTGTATTTTTCAAAAAGGGAAGGGGTGACCTTGTTGACCCGTTCGTCGGTGCACTGGGCGGAGAGGATGGTGGCGATGAGGAGTTGAAGGGGGCTGCGATAGTTCAGGGCGCAAGAGGCCTGGGGATAGGCCGCATCGAGACGCTGAAGGAGGGCCTCTATGGAAATGGGCATGGCCATTACTCCACGTAAAAGAGCCAGTGGGAAAAACGGGGATCCCGGTCCTGGTAGATGGTTTCAAAGGCCTCCATGAGACGTTTGGAGACAGGGCCCGGGACTTCTTCAAGTTCACGGTCATCGATTTTCCCGACGGGCTGGACCCGTCCCCCGGTAGAGGAAAGGAAGATCTCGTCCGCCTCCAGGAGAAACGCAGGCAAAATGCGCGTTTCAATGGTCTTGATCCCAAGGGCCGGGGCAAGCTCCAGGACCGATTTCCGCGAGATGCTTTTCAAGACGGTTCCCTCGGCGGGCGTGTAGAGAGCGCCATCCTTGACCATGAAGATGGATTCCGTGCTCCCCTCCGCCACGTATCCCTGGGTATCCAGCATAATTCCCACGTCCGCTCCCTTTTCCTCGGCCTCGATCCGGGAGAGCATCCCGTTGAGATAATTGGCCGCGGCCTTGGCCTCGATGGGGATCGTCTCGGGGTGGAGTTTTCGGGTTTTGCAGAGGGCAATCTTCAGGGGGGGCTCTTCCGAGGAGGCCTCGTTTTCCAGGTCCTGCTCGGGGTCCACCACGGCGATGCAGACATCCATCGCGTCCTGGTTGGGCATGACCTTTACGGCCACGTTTCCGTAGTAACAGATCAGCTTGACATACCCGTTTTCCACCGTGTTGGCCCGGATGGTCTGAAAGATGGCGTCCGTGAAGCCGGCGTCATCCATGGGCAGGTCCATTCCCAGGAGGAAGGCGGTTCGTTTCAGCCGTGCGAGATGGGCGTCGAGCCGAAAGACGGCCCTCCCCTTTTCCGTTTTATGCAGACGCATGACCTCGAAGATGGCCGACCCCCGGCAGAAGCTGTGGGACATGAGGTGAACGTTTGCCTCTTCCCAGGGGATTAGATTCCCCTTCACATACATGGTGCGGTCTTTATACAT
>CAZPTH010000266.1:0-2749 GCA_964589315.1 uncultured Thermodesulfobacteriota bacterium
GATAATTTTGACCATGCTTTTGGAAACCGGATTATTCTTTGAATTGTGGAATAGATTTCTTTCGCAAATTCCAGGCCCAGCCCCTCATGGCATTCTTCATAGTAATTTATTGCCTCAAAGAACTCCTTACTTGCCTCAGGATGAAATGAGACTTTCATCAAGTTCATCTTTTTTGAATTTTCCCAAAAACCTCATCTGCTGGTATGGTTTTTACTTTACCAGATTTGATCTCTTGGAACCTCTCCTCAGCCTCTTGAGCCCACAAATCATCTATTTCCTTCTGGGTAGGATACATGCTGTTTAATATCTTTTCAATTAATTTTGTTTTTAAATCGATAGGAAGCGATTCTACCATTGATATTAATTCACTTGTTTTTTTTACCATTTTTTTACCCCTAATGTTTTCTTCACTGGCAATAACACCTGTCCTGATTTTTATATCCTCAATTTTTTATCTTGTCAAAAAATCTGCGCCATCTGCGGAAATCTGCGGCTAAATTCCTTTGATTCGCGAAAAAAATTTCGTTTATGATGAAATTTGTTTCGTTTTTCGTGCCCTGATACCAATGAGCAGAATCAGGATGAGAAGGCATGCCAAAAGGATACGAGGAACAATAATCCACCGTCCCATCCCCCCTACCACGACAAAAACCAGGGTATCTTCCACCACGGCGTGACAGGTGGCGAGAAAAAGCCCCAGAAACCAGAGATCAGAGGACTTCAGGGCCTTTTCCTTCGATATCTTGATAATCACTCCCGCCCCGTATACTATTCCAAGAAAGATCCCCGTAAAAAGGGGAACCAGGGTATGTGGAGACAACCCCAAACGTGACACCCGCTTCCCTTTTTCCTCATCGATTTCAAACCGCTTCCAGAAAGGCAACACGCGAATAAGCTCAAATAGTACGAGTAAAGGGACAATGATCAGCACCAGGCGGAGGGAGAGTTCCAGCGCCCCTGTAAGTGGATTAAGAAAGAGATTATGAAAGGTGAGCAGGTGCATTATTCAGCTTCCCATCAAAAACCGGCTGACCACCCACCCGACAATTCCAGAGCTTATCAGGCGTAAAAACGCAAGCCTCAAGGCCGGCATCTTCGCCTCCTTCAAAACGGCGGTCTCCACGATGATGTTGTGGGAAATCCCCAGCATCAGCCCAATCAGGGTAATTTGCGGAACGCTCAGATGAAGCGGGATCATCACGGCAATGGCCGCGTAGAGATTCACAAGGTTTCCCGTAACCAGAACGAACCCCGCCTCTCCCGGCAGTCCCCAAATTTTCATCACCGGGGCCAGCACATGCCCCATCCACCCGAGGACCGGCGTGAGTTTGAGCCATTCAATGAGAAAATAGAAGGGAATAATCACCTTCAGAAGCCTGAAGGTGGTCGCCAGTCCGGACCTCAGGCCATCTTCCAGGGCCCTTTTCCAGGGGAAGTCCATCTCTACCCCAATGAGCTTTTACTTCAGGTTCTTGACGTACCAGTCAATGGAGGCCTTTAGCCCTTCCTCCACCGAATAAGAGGGGGTATACCCCAACCAGGTTTGCGCCACGTCGATGCCGGCCAGGCTGTGCTTCACGTCGCCGGGACGCGGAGGGCCAAAGACGGGTTCAATGTCCTCAACCCCCTTCCTGTATGGTGTGAGGAAGGCCTTCAGAAAAGTCAAAAGGGTATTCAAATCTATCCTCTTTCCACAGGCAACGTTGAAAACCTTACCCTCCGCTCCCTTTGCCGCGCAGGCAAGCAGATTGGCCTCCACCACGTTTTGGACATAGGTAAAATCACGGCTCTGTTTGCCGTCTCCAAAGATCGTGGGTGATTTTCCCTTAAGCAACTGGCGGATGAAAATGGGAATCACCGCGGCATAGTCGGAGAAGGGGTCCTGTCTGGGTCCGAAGACATTGAAATACCTCAGGGCGACAACCTCCACCCCGTAAAGGTCCGTGAATACCGAACCGTAATGCTCCCCGATAAGTTTCGATACGGCATAAGGAGATTTGGGAGCCGGCGTCATGCTTTCCACCTTGGGCAGGGTCTCGCTGTCCCCATACACGGAAGAAGAAGAGGCGTAAACGACGCGCTTGACCTCCGATTCCCTTGCCGCGATCAGCACGTTGAGGGTGCCCGTCGCGTTGACCTCATGGGTCGTCAGCGGGTCATCCACGGATCGCTGAACCGATCCGAGGGCCGCCTCGTGAAACACGTAATCGACCCCCTTCATCAGGCTTTTCATCGTCGCCAGATCACGAATATCCGCCTTGAAAAACGAGAAGCGTTCGTTCAACTTCACGTGCGCGATATTTTCAATCTTTCCCGTGGAGAGGTTATCCACGCAAAGGACGGTGTGCCCCCTCTCCAGCAAGGCATCGACCAGGTGGGACCCGATAAATCCGGCGCCCCCGGTTACAAGATAGGTTTCCATCATTTCTCCTTATGTCTCCAGCTCCCATTTATGGGGAAGTCGGCAGATTCCCACGTCCTTGATGTTACTCCGGACGGCAAAGGCCGTGTGATGTTTCAGGTAATCAAAGGGATACCCGTCTTCGGAATGCACGGCCACGTCCAGAAAATAGGTCCCTTCAATGAGAAGGTTTTCTTCAATGACAAACCGGATTTTCCCTTCCTCCCTGCCGAGTTGAACGGGAACCTTTTCAATATCTGTATTTGTCCCGTAGCAACAGATATTGTCGGCCGTAAAGATCCCCACGCCAAAGACAACAGGCTGGGAAGGCCTTTCGTGGACACGGTA
>CAZPTH010000267.1:0-2735 GCA_964589315.1 uncultured Thermodesulfobacteriota bacterium
CCTTTGCCGGCACGGGGGGGAAAGTCGACATCGGTGAGTGCAAGAGCGTCAAGATTAAGGCGATTTCCGAGTTGGGATGGTGGGACAATAAAACTCTAATTAAGGATATTATGAACCATGGGGGCATTCACAAAAGTCAGTGGGAGATTCCGTGGACACCCAACAACGCGGCGGGAAGCTGTTCCCTCATTGAGGTAACGGCCCTCGACGGCAAGAAGCTGAGGATCCTGATCGACACGGGCTGGAATCTGGACTGGATGCGGAAGCGTTTCAAGGAAGAGGGTATCGACAAGATGCTCAAGGAAAAGAAAATCGATTATCTCTATATTACGCACGAGCATCTCGACCACTACTGGGGGTTGGAAGCCACGTTAGAAAATGATCCCACAATCAACATGCTGATCCCGAGTACGTTTTATCCCGAGGGGATGCATTTTCTGGAGGGTGCCCAATACCTGTTGCCGCACGCGAAGAACCTCATTCCCTATAAAGGAAAGCTTGCGCAGTTAAAGCCTGGGAAAGTGCATAAGCTCTTTCCGGGGGTTGCTTCCGTGACCTTTGACTTTCCCATCATCGTTCGGGTTGAAGGAGAGCAGTCCTTGTTCTTCAATGTCAAGGACAAGGGAATCGTTGTTGTGACGGGATGTTGCCATCGGGGGATCATCTATCTCTCGGAGTTTGCGCAAAAGACGTTTAAGAATGGAAATAACCTCTATGGAATCTATGGCGGTTTCCACATCGATCCCTTCGACAAGTGGACACCCAAGGCCCAGAAGGTGGTCAAGGATCTCGGCAAATTTCAATACAAGAAGATCGCGGCCAACCATTGCACTGGCCACAAGGCGATCCACCAGATGGTCGCGTTGGGTTATCCCGTAGTGAAGGGCTCGGGACGAAATGGTTCAAAATCCAAGGAATACGTGGGCAACGGCGATACGGTTGTGTTTTAGGTTTTGTGAAGGGGGAAAATTTTAAAAGGGAGGCTTGAATGCCTCCCTTTTTTATTGCTTGTATTTGTAACGCTGAAGGCGTTTGGGGACATACCAGCGGATGAAGTTGTAGCTGATGCCGGCGGGGGCGGGTTTGATCCCATGGAATCGGGCGTGAATGATGGGTAGCGACATGGGGATATAGAGGAAGGTGTAAGGCTGGTCCTCAGCCAGGATTTCCTGCAGTCTGTGATACGCCTTTTTACGTTTTTCCATGTCGAAGGTGGTCCGTCCTTCCTCCAGGAGCCGATCTACCTCACGATTCCTGTAGCTGATGAAGTTGAGGCCGTTGGCCTTGATTTTTGAGGAGTGCCAGATATCAAAGAGGTCCGGATCCTGACCCGTTGTCCATCCCAGGATCACGGCCTGAAAGCGCCGCTTGTCGATGAACTGGCGTATAAAAGAGGCCCATTCGATGGTTCGAATCTTGACCCTGATTCCGATCATCCGGAGGCGCCACTGGATGATTTCTGCCGTTTTCATCCGACTGTTGTTTCCCTGGTTCGTGATAATCGTGAACTCAAAGGGCCGTCCATTTTTATAGAGGAGGCCGTCTTTGGGGCTTTTCTTCCAGCCACAGGCCTCGAGAAGTTTCCGGGCCTTCTCGGGGTTGTAGGGGTAGCGCTTGACGTTTGGGTTGTAGTACCACGTCCCGGGCTTGTAGGGACCCGTAGAGACTTTTCCAAGGCCAAACAGGACCCCTTCCACAATCTCCTTTTTGTCAATGGCGTAGTTGATGGCCTGCCGCACCCGCCTGTCCTTGAACAATGGCTCCTTTAAGTTGTACCCGAGATAGGTGTAGGAGAAGGAGAGGTACTTGTACTTTCTGAAATTCTTCTTGAAAAATGGGGTGTTGGTCTGCCGCTTGTATTGCAGGGGGGTCAGTCCCATTTCGTCCAGCGTCCCGTTTTGAAGCTCCATGAACATGGTCGCCATGTCGGGGATGATGCGGTAAATATAGCGGTCGATATAGGGTCGGCCTTCAAAGTAGTCCGGGTTTGAATGGAGGACGATTTTTTCTCCCGTAATCCACTTGTCGAAGATGTAGGGCCCGGTTCCAACAGGGTGTCGGATCAGGGGGCTTTTGGTAATCGGGCCTTTATCCAGGAGGTGTTTGGGAAGAATGGCGCTTCCCCAGCTTCCGAGGGCCGGGGCGAAGGGTTTGGGGTAGGTAACCTTAACCGTGTAGGGATCGGGACAGGTGACGTTTTTGACCATCATGAAATCCCCGGCGTAGGGGGTCGGGGTTTTGGGATCGATGGTGATTTTATAGGTAAAAAGGACATCGTCCGACGTGAAGGGTTTGCCATCCTGCCATTTGACATTCTTCCTCAGATGGAAGGTAATGGTCAGGCCATCGGGTGAGATGTCCCAGGATTTGGCCAGATCCCCAACGAGCTTGAGGTCTTTATCGTATTTGACCAGTCCGTTGTAGACGAGCCCCGCGATGTCGTGGGAGGCACTGTCGCTGGCAAGGATCGGAATGAGATTGCTGGCGTCTCCGATAGACCCCACGATGATCGTATCTCCGTAGGCGGGCGTATCCTTGGGCTGTCCCCAGACAGGAGAGACAGCCACAGGCAGGATACACAGAAACCCGATAACCAGGAGGATTTTGGAAAGGCGAGGACGCACTATTTCTTGACGACCCACTTTCCGTCAGGCAATTGAATTTTCCAGCCTGGTTTTGCCTTTTTCCGCCTGAGCTCGGCAAACTGGGCGGCGGCCTTGGGGAAGACCTTATCA
>CAZPTH010000268.1:0-2732 GCA_964589315.1 uncultured Thermodesulfobacteriota bacterium
ACCCTGAAAGAAGGGGTTGCCTCCAGGGACCTCGAACAGGCGGCGCGCATGGCCGTGCTTTTCCGGTGGCTGCGGG
This sequence comes from uncultured Thermodesulfobacteriota bacterium, assembly GCA_964589315.1. Classification (GTDB taxonomy): domain Bacteria; phylum Desulfobacterota; class S145-22; order S145-22; family S145-22; genus JAOZMY01. Next base: position 77 of record CAZPTH010000268.1, read on the forward strand.
ACCCCTTCTCCATTTGTGACGCGATCGGGTTAAGGTAAAAAAACAGTCAAACTTCCAAAAGATTATTCGCTAAAGGCTTGGTGTGTTTCACCCGACCCGGATGTGTTTCCTGACCCATTGGGGAACGGATTGCAGTTTGTAGTAATACGCCATGGTGTGAAAGCAGGTGGAAGAGCAGTAGGGCATACAATTCTTCTTAACAGCCTGCAGCTCGTTTTTATCAAATTTGGGTTCCCAGATTCTTCCCCAGTCATGGTCATAGGTAATCAGGTCGAAACAGGGGGACAGGGTTCCATCAGGCCGAATTAGGGCGCCGTTGTGCCCCGCCCTGCAATCCCATGATCCTATCTCGCCCTTCATGCGCTTTTTGAACAGTTGCAGGTGCTCGATGGAGTTCACCATGGGCCAGCCATGGCGCTGTTTGTCAATCAGCCAGTCTAACAATTCGCTCACTTCCTCATACTGATCCGGGGTAATGGAGAGCATATCATCGTGATGTTTGTAGTGGGTGGTGTCCACAAAGCCGTGCGGGGGTTCGTTGAGGTGATAATCGGTGCCGATTTTGTTCTGATGGGCAATTTCGGTCAGGAGTTTCACGTCCTTGATATTGTTTCGGCAGATGTTGATGTTGAAGAAGGTCAGATACCCATATTTCTTCTGGCGCTCCACGAGATACCTGAACTGGGGCTCGATATTGAGGAGGGCCTTGGGAAGACCCTTCTTGGGCGCCACGCAATCCACCGCCAGGTTGATGGCGGCCACCCCCGCCTTGCCAATCTCATCAATAAAATCCTTGTCCAGCAGATAGCCATTGGTGGGCAGATACATGAAAAAACCGTTTTCCGCGCCATACCGGATGACCTCCAGGATGAAATCCTTTCTGACAAGCGGTTCACCCCCCATGATCGGAATGACCCGGCAACCGATCGATTTGAGCCAGTCGATGGCGCTCTTGGCGGTTTCCAGATCCATTCCCGGCAGGTCGTTGTTATACTGAAAGCAATAGTGGCAATCTATGTTACACTTCCAGTCTGTATAAAGGTAACACAACACCGGTCTGAACTCTTCTGAGTGAATGCGGGAATTGATGTAAGGGATGACCCATCTTCTGAATGCCTTGACCCCATTGAAAGCCTTGTAATATGACGTGCGAAACATGATTTGCCCCCTTTTTCGGGCATTCGGTGTGCTGTCTTACTCTAAAAATATGGCTGATTTTTTAAGAGTCAAGCTTTTTGAAACATTGACAATCCCCCGCATGACCGGTAACCTATACGGGCTGTCTGTCGAGGCTGTGTAAATTCATGCTGAAAGCGATTCAAACATACGCCCGGGATTGCGCGAACGTTATCGCGAAGATAACCGGGATCGATGTGGAAATTGTCGATGCCGGGCTTGTCCGCGTGGCGGGAACGGGGCCTTACCGATCTGGCGTGGGGCAACCTGTTTCGCATGGGGAGGAGATCTATCGCCACGTCATGCGCTCCGGCCGCACCTTCATCCTGTCGGATCCCCGCCAAAATCCCCTCTGCCAGGGTTGCAACGACCGGGAGGAATGCGAGGAGACCCTGCTCGTTTCCACCCCCATCTTTTCTGGGGATGAGGTCGCCGGGGTCATCGGGCTGGTGTGCACCAACGAGGAGGAGCGGCGGCGGGTGCAGGACGGCCAGGAGACTTACGCCCATTTCCTTGGCCAGATGGCGGAGCTGTTGAGCCATAAACTTGGGGATCAGGTGAAGCTCGCGAAGACCCAGACGTTCCTGGACCTCATGATGCACATCGTGGACGCCAACAACCGGGGCATTGTCATCTTTAATACGTCCGGAGGCGTGACCTATTTGAATACAAGGGCGCGGGAAGATCTGGGGATCCCGGAGGGGGTGAATCCCACGGGGCTTTCCATTGAGCCCACGGGAAACCGGTACTCGGACTTCGACGAGTTTAAGGTAACGGTGAACGGCCGGGAGACGGTGATGCTGGGACACCTGACGGCGTTACCACCCCAGGACCCGCATTTCGCGAGCGTCTTCGTGTCCGATTCCCTTTCCCGGGTGACCCGCCAGATCTTCGATTTCACCTCGGCCGATTTTCCATGTGAAATCGCGTCCATTGTTGGACAGTCCGAGGGGATAAAACTGCTCAAGGAACAGATTCATCATATCGCCAAATCCCCGTCCACGGTCCTCATTACGGGGGAGACCGGAACGGGCAAGGAACTGGTGGCGCGGGCGATTCACAGCGAGAGCGACCGCCGCGACAAGCCTTTCATCGCCATCAACTGTGGCGCCATCCCGGATACCCTGCTGGAAACCGAATTTTTCGGCTACAGCCGGGGCGCCTTCACCGGCGCGGACCCAAAAGGCAAGATCGGGAAATTCGAACTGGCGAACGGCGGTATCCTGTTCCTCGATGAAATCGGAAGCCTGCCCATCTATCTCCAGGCGAAACTGCTCCGCGTATTACAGGAACGTCATTTCACTCGGGTGGGATCGACCCAGCTCATCCATATCGACGTGAGAATTATTGCCGCTACGAATGAAAGCCTGACAAATCTCATGGAAGAGGGTCGGTTCAGGAAAGACCTCTTCTATCGGCTGAATGTGATTCCCCTGGAGGTGCCGCCCCTTCGGGAGAGGATCGAGGATATCCCTTTACT
>CAZPTH010000269.1:0-2718 GCA_964589315.1 uncultured Thermodesulfobacteriota bacterium
GATTGATGGGTGGATTTTTGCCCTTCTAAAAGGCAATTAAAAATAGTTCTTGACAAACAAGAGTAGATAAAATAGGATTTTTTAACAATTGTTTAGAAAGCAGGTAAAGGAGCTAAAACTGGATCGGAACAAGAGCGGTTAGAACTGTTTAGTTACATCAGCTAAAGTCAATTATTCCAGTGAAAAAGTATAGAGGGAGATTTTTTTATGGGTTATAAAGTGCGCTTTGAACCGTCCGGGAGAGAGGTTGAACTCGCTCCTGACGAAACGATTCTTCAGGGAGCCATGTCTGTTGGGGTTCACATCAATGCCTCGTGCGGCGGTAGCGGGACGTGCGGAAAGTGTAAGGTCAAGATTGTGAAAGGGGAAACCACCCTTCCTCCCATGCCGCAACTCCAGAAGTGGGAGATCGAGAAAGGGTATCGCCTGGCCTGCATGACGAAGCCGACAACGGATATTGTCGTGGAGATTCCCGTGGAGTCTCAGATCGACCGGACGGTCCTGAGACGGGAGAGGGCCGGTTTTGCCAAGGTTCTTTCACCGCAGGATATCAACCAGCTCGTCCAGGGTTGGACGATTGATCCGACCGTCTTCAAGCGCTACCTGGAATTGACCCCACCGACCAAGGAAGACAACATGAGTGACCTGGCCAGAATCTACCGACACCTGAAACAGGAATTCGGGTATGAAGGGATCTCGGCGGACTTCCGGATGATCAAGAAGATGAGCCAGATCTTGAGGGAGGCCGACTGGAAGGTCACGGTGACCATGGTGCTGACACGGAAGGGGTATAAACTGATTAACCTGGAGCCTGGTGATACCTCTGAGGAGAATTACTCCATCGTCATCGATATCGGGACGACGACCATTTTCGGCCAGTTGCTCAATCTCCACGAGTGCAAGGTCTTCGGGTGCCCGGGGCTGGATGTGGACGGGGCGGAACGCTATACCATGGCGATTGCCTCGGATTATAACCCCCAGATCAGCTACGGTGAAGACGTCATCAGCCGCATCGTTTACGCCCTGAAACCGGGAGGGCTGGAACGTCTCCAGGAAGTCGTGGTTCGCTCTATCAACAAGATCATCAAGGAACTCCTGAAGATGGCAAACGTGGAGCGAAAGTATGTGTCGCATATGGTCATTGCCGGTAATACGACCATGACCCAGCTCTTCCTGGGACTGAATCCAAGGTATATCAGGGAAGACCCATATGTTCCGACGGCGAATTTCCTGCCTCCCGTGCGGGCCGTCAACGCGGGGATCGAGCTGGGAGATCATGTGCACATCTATATCTTTCCCATGGTGGCCAGTTATATCGGTGGAGACATCGTCTCCGGTGTGCTGGGTTCCGGGATTTTTCAGAGGGAGGACCTCACCCTCTTTATGGACATTGGGACCAATGGAGAAATTGTTCTCGGGAACAAGGACTGGCTGATGAGCGCCTCCTGTTCCGCCGGTCCTGCCTTCGAAGGAGGCGGGATCAAGTTCGGCATGCGGGCAACCCGTGGAGCCATCGAGCAGGTACGTATCAGCCCCGATACCTATGAACCCATGCTGATGACCATCGGGCGTGCCAAGGCAAAGGGGATCTGTGGCTCCGGGTTGATTTACACGGTAGCCGAGCTCCTGGAGACGGGGGCCCTCGATCAGAACGGGAAGTACCGGCACGATCTCCCCACGAACCGGGTGCGCAAGGGGGAAGATGGTTATGAATATGTCTTGTCCTGGGCGGATGAGAATGCCCTCAACCAGGACATTACCTTGACGGAAATCGATATCGACAACCTGATTCGTGCCAAGGGGGCGATCTATGCGGGCTGCAAGGTCCTGCTCGATCAGGCGGACATGACCTTCAACGACCTTGATCGCATGATTATCGCGGGTGGATTCGGACACTACATCGATTTGGAGGCCGCGAAGATGATCGGCCTGCTTCCGGATATTCCGGATGATAAATTCATGTTTGTTGGAAACGGTTCTCTGCTCGGGGCGCGGCTCCTGTCGTTTTCGAAGGACCTGCTGAGAGAGGCCGAAAATATCGCTAACATGATGACGAATATAGAGCTTTCCAATTATCCCCGCTTCATGGACGAGTACGTGGCAGCCATGTTCTTGCCCCATACGGACGAATCGGCATTTCCGAACATCATGAAGATTTTGAAAGCCGAGAAAGCGGCGTAAGGAGGCAAACAATGGCATTTACCATAGCAGTTTCAGGAAAGGGAGGCACGGGGAAGACCACGATTACCGGAATGGTCATCAATTACCTCGTGAAAAAAGGGGAAAAACCCATTCTGGCCGTCGATGCGGACGCCAACGCCAATCTCAATGAGGTATTGGGCGTCGATGTGTATCAGACGATTGGGGAAGCCCGTGAGCAGATGAAAAAAGATGTCCCCGTCGGTATGACAAAAGATATCTGGTTCGAGATGCAGGTCCAGCAGGCCGTGATTGAAGAGAAGGACTACGACCTCATCGTCATGGGGCGCCCGGAAGGTCCCGGATGTTACTGCGCGGCCAATTCCCTGGCAAGAAAATATATCGATATTTTAACCGACAATTACAAATATGTGGTGATCGACAACGAGGCGGGAATGGAGCATCTCAGCCGCCTGACAACCCAGAACGTGGATCTCCTTTTCGTAGTTTCTGATCCGACAGTTCGAGGAATTCGGACAGCGGGACGGATTCTTGAGGTGGTGAAGGAACTGGGTCTGA
>CAZPTH010000270.1:0-2694 GCA_964589315.1 uncultured Thermodesulfobacteriota bacterium
TTGATGAGTTGAAAAGCCTGGCGGAGGATGAGCTCGTTCCGCTGGAGTGGAGGGAATAAAATAGTTCAATGTTCAAAGCTGAAAGGCTTAGAAAATCCGAAGATTACGCAGGCTCAAGAAAGTGAAAAGTAAAGGGTTGAGAGTGAGGGCGTGAAAGAGCAAGCTGTAATCTATATCCGTAACTTGTGATCTGTGATTTCCCAGTAAAATCCGCTGTGGCAGGTACCATGCAGCCTCTCAACCCGGTTTATTTAATGTGGGGCAGCATGGCCTTGAATTCTGGAGTGTCCGATTTTTTGAGGATTTCGTAGAGGATGGTTTCGGTGGGTTTGATGGGGCAGCCCGCATCCCTCATCAGTTCCAATCCCCATGTCCAGTTGGCCTCAACCCGGGAACCGGTGGCGTCGGCGGCAATATGAACGGTCCATGTTCCTTCTCGAGCCAGGCCCTCTGCCGTCTGGTAAACGCAGATGTGGGTTTCGATGCCACAGACGATCAGTTCCCGTTTCCCTTCCCCGGAGAGGCGTTTCATGGATTTTTTGAATGTATCATTCCCGAGGCAGTTGAAGGTTGTTTTCTCGATGGGGTGGTAGGCATCACCAAGGAGATTCACGATGGACGGCAAGGTGCGGCCGAGTCCTTTTGGGTATTGTTCCGTGACAACGATGGGGAGGTGAAAGGTCCGGGCCAGGTGGATGAGGAGCTCCACGTTTTTCAGGATGGCTCCCTTGCCATGAATGGCGGCAAAGAGCTTTTCCTGCATGTCGATGATGAGAAGAGCCGATTTATCTGCGTCCAGACCCATATGGAACCTCCAAAAAGATTTCTTGACAAATTGTAACAGCCACGGACTGGCTTGGAAAGGGGGAGGCCCCCGTTGGTGCCCGCTTGGAAGTATGGTATATGGGTGCCAATAATTGTTTGAGAATGGAAAGGAGACGCGCATGACGCATGGAAGGAATTTGAGTCGTATGATGGTTGTAGCCCTAACTGTGTTTCTGGGTTTTCTGTTTATCAAGGGCCATGTGGCTCTTGGAAAGGCTCCGTGCCCTTATAAGATTTCATCCGCAAAGGCGGCGGCGATTCTCGATATCAAGCCCACTGATTTGGGCGTGCGGAGTTTTCCCCAGATGGTGTCCCCGGATGATACCAAAAACAAGACGTATAAGGTCCCGCCGTGCAGTTACGGGTACAGGTCGAAGTCCAATTTCAGGAAGGCGTTCAGCTATGTGGTTTATACCTATAACGACCCGCAACGCGCGCGCCGGGACTACACCACGATGAAAGGTAACTTTTCCACGGCGGCAAAGGTGGAGGAGCTCTCCGGGTTGGGAGACGCCGCTTTCTGGGTGAATGACTCGCGGTTTCCCCGCCTCGTGGCCGTCAAGGGAAACGTCCTGATCGATGTCATGAACCCCAGGGATGTGAAACTTCGGAAGCAGGTGGCGGCGCTTGTTTTAGGGGTCTTGGGAAAGTAGTTTTATTCCTCCGCGTCCAGGCCGAAGGAGGTCTCCGGAGGCTTGTAGGCGGGGTGCCAGATGAGGTAGTCGAGCCACGGTGTAGGAATCTGCTGGGTGTCCATGGAGAAGTGGATCATGGGATGCCAGTGGGGTTCCCTCGGCTGGCTGAGGAGGCGCATGCCGGCCTCTTTCGGGGTGCGGCCGCCCTTTTTCCGGTTACAGGTGTGACAGCACGTGACCACGTTGGCCCAGGTGGTCTTGCCCCCCCGGGAGCGGGGAATGACGTGGTCGTAGGTCAGGTCCTTGGGCTCGAAGACCTTCCCGCAATACTGGCACCGGTACTTGTCCCTGACATAGATGTTGCGGCGGGTGAATTTGACCTCCTGGTGACGATACTTGACGTAGCGCGTGAGTCTCAAGACGGCGGGGAGTTTGAAGGACACGGAGATGGCGTGAACCACCTGCTCGTAGGCGCTGATGACCTCCGCCTTTCCCAGAAACGACAGGATAATGGCCTTTTTCCACGAGATGACGCCGATGGGTTCGAAGGTGGCGTTGAGGAGGAGAGACGGCTTCATGTTCGTGTCTGCCCACATGGTTTATTTTCTTAGAACCCGTTTCTGGTCGATGCGGATGGTAATCCGCTGCTTGTCGAAGAACTCCAGAATGGGGACAGCGAACTTTCTCGACAGCCCCGTGAGTTCCTTGAAGGACTGCACGGTGAGTTCCCCGTTTTTCTTGAGGAATTCAACAGATGCCTCCTTGATCTCCTCGAAGGCCTTCGCGTCCATGTAGAGCTCTTCCGTCAGCTTGACGCACTTACCTTCCTTCGTGAGAAACGTCAGGATGGTCTTGAGCTGGTCCGGGGCCTTGCCGAGCCGGGCGGAAAGCTCCTTCAGGGTTGGAGGTTTGGCGCCGCCTTCTTGGAGATTTTTTTCCACCGCCGCGATGGTTTCCCGGAAGGCGGGATCCACGGTTTGCCGGTGGGATTTCAGGCGAATCGTGTCCTGCTGGACGACGAACGGCCCCTTCTCGCAGAGGCGTGTCAAGAGGTGGTCCCAGAACTTCTTGTCCGTGTCCGGGGCGATCTGGCTCCGGAGGACCTCCTTTTCCATCCCCTCCTTCAGGGGGTTGGATTTGTGGAAGGCCTTGAGGGCCGTTTCCATCTCCTTGGCAAGTCTTTGGATCAACTGGGTGTGAAGGTAGATCGGAAGGGTCAGGTCAACCTTGTTGA
>CAZPTH010000271.1:0-2691 GCA_964589315.1 uncultured Thermodesulfobacteriota bacterium
GCCGAAGGTGCGAGGGCTGATGGGGCCGGGACAGAGGATGGCCTTGCCGTCGAACAATGCCTTGTTGATGAGCTCCCGGTTAATGGCGTAGTTCATCGCCCGCCGAACCTTGACGTTGTTGAAGGGCGGTTTATACGTGTTCATGCCAAGGTAGGGCATGACGCCCATTTGATTGGTTAAGTAAGCCTTTCCCGACGATAGGATCTTTTTGCGTTGATGGATGGAAATCCCGCTGATGACATCGGCTTCCCCTGTCAAAAGGGCGGCAATCCGAGAGGCCTCTTCAGGAACGCCCTTGAAGATAATCTTTTTGAAAGCAGGTTTTGGGCCATAGTATTTCTCGTAACGGGTCAAGACGATTTCTTCTCCCCGTACCCATTTTTCCAATTTATAGGGGCCACAGCCAATAGGATGGGTGTTGAATTTTTCGTCCCCAACCTTTTTGATATACCCCGGCGGCACGATGGGGAGATAGTACCCAAGAATATAGAGCCCGGGGGCGTAAGGCTTCTTCGTGGAAATAAGGATTGTGTAGTCGTCTAATACCTTGACTTCTTTAAATGCCGAGAGTTTCCCCTTGTGAGGGTTTTTCAGGCTATCTTTGAAGGCGCGGTCAAAGGAAAACTTGACCGCCTGGGCATTGACCGGTTCTCCGTTGTGAAAGGTGACCCCGTGGCGGATATGTATTTTCCATGTTAAATCGTCGACTTTTTCCCAGCTTTCCGCGATACGAGGTTTGACCGTGGCATCCTCTTGGGGCGCGAAAAGTGTGTCATGGATGTTATAGCAAACGCTCATAGTTGTTTGAATAGAACTTTGCATCAAATCGAGGCCCACAGGCTCCGCTTCTTGCATGACCACCAACGTGTCCTTTTTCGCGGCGGCGGGTCCAGTTAAGAGTGCCAAGCTCAACAAAATGATTCCCATTGACAACCAGAACTTTTTCCAATGACTCATGTTTCCCTCCTTTAAAAGTGTTAATTGATTGTGCCACCACTGGGTGACCCCAGCGGGGCCGTTCCTGAGTCCCCTCTTCCCATTGTGGGGGGATGATCCTCGTAAAGGTGGCAGGCGGTCCAATGGCCCGTTTTGATTTCCCGAAGCGGTGGTGCCGTTTCCCGGCAGATTTCCATGACATGGCGGCATCGCGGATGGAATCGGCAACCGGGGGATGGATCGAGCGGGCTGGGGACGTCTCCCTCCAGTAAAATACGGTGCCGTTTTTTTCGGGGATTGGGGATGGGGACAGCCGACAACAACGCTTGAGTATAAGGGTGCATGGGGTTCATGTAGATCTCTTTTACGGGCGCTTTTTCGACGATTTGCCCCAAGTACATCACGGCAACATGGTGGCTAACATGACGAATGACAGCCAAATCATGGGAGACAAAGAGGTAGGAGAGTTTTAATTCTTTTTGAAGCCTGGAGAGGAGATTGAGAACCTGGGCTTGAACCGAAACGTCCAGAGCCGAGACGGGCTCGTCACAGATGACGACTTTAGGGCGTAGAATCAAGGCACGGGCGAGGCAAATACGTTGGCGTTGCCCCCCAGAAAACTCGTGGGGAAAGCGATTCGCATGTTCAGGGAGCAGCCCTACCATGGTGAGGGCTTCAGCAACTTTCTCCCTTCGCCGGTTAGAGGAAAGGTTCGCGTGGTTGAGAAGGGGTTCTTCGATGATTTGAGCGACGGTCATTCGGGGATTGAGGGACCCGAAAGGGTCTTGGAAAACGATCTGGAGGTTTTTTCGCAACCGGCGCAATTCGCTGGCGGGGAGGGTGGTCAGGTTTTGCCCCTCAAACCACACTTCGCCGGAAGTAGGTTTGATTAGCCGAAGGATACAAAGCCCGATCGTCGATTTCCCGCACCCGGATTCCCCTACGAGACCAAGTGTCTGGTTTTCTTCAAGGGAAAGTGAAACGCCATCCACGGCATGAATATTTCCTTTCGGTCGACCCAAAAATCCCTGCCGGACGGGAAAGTATTTAACGAGGTTATTGACTCTAAGAACCTCAGCCACGGTGATACCTCCAGCAAGCGACACGGTGCCCGGGTTCAATATCCTCGAGTTCTGGTTCCTTTTCTCGACAGACGGGCATGGCCACATGGCATCGCGGGGCGAAATTACACCCTTTCGGAAGCCGAGTCAGGCTGGGAACGGTCCCCTCGATTTCGTGAAGCTCTTTAGAGACCATTTCGGCGTCCGCGCTTGGGATCGCTGCCAACAAGCCGCGGGTGTATGGATGCATTGGCGTGTCGAAAAGGTCAAGGGTCGATGCCTCTTCCACGATTTTTCCCGTGTACATGACAGAGACTTTTTCCGCCGTCTCAGCGACGACACCCAGGTCGTGCGTGATCAAGAGGACACTGGTTCCGAACGCATTTTTTAAGTCGACGATGAGGTCAAGAATCTGGGCTTGGATCGTTACATCCAGGGCTGTTGTCGGCTCATCGGCCAACAACAGCGTTGGCTGGCAAGCAAGCGCCATGGCAATCATGACCCGTTGGCGCATTCCCCCTGAAAGTTGGTAGGGGTATTCTTTTAAGCGTTGGCGGGGGGCAGGCACGCCGACGCGGTCGAGCATATCGGCAGATCGTTCCAATGCTTCTTTCTTGGGCAAACCTTGATGGGTTTGAAATACCTCGGATATTTGATTTCCTATGGTAAAGACGGGGTTGAGGGCGGTCATGGG
>CAZPTH010000272.1:0-2664 GCA_964589315.1 uncultured Thermodesulfobacteriota bacterium
AAAGACGAAGGTTCTGCAAGGGGCCATGAAATTACCGACAGTCCATAAGCCGATGCTCGCCCGGGAAGATTACTTTTGTAAAGGTCAATTCTCTTCATATTTTGTTATGATAACAGAATATCCGTGTTTTGTGAGCTTTTCCCCAGCTTCGGTGGCAGATTCACGGGAGTCAAACACTCCAACCCTTACACGATAATAGATTGTTTCTCCCGTCTCATATATCACAATATAAACATTATCGACAAGGGTTTGAAGCCGTGCTGCCAGCTTATCCGCGTTGTCTTTGTTGATGAAGGAGGCCACCTGGAGGGTGTAGGGGCCCGTGTATGAAGGGGACGGGGCCCTGGTTTTCCCGGCTTCCGGAGTTTTAAGGACCTCGATCATAACCTCCGCCGTGCCGGGGCCTACCATGCCAATCGCCTTCGCGGCGGCGTAGCTCAGGTCGATAATGCGGTTTTTCACAAAGGGCCCACGGTCGTTGATGGTAACCCGGACAGAACGATTATTCTCCAAATTCGTGACCATGACGACCGTTCCCAGGGGCAGGGTCTTGTGGGCCGCCGTCATGTCATACATGTTGTAGATCTCCCCGCTGGCCGTGGGCTTGCCGTGGAAATCCTTCCCATACCACGAGGCAACTCCGACCTGCCGGCTTCCTACCGTTGGTGAAATGGGGGGAGGGACTCGCTTGGCACACGCGAACAGAAAAAAGATGAGAAGAATCAGGATGACAACTCTGGACCCGGCGGGGTTTTTCATGAAAATATGAAGATGATGTAGATATCTCATTGGATTTATATTTCCGATTTCTTGGTAGAGATGAGGATTTTCGATTTTCCCGTGGGTGAAACGGTCTTTTTGACCTCTTTGAAAACCGCTTTGAACCGCCCCGTTTCATTCTCGAGGATCTCTTTCATCCGGTCCGAGCCCATGGAAAGGAGGCGCAGGTAATACAGGCCGCGAACGAAACGGTTCCTGGGGACTTCGTGTTCCATCATGAAGAAGGATGCATCTTTTTTAAGGATACGCCTGACCTCTTTCAGGCACGCGTCGGCGGTTTCACCTTTTAATTCATAGAAGGCGTGGGAACAGGTCATGGCGTCGGCGCACTCCGCTCGAACGGGAAGGGCGGAAACGTCCGCCAGCACGAGGGAGACATTTTCCAGATGCCGCGTCTTTGCCCGCGCTACCCGCAGCATCCCGATGGAAAAATCGATTCCCAACACGCGCCCGCTTTCTTTGACCCTTTCCGCGAAGAGGGGGAGGAGAGAGCCGGTGCCGGTGCAGATGTCGATGATCGTGTCGCCTTCACGGGGGTTGACGGTGGTGATAAGGAAATTTCGAGCCTTCTGCTGAAGGTCCTTGGAGTGCATGGCGATGAATTTGTCGTAGACGTGGGAGAAGGCATTGTAATATTTTACCCTGTTTTTTCGGAGCATGGATACACGTTTTTCCTTGAATAAATTTTCAATAGAAAATACCATCCGGTGACGCTACGGTCAACAGATGGCGAATACTTGAAGTCCGAAGTCCGAAGTCTGAAGTCTGAAGGCGTAAGGTGAAGGCTGAAGTCCGAAGGTTGAAGCCTTCAAAAAACAGCACGGAAGCTGAATCCCATCCAATATTCTGATTTTACAAATATGAATTCATATTCTAAAATTCAGTATAGCATTATGGACACAAGGAGGGAAGATGAAAACAAAGGTGGCGGCAAGAGGGCAGATTACGATTCCCAAGGCGTTGCGGGAACGCTTGGGGATTCGTCCGGGAACGGTACTGGATTTCAGGGAAGAGCGGGGCCGTCTTGTTGCCGTCAAGGTGGAATCCCTGGAACCAGTTGAGCGGGTCTATGGAAAACTGGGACGCGGAAGGCGGACGGATACGCTCATGAAAAAACTCAGGGGCCAGGAATGATAACGGCCGTTGACACAGATATCCTGATCGACATCCTCGAACCGGATCCCGTTTACGGTCCATCTTCCAAAGAGAGCTTGAAGAGATGTCAGCATGAGGGAACGACGGTTGCCTGCGAGGTGGTATGGGCGGAGGTTGCGGTGGCGTATGCCCACGCCAAAAAGGAACTGGTAGCGCTGCTCGGTGAGATTGGAATTCAGTTTTCGCCAATGAGTTTCGATGTCTCTCTGAAAGCGGCGGAATGCTGGTTTGATTTTTTGCAGGAGGGCGGCAAGAGACGGAGAATTGCCGCTGATTTCCTCATAGGCGGCCACGCCCTTATCCAATGTGACCGCCTTTTGACCCGAGACAAGGGATTTTATCGAAAGGCCTTCAAAGGACTTGAAATTATAACGCCTTAGCTAAGCCGTTACTGCCCCGAGCCAAAGTGCTGAGAACGACATAAAAGACCTCCAAAACCCGTTCTCACGCGAAGGCGCGAAGAACGCCAAGTATTTTATATTTATAGGTTTTATTTTTCTGCAAGCTTAACAGCGTGGGTTTAGTAGGTAGCAGGTGGTAGGCTAATAGGATGAGGGCTTCGCCCACCACGCATAAACCCACTACATAAAAAGCGCCAACCTGTTACCTATCCACATTGAATTTTGCCCGGTTTTTTGGTAGCGGAAAGGAAAAAAGGACAACCGTTTTTCGCAAGGAGGGGAGAGGAAAAATGAGAAGAGAAGGGAATACGTTTCCGCGAAGGGGTCA
>CAZPTH010000273.1:0-2662 GCA_964589315.1 uncultured Thermodesulfobacteriota bacterium
GTGATGTCGTGGGTTTTTCCGATTTCGTCCATGCGGGGGAGTTTGTCCACCGCGTCCATGGGGATTTTTTCGTCCTGGTCAAAGACGACCTGGAGCCTGTGGGTGCGGTCGCCGATCAGTTGCCTGACCTGGTAGTCGGAGATTCCCATCACGCCTTCCAGCATGATACTGAGCAGGGGCTTGGCCCACTGCGCGTATCCCCAGTCGACGTTTTTTCTCCTGATGTAGGTCAGGTTGACCCCCGTTCCGACGGACAGAAGGACGATGTCATCCATGTCGGCCCGCTCCGAGGGGATGTTGCGGGTGGACCGGGCCTGGGCCAGGGCGACCATGCTGGGGTTGTTCGCGAAGACACCCCCGTCGATATATCCGTTGGCGGAAGGGAAATAGGTGGGCGCCGAACTTGTGTAGAGGGCCACGTTTCGCACGAGCTGGTCGCCATCGGAGTCTTCGCCGCTGTAATTGTGAAAGATCTTGGGCTTCCACCTTCTCTCGGAGGCCACGGGGGCCTCGTTGTCCAGGTCAAAGGCGGGGATGGCCACCTTGCACCGTAAATCCGCCAGCTTTGCGTCATGGAAAAAGGCTCTCAATTCCTTTTTCAGCGGCTTGTTGGAGTAGTCAGCGCCAATGAGCTTGCCGAAATCCCTGATGTCATCCCAGACGCTGTCGTCGAAGATGGCGGGTCCCTTGGTGATATAGAGGTCGCAGATTTCCTCGAGGGATTTCCCCGCGGCGATTCCCAGCGCGAGAATCCCTCCCGTGGAGGTGCCGGCGATCAGGTCTGCGAAATCGAGCCACCCGCTGATCTCTGGCGCTTGATTCAGTCTCTGCAATATCCTCGCCGCGATCAGGCCGCGAAGCCCTCCACCGTCGATTGAAAGGATTCTGTATTTGGACACAAGAAGTTCCCTTTCCCTGTCAGTCGATTCAATCCGTCATGCCGAACCTCTCAAGTCTACGCGTGGAGGGATGCCTTCGTCAAGTTGCGAGCTTTTTTGCGATGGCCGCCACGCGTTCCCCCAGAAACCGGGCCCCCGCCAGCTCGTTCGCGCTCGGGAAACGGCTGCCGTCTCCCCCCGCGATGGTGGAGGCCCCGTAGGGGGAACCGCCGGTCATCTCTTCCGTGGTCATCTGCCCCTGGAAGGTATAGGGAAGCCCGACGATAATCATCCCGTGGTGCAGGAGGGTGATGTGGAAGGAGAGGATCGTCGATTCCTGCCCCCCGTGCTGGGTGTTCGAGGAGGTGATGACACTTCCGACCTTCCCCACCAGGGCGCCCCGCGCCCACAGTTGTCCCGTGGCGTCGAGGAACTGCCGCATCTGTCCGCACATGTTCCCGAACCGGGTGGGGGTGCCGAAGATGATGGCGTCGGCTTCGCTCAGTTCCTCCACGTCGCACACGGGGATAGCGGACTGACGCGCCTGGGCGTCGAGCGCCCCCATCTTTTCCAGGACCTCGCGCGGCAGGGTTTCCGGGACCCTGCGAAGGATCGCCTCCGCCCCCTCCACGGAGGATACCCCCTCGGCCGCGGCCTTTGCCAGTTCAAAGACATGCCCGTATAGGGAGTAATAGACAATCAGGACCTTCATGGCTTCCTCCTTTCCTTTCGCGTGGCATGGCGCCAGCTGGTCAGGTGAATCATACCCCGTTCCGACAATAATTTCACCCTGAGGAAGCGCGGACGGTCACACTTCCTGTTCAGCCTATCAGGATATTCCGTTCCACATGCTGGACATCCGGAGCGCCTGCCATGGCTTGACAAATGTTACCATTTTAATTATATTAATATCAATAATATAAATGGAGAAACTTTTATGGTGAAGATTCCCACAACGGTCCGATATGGCGTAAGGATGCTCATCACACTCGCGCGGAAGAACAGGCAGATGAATACCAACGAGCTTTCGAGAGAGATGGGGGTTTCTCCCCTCTATCTGCGGCAGGTGGCCCTCCCTCTCGAAAAAAGCGGTGTGATCCGGGGAACCAAGGGGGCAAAAGGGGGCTACAGCCTGAACGTGGACCCGTCGGAGATTGACCTGTACACAATTTTCAAGGCGATGAACGAGGATTTTTCCCTGCTGGATTGCGTGGACTGCTCCGAGGCGTGCGAGCGGAGCGCGGACTGTGCCAGCCGGGAGCTGTGGAAGTCGCTGAGCCTCTCGCTGAGGCGGTCTCTCAAGGCAATGACCCTGAAACAACTGCTCGAAAACAGGGGAGAAACCGGGGAGATCGACGGAGAATTGAGGGGATTTCCATGTTGAAAGGATCGGTCAAAGAGATGCGGGTATCCGTGGATGCCAATTTCACGTTGAAAGGGATTTTTGAAACCCCCGTGAAGATGTCGTTCCGACGTAGCGGGGTAACCTTGAGAGAGGTGCTGAAGGAGATTGACCGGAAGGTGCATTCAATCACCATCTTTCGGGATGATGAGTTGGGGGACGATATCGAAGAGATCTGGCTCAACGGGGACAGGTTCTTCTCCCTTGGAAAGAAGCTCGAAACCCCCCTGAAGGACGGGGACAAATTGAAAATTGCCCTTTACATGGCCCCGCTGGGTGGGGGATAGGGAACAGACGGATAAATTTCATGAAAAGGCCCCTGACATTGACAGTGGAAGAGCTGGAGCGGTATCAGCGCCAGATCCTCTACAAGCCCTTTGGG
>CAZPTH010000274.1:0-2649 GCA_964589315.1 uncultured Thermodesulfobacteriota bacterium
TTTCACCATTTTCCTAAAAGAAGATGGACAAGGCGCCGAACCGATGATAGAAAAAAGAAAAACCGGAGGGGAATTATGACCTATCTTATTTTGGGCGGGGGGATGCAGGGCCGTGCCGCCATCTACGCCCTGCGCCGACTGGATCCCCAGGCGATGATCATTGTGGGGGACTTGAATACGGAGGCGGCCCGGGATTTTGTGGAGAAGGCTCAGATTCCGGCCCCCATGTTTATTCAGGTGGATGCCACCGATTCCGCGGAGGTGTTCAAGTGGATGCAGAAGGCCGATGTGGTCCTCGATATGCTCCCCATCACCTTCACGGAGAAAATGGCGGAGATTGCCGTGGACGCGGGAACGCCCCTTGTTAATACTTTTTATCCTGGCCGTATTTCCGATCTCCATGAAAGGGCTCTTGAGAAGGGGGTGACGATTCTTCCGGAAATGGGGATGGACCCGGGGATCGATCTGGTTATGGCGCACCGTCTGCTTCAGGAGTTTGAGGAGGTTACGGAATTTTTCTCTTACGGGGCGGGAATTCCCGAACGGGAGGCCTGCGACAATATCCTGAACTATAAGATAAGCTGGATCTGGTCGGGGGTGCTTGATTCCTACATCCGTCCCGCCCATTTCATCAAAGATAGCCAGACAGTTTCCCTCGAACCGGCCGAGGTCTTCGAACCAGAAAACCTGCATCCTGTTTTCCTGCCGGGCCTGGGGGAGGTCGAGGCCATCCCCAACGGGAACGCCCTCGCCTATATCGATATCCTGGGGCTGAACCGGGAGATGCTGAAAACCATGGGCCGCTACTCTTTACGCTGGCCCGGGCATGCCGCCCATATCCTCGCATGGCATCACTTGGGCTTTTTTGAGAAAACCGTCAATCCGGGCCTGGGGATCTCTCCCTTCACGTTTCTCGTCAAACATTTTGAGCCGCGGCTGCAATATCGGGACGGTGAGCGGGATTTGGGGATTGTCGTGGTCAAGGCGTTGGGGGTAAGGGATGGGAAGAAGGTAACCATCACGGATATCCTCATCGATCGCCGGGACCTGGAAACGGGGCTTTACGCCATGAACCGGATGGTGGGATTTACGGCGGCGATCGCGGCACGGATGATTACGGATGGAACTATTACAGCGCGTGGGGTTCTTTCCCCGGCCCGCGATGTTCCTGTTGAGCCCTTTTTTGAAGCCCTTGCGGAATTCGGGATGAAAATTCAAAGGATTGATACAAACAGATAACGTGCTCCGGAGGTAGGCATGGAAAAACCGACAGTTGCGGTTGCGACCCTTTCCACCCAGTACAAACGGAATCTCTTTCACAAGATTGACGCCATTTTTTCCCTCTTCGACATGGGGAAACGGGTTCCCCGCCGAGGTTTTGCCGCGATTAAGCTCCATTTCGGGGAGGAGGGTAACACGACGTTTGTGCGGCCCATCTTTCTCCGGCGAATTGTTGAGAACCTGAGAGGAATCGGGGCCCGTCCCTTTCTGACGGATACCTGCACCTTATACGTGGGGGAACGGAGCAACGCGGTGGAACACCTGTATCTCGCAGCAAGGCACGGTTTTGTTCCGTCCGTCGTGGACGCACCGGTGATTATCGCCGATGGACTTCGCGGCAATTCCTACAAGGAAGTCTCCATTGAGGGGAAGCATATTGAAACGGCCTTTATCGCGAAAGAGATTGCCGAGGCGGACGCCGTTATCGGCGTGACACATTTCAAGGCGCACGAACTTTCCGGGATCGGGGGAACGCTGAAAAATATCGGGATGGGGTGCGCCGCCCGAAAGGGGAAGCTTGCCCAGCATTCCAACGTGGCCCCCAAGGTCAAACGGAAGCGGTGCGTGGGGTGTAAAACCTGCGTGGCCGTTTGCGCCTTTCATGCGATCTCCATGGAGGATGACAAGGCCCACATTAATCCGGAAAAATGCGCGGGGTGTGGGGAGTGTATCACCGCCTGTCCCCAGAAGGCTATCCAGATCCAGTGGAACGAGACCATTCCCGTTTTTCAGGAGAAACTGGCGGAATACGCAAGGGCCGCCCTCGCGGGCAAGGAGAAAACGAGCCTCTTTTTCAACTTTGTCTGGGAGATCAGCGCCATTTGCGACTGTAACCCTCACTCCGGGGCACCCATTGCCCCCGGCATCGGGATCGTCGCTTCCACCGATCCCGTTGCCGTGGACCAGGCAGCGGTCGATCTCATCTGCGCCCCGCCGGAGGAGGTTCGTGAGGCCCTGCATCTCCCCTACACGACCATGGAAAACCCCTTTGAGAGGGTCTATCCAAAATCGGACTGGACCATTCATCTCCGTCACGCCGAGCGGATGGGGTTGGGTTTGCGGCAGTATACCCTGGTCAACGTGGATACCCTTTCCTGAAAAAGCCTTCCCCGTTTTGACCAAGGCTTCCTTCTGCCTGTCGCCCGAACCGGGGCGGAAATTGCCCTGATGGCGTTCCCATGAGGGGGCGGTGGTTTGTTCCATTTTCAGATTGACAGAAGGGCAGGGGTCTGCAAAGATTC
Source organism: uncultured Thermodesulfobacteriota bacterium (assembly GCA_964589315.1). Lineage (GTDB taxonomy): Bacteria > Desulfobacterota > S145-22 > S145-22 > S145-22 > JAOZMY01. The sequence continues at coordinate 2,523 of CAZPTH010000274.1, forward strand.
CTCGAGGGGGTGATTTTTTGGATATTATCTACAGGCGAGAGGGAAATATCGCAACCATCACCATTTGCCGGGAAGCGGCGCTCAACGCCCTGACGCCGGAATCGGCCCGGGAGCTGGGAAGGGCGTG
>CAZPTH010000275.1:0-2641 GCA_964589315.1 uncultured Thermodesulfobacteriota bacterium
CCCCCCCGGCTGGCGCGGGGGGGTCTACGCTACCCTTCTCCCGAGACACGCCCGGACTGTTTGCCGTCCCGACCGAGTCATTGAAGGGCCCTTTACGGGGAATCTCCTGCGTGAAGTGTGTGACCTGACAGGGCATTCCCCCGCCCAATCTCCCCCCCTTCCGGGACAGGCGGGGCTCCCCTTCTGGGAGGGATACAACTTCCACCGTTTCCTCTGCATCCGGACAAGTCTCGGGTGCCCTTTCCGGTGTCCTTACTGTGCTTCTCATCTCCTGAGCCCCGGTTTCGTCGAACACCCCGTGGAACCCCTCGCAGAAACCGTGGTCAGATTATACCGTTTCTATCAGGTCCGGGATTTCGCCTTTTACGACGACGCCCTCCTGGTTAACGCCTCGACCCGCTTTATCCCTTTCCTTAAAGCCCTGAAAAAACTGGGGCTGCCCGTCCGTTTTCACACACCCAATGGGATCCATATCCGCCTTATTACGAGGGAGATCGCGTTTCTTATGAAGCAGGCGGGATTCAACACCCTGCGCCTCAGCCTGGAAACCATTAACCCCGAAACCCAGAAACGGCTGGGATCCAAGGTCACCCTGGAGGAGTTTGACCGGGCCCTTAGGTATCTCTTCGAGGCCGGGTTTACCCATGAAGAGATCAAGGTCTATCTCCTCGTCGGCCTGCCGGGCCAGACCTTCGATGAGGTGACGGCGAGCGTCGCGGCCGTTCTCGAACGGGGGATCCGTCCTTCACTTGCCGAGTATTCCCCCATTCCAGGTACCGCCCTGTGGGAGGCCGCCTGCCGTGTTTCACCCTACCCCCTAAAGGAAGAACCCCTGACACATAACAATATCCTCCTCGCTTGCGGGGGAAAAGAGATTACAAAAGAAAGGCTGGACGCCCTCAAAAGAGAGATTCAAGCCGCCTTCGGTTCAAATCCTCCGGAAAACGGAGCCGTGAAACCGGAATTTTTTCCTCAGGAAAAACCGGACGAGGAGCATCCCTGACAGGAACCCGCCGATATGGGCGAACCACGCCACGTTGGACCGGCTGAAAACACTTAAGAGCTGAAAGACAAACCAGAACCCGAGGATAACCATGGCGGGTACCTGAATCACCGTGATGAAGAAAAAGAGGAAGATCAGGGTATGTACCTTTGCCCAGGGGTAAAGGACGAAATAGGCCCCCAGGACCCCGGAGATGGCGCCGCTGGCCCCGATCATCGGGACCGTCGCGTTGGGCATTAAAATGATATGGGTCGCGCTTGCCATGAGCCCGGTCAGGAGATAAAAGATGATGAAGCGCACGTGTCCCATGGCGTCTTCCACGTTGTTCCCGAATATCCAGAGATAGAGCATATTCCCCAACAGGTGAAGAATTCCCCCATGCATGAACATGGCGGCAAACAGGTTGAAGACCAGGGGGTGCGAGGCATAGGGGGGGATATCGACGGCATGGGTAAACTCATAGGGAATGATCCCCATTCTCATGACCAGGGCCTGGTTCCCCTGTGGGCCGAGCGTGAGCTGATAGAGGAAAACAAGGACATTGACAGAAATCAGGGCAATTGTAACATAGGGGGTTATTTCGGTTGGGTTATCGTCCTTGATTGGTATCATTTCATATTTCCTCGCGGCATTTAATATACATGAGACCCCGATGAAAAGACAACTACTCACGGACAATTTTCCCATTAATCCCCAGGGGCCTTTAAATGCTCCCCTTGTTCGGGGAAATTCATGGAAAAACTGGCCGGTTTCAACAGGCCCCGTATCCATCCGGCTTGACAACGCCGGACGCGTGGCTTGACATCATTCAGCAAATATGCCATAAAAACGCCGCTATTGACCTTTACCCGTCAAAAGACGACAGGTAGAAGCCGATAAGTTATGGGAAATCAGGAGGAATCTGACCCCGGCCCTTACAGCATCGCTTCGATCAAGCTGAAGAACGTTGTTGCCGTTCCATAAAGCATCATGCACACCTTTGAAAAATTACCGGCCCTCATGGAGGTGTTGGCCCTTCTCAAGACAAAAGGATGGAAAATAGGGCGAAGAATCAACGGGCCGTTTTCAGGCCAGACAACGTTTTTAATGTGTCTCATAACCCTTGGCAGGGGTTGAAACGATGAAACAGGCCAGTAAAATCACTGATCCCGGGGAGATTCTCATTCCCGGATTAACCTTCACATAGGGGGAACCCATGGCAAGAGAAGCCAAGCAAGTCAAAGAGAAAAAGACCGCAAAATCAACTTCCAAGCGAAAAAAGGTCGTTTCGATCGACGTTTTCAAGGCGTGGTGCAAGGGATGTGGGATCTGTATCTCGTTCTGTCCGAAGGAGGTCCTGGCCCAGGATGAGGACGGCCACGCCTATCCCAAAAACCTCGATGCCTGCATCGCCTGCATGCAGTGTGAATTACGGTGCCCGGATTTCGCCATCACAGTCATCACCGAAGACCGCCTGAACGCGGGGAAAGGAGGGCCCACACATGGGTAAAAAAGACACACCCCTGCTGCTGCAGGGGAACGAGGCCATCGTAGAAGGGGCCATTACGGCAGGATGCCGGTTCTTCGCCGGGTATCCCATTACCCCCGCGACAGAGATCGCGGAAGGAATGTCGGTAAAGATGCCCATGGTGGACGGGA
>CAZPTH010000276.1:0-2600 GCA_964589315.1 uncultured Thermodesulfobacteriota bacterium
TTATAAGGGAAAAGGATGTCAATGCCCTGCGCAGGCATGAAATCGCCTATGTGATTCTGGAGAAACGGGAGATGGAGAAATCTCCTGTCCTGGTGGAGTTACTCAGGGAATTTGGTTACCGCGAGGTCTATCACTACACAAGCGCTGTCGGACACCAGGATATCCACGTCTTTTCTTTCATGAAGCCCGGAAACGGGGGCCATACGTGATGGGAGATCTCTCCATCATCATTGTGACATGGAACACACGGGAGCTGACGCATGCCTGTCTTGCTTCCATTGAGGAGGCGGATCCTGAGCACGTGTGGGATGTCATCGTCGTGGATAACGCCTCCGGGGACGGGACGCCTGAAATGGTCAGGTCACAGTTCCCGTGGGTTCGTCTGATGGTGAACCCAAAAAACCTCGGATTCGGGCGGGCCAATAACCTTGCCCTCCGGCAGGTGACGACGGAATTCGCGTTATTGTTGAACAGCGACACGACCCTCACGGAAACGGCTGTTCCCGCCTTTCTCAAGTTCATGAGCGAGACCCCGGATGCCGGCGTGGTCGGGGGACAGCTCATTTACCCGGATGGGCGCCTCCAGAACTCCATCGCGCCGTTTCCCTCTCTCCTGACGGAGTTGACAAACAAATCCCTCTTGCAGATCCTTTTCCCGCGAAGGTATCCCGGCAAAAGGCAGCATTTTGAGAGGCCCGTGGAGGTTGACTCGGTTATCGGGGCGACTATGATGCTCCGGATGGAGGCGATCCGGTCCGTGGGATATTTTGACGAGGATTACTTTTTCTTTCTGGAGGAGACAGACCTCTGTTTCCGGGTAAGAAGGAAGGGATGGAAAATCTTTTTTCTCCCCGATGCCAGGATTGTTCACCACCAGGGGAGTGCCGTTCGCCAGGTCAAGGCGAGGGCCCGTGTCGAGTATCAGCGTTCCCTCATCCTCTTTTTTGAGAAAAACCGGGGAGAATGGGAAGCGGCGGTCGTGAAGTATTTTGGTTATCTTAAGGCTTGGATCAACCTGCTCGGGGCCGTACCTTTTAGGATATTCAAGTCCTCGCGGGCGCGCAGGTGGGAGAGGTATAAATATCTCCTTTCCTGGTATCACCACGGTTGTCCCCCCAACATGGGGCTTTCTCCCGACTGATTCTTTGAGGGAATGTTTCTACAGTGGAAAGTTGAGATACCTGAAGGGCCTTTTGCTTCTTCATGTGGTTCGTAGGGGAAAACGATCAACTGAAATGAGCGTAAACTCCCCCTTTGCCGCGAAAACTCACCCTACAACATCAATCTTCCACTCTTGCCCGCTGGAAAATCAACAGGGCAAGGGACGCGGTGCAATAAGAAAGCCAGAATTTTTAAGGGCCGTCAGTTTTCCAGGACGAAAATTACTTCCAGCCTGACCCGGTACTCGACGATCTTGGCGTCTTCGACCGAGATCTTGAACTCGACCACCTTGAGGCCGGTAATGCCCCTCAGGGTCTTGGTGGCGCGTTCAAACCCGATCTTGACAGCATCATCGAAGCTTTCGGGTGAACCGGCGATAATATCCGTGACTCTTGCGACGCGTGATGGCATGGTGTCCCTCCTTTTTCCGGGAACGGTCCGTTCCCCATTGGTTTGCAATTGGAAGAGAACATCTTCCCCTTCCCTTCTTGCGTTTAAATGGCTGTCAATAAATCGCTGGGCGCTTTTTTTGCCCTGCCTGCTACAGGCGCTTTAAGCCTGGAAATTCGGGATGTCGAATCCCAAACGTTTGGATATCTCCCTGCCTGCCTTGAGTATTTCCGGAATGATGCGTTTTTCAAGGTTTTCATCCGTCATCCTGAAGACGGGGCCTGAAATAGACAGGCCGGCGACGATTTGACGCGTGTAATCCCGGATGGGGACGGCCACGCAGCGGACCCCCTCGTCATATTCCCCGTTATCAATGGAGTAACCCAGTTTCCGGATACCTTCCAGGTGTTTTTTGAGCTTTTCATAATCCGTGATGGTATTGGGCGTGTATCTCTTGAGGCTATTCTTGAGCTTGAGCCTTTCGAGTTCGGATTCATTCATGAAGGCGATCTGGACCTTTCCGATGGAGGAACAGTGGATAGGAAGCTGTTGGCCGATGCGTGAGGCCACCCGCACGACCTGGTTGGCCTCTACCATGTCGAGGTAAACAACGGCGTTTTCCTGAACGATACCCAGGTAGACATTTTCCTGGCATTTCTGGGCCAGCTCTTCCATGACCGGATGGGCGTGATGTACGAGCCCCATCTGGTGGATGTAGGTCTGTCCCAGCTCCAGGCTTTTGATGCCGAGGCGATAGTTTTCCGTGGCCTTGTTTTGCTCGATATACCCCTTGGACTCCAGGGTAGCAAGCAGGCGGAAAACGTTGTTTTTGTGAAGCCCCAGCCGTTTGCTGAGTTCCGTAACGCCCAGTTCTCCCTCAGAATGGATGAATTGTTCCAGCAAATTCAGGGCATTAACAACTGATTGAATGACATAACTTGATTTTTCACGACCTGTTCTTGACATGCAAATCTCCTTTTATTAAGAAAATAAAATACCTTTCTATTTTTATAGAACAGGTTGCAAAAGTTGTCAAGAAAAAATTTATA
>CAZPTH010000277.1:0-2592 GCA_964589315.1 uncultured Thermodesulfobacteriota bacterium
TGTATAGTGTACCTTGACGGTATCACCGACTTTTGCTTTTGCCATACTTTTTCTCCTTTAGTTGTTTTTCGGGTCGATAGCAAAACCCGCCTAAAGCTCCTTTTTCAAAATTGGCCTGAATCAATTATAATTGGGCAAATCGAGGGAAGACCAGATAAAAAGGAAAAACTTTATACATTTTCCTTTTTATCACAATCCATCCGGAAAATCAAACATGGTCGGGCAGGCCCCATCCACTGCCAGTGCCAGGGCGTTTCAGGGTTCAAAGTTCAATGTTCGAAGTTCGAAGTTCGAAGTTCGAACGTTGAAACTCTTTCTTTATCCTTTCAGGCATCTCACAGTTTCATCGGGAAAATGAGGCTGCAGCTTGAAACCCCGTCCAAGTTTTGATAATCGTGAAAAGAAATCCTCACGAAAGGAAAATTTTATGCTGGATAGGGAAACCCAGAAACAGGTAGACGTGGGGATGAGAAATCTCCGCCTCATCTGGGGTGCGTTGCTGCTGTCACTGCTCATCTATGTTTTCGTCGCCATTTATGCAAAAGGCACCATCAAGCCCAATACATATGGGAACTTCCCGTCTACCTTGCGATGGATTTTGTATCTCGTCTCGGTGCTGACCTTCATCCTGGCATACTACATCCGGAAGATGTTGATAACATCAAAAAGGGCGCTTAAAGGCTGGACGCAGACCACGGGGAATCGCCAGAATCCCGCTGTTGTGAGATATTCGACGGCCGTGGTGATTATCCTGGCGGTATCGGAAAGCATCGGAATCTATGGATTGATTCTATACTTTTTCTTCGGAAAACTCTCCGATCTCACCTCTCTGATGCTCTTCTCCGCCATCGCCATGATATTATACCGTCCAAGGCAGGAAGAGCTTATCGAACTGATCCGGTCCAGTTCTATGGGATTTGGGGGGAAATCGGCTCCATAACGGGCAGATTCCTTGTAGGATTTCCCGTGCCGTGATAGAAAATAGACATCAACGCTAACGAAAGGAGAGGCGGACATGGTTGAGACAGGAGACAAGGCCCCCGATTTCACGTTGCCCGATCAGGACGGCAACGAGGTATCCCTGAAGGACTTTTCAGGGAAATGGGTGGTGCTCTATTTTTATCCCAAAGACAATACCTCGGGCTGCACCAAGGAAGCCATCGATTTCACCGCCTTGAAGGGAGATTTCGGGGCACTGGGCGCTGTCATCCTTGGCGTGAGCCCGGACAGTCCCGAACGGCACCGTGGATTTATCGAGAAACACGGGTTGGGGATTACTCTCCTGAGTGACACGGAAAAGTCGGTCATGAAGGAATACGGCGCCTGGGGCATTAAGAAAAGTTACGGCAAAGAAACGGAAGGGGTCATCCGGTCCACGTTTCTCATCTCGCCGGACGGAAAAGTCGAGGAAGTGTGGCGTAAGGTAAAGGTCCGGGTGAAACGCAAAAGCGGGGAGGTCAAGCACGCGGAGATCGTCCTGGAGCGTTTGAAAGCCCTTCAGCCAAACAGCTAACATCCACCATTCCGCGAAAGGAAAAACCTTGGAAGAAGACAAGAGAAACATTCGCCTGCTCGCCATCTTTCATTACGTGATGGGAGGACTGACGGGGCTTTTCGCCTGTATGCCGTTAATCCACCTTTTTATTGGCATTGCAGTTTTGAAGGAGGGATTGTCTAAGAATCCGTCGGGAGGGCCTTCTCCCGAGCTGGTGGGATGGATCTTCATCATCGTCGCCGTTCTGCTCATCCTTGCCGGCTGGACCCTCGCCGTTCTCATGATCATCGCGGGACGTAAGTTGTCCAAGTTCAAAAGTCGAACCTTCTGCCTCGTCATCGGGGCCATCGAATGCGCCCTCATCCCCATCGGGACCATCCTGGGGGTCTTTACCCTCATTCTCCTCACCAAAGACTCGGTAAAAGACCTCTTCACCTCCTGATATCTTGCCATGTTCCTGGTCGCGGATAACCTCCAGATCACGAATCCGGTTTTTCAGGAAGCCGTCGTAAAACGGGATCCCATTCCTGTCCAGACCTGCGTGAAACGCTGCGTGGCCGCGGGGGCAGAGGCTATCGACATCAATGCAGGCCCCCTCACGAAAGAGCCGGAAGAACGAATGACCTTTCTCGTGCAGTCCGTCCAGGCCGTTACAAAGCTTCCCCTCTACCTCGACACCTCCAATGCCACCGCCCTCGAGGCGGGGCTCGCCGCCTGCCGAAACCGCGCCGTCATCAACGGTATCTCCCTGGAACCGCAGAAGCTGGAAAAGATTCTGCCACTGGCGGCGGAATACGGGGTAGACGTCATCGGCTACCTCCTCGCCCCCACGGGGCAGGTCCCGAAGACCGCCGACGAGCGCCTCGCCGTGGCCACGGAGCTGTTTGAGAAAACTGACCGCGCCGGGCTTTCCCCGCAACGGGTGATCGTCGATCCCGTGGTGCCTCCGTTGATGTGGGAAGACGGGATCGAACAGGCGATGGCGTTTCTCGACACGATTCGCACCCTCCCCGACCTTCTGGGATTTCCCGTCCGAACTATCGCGGGGCTTTCCAATCTCACCACGGGAAGCGGTCCAAAAGAGAAAAAGCTCCGCG
>CAZPTH010000278.1:0-2555 GCA_964589315.1 uncultured Thermodesulfobacteriota bacterium
AAACGTGCCCTCAACGAGTATCTCCTGCAAAATACCCTCGGGAGGATGTTGCCCTCGGCCATTACCCATTACGTGGGGGGACATAGGCATTCCTTTTTCTACTATTTCAGAAAACTCTTGGAGGATTTCATCCCCTGGATTATAGCCCTGCCCGCCGCACTCGCCTTCCTGATACGCCCGTCCATCCCCGTGAAAGGTCCCGAGCGGAAGGGGCTGCTCCAATTTTTCGCCCTCTTCGCCATTGGATTCCTGCTCCTGTCTATTCCTCAAACAAAACGGGGGCTCTACCTCGTCCCCATCTATCCCCTCCTTGCCCTGACGATTGGGGGCTGGTTTGCCTCCGTTTGTGAGCGGGAAAAGACCCAACGAGTCCTTCCCATCGAGCGCTGGACCTTAAACGTGTTTTTGGCCCTGCTTGCCCTTGTCCCACTGGCCATTGCCATTGGATCTGTCGTGGTCGTCCTTACGGGTATGGGACCAAAGGGACACCCCATGGCACCCGTGATCAAAAAACTGTCACCCATGCTCGTCCTCATTGTTCCGCTTGGGATTCTCGCCTTTCTCTTTCTCGCGAACAGGTTCCTTCGGGCCTTGAAGACGAGGGCCACTCCATCTTGCGTTATCATCTTTGCCACGGTTATCCTCCTCGTTTTTACCTATCACGAGGGGGCCACACGGATTATGGATCCGGTCAAAAGTATTCGCCGCTTCCCCGACAAAATTCAGCCCTTCCTCAAGGGGAATCCACCTCTGGCCGGTTTTCAACTAAGCGAACTTACCCGCGGCATGATACCTTTTTATACGGGGCAGTATGTCACTCCTCTTAAAACTCCCCATGACCTTTATGCCTTTTTCAAGAATCATTCCGATGCCCTCCTGATCATTTCCTTAAAGAGGGTCGATGAAATCCCCGCAACTTTGAAAAACAGGCTCACGCTCCTCGTCCGTCAGGATTATACCCACCGTTTCAAGGTATGCCTCTTCCGGCTCAGCGCCCCTTTCCAGGATGCACTTCCAGGTTCCTCATCTTCCTTGGAGTCCAAGAATTACCTCTCCGCGGGAAATAAAACTTAGCCTTTTCATATAAAATGGTTGTTCTTCACATGAACAGTTGTCTAAACAAAAAAATATCGATATAAAGAAGACCTATGAAGGATAAGACCGTTCCAAAACTTTCCATTGTCATCCCCATGAAAAACGAGGCGACCAATATTGCGCCGCTTTTTCAGCGCCTGTTTCCCGTCCTGCAGGGTCTCGGCCTCTCGTTCGAAGTAATCTGTATCGATGACGGTTCCACGGATGAAACGCTCACCCTGCTCCGGGAACAGCAAAAGCGTTACCCGGAACTTGTCGTCCTCACATTTTCGCGAAATTTCGGCCAGCACGCCGCCGTGATGGCGGGATTCGAACAGGCCGCGGGAGAATGGATCATCACCCTGGATGCCGATCTTCAGAACCCGCCGGAGGAGATTCCCAGGCTTATCGACGCCTTTCAGAAAGGCCATGACCTGGTCGGCACCTACCGGGAAAGCCGGCAAGACCCCTTTTTCCGAAAGTTCGCCTCGGACCTGGTCAATCGGATGACCCGGAAGATCTCCGGCGTGTCCCTGAAGGATTTTGGCTGTATGTTGCGGGGATATCAAAGAGACATCGCCAAGGCCCTTGCCAGGCAGAAGGAATATCGCATCTTTATCCCGGCCCTGGCTACCCTCTACGCCAAAAACCCCGTGGAAATTCCTGTGTCACACGCGCCAAGAACCGCGGGAATTTCAAAATACTCCTTCCTGAAACTCTTGAGCCTCCAACTGGACCTGATGACGAGCCTTTCCCTGGCGCCACTGAGAATTCTCTTTCTCCTGGGATCGCTCATCGCCTTTCTGGGCATCTCCTTCGGGATTCTTCTCCTGATCCTCAGGATTATCCTTGGCCCCTCCTGGGCCGTGGGTGGCATCTTCACCCTGTTCGCCATCCTGTTCATCCTCATCGGGGGACAGTTCATCGCCTTTGGTCTGCTCGGGGAATATATCGGGCGTATCTTTCAGGAAGTGCGGGGTCACCCCAGTTACGTCATCAAGGAAGTATTCAGAAGCCCATCAGAGGTTTCACGACAAGCCCCCTCATCCACGAACAATCCTCTTGCCATCGACAGGAGTCCTGAATGAAAATCCTCATTTTAGGCGTCAACGGCTTCATCGGCAGTAACCTGACCCGGCGCATCCTCAACGAGACCGACTGGGAACTCTACGGGATGGACCTCTCCAGCGACAAGCTTGAGGCCCTCTTGGGTCACCCGCGCTTCCACTTCCTCGAAGGGGACATCGCCATCAACCGGGAATGGATCGCCTATCACATCAAGAAATGCGACATTTGCCTCCCCCTTGTGGCCATCGCCACCCCGGCCAGCTATATGAAGGACCCCCTTGCCGTTTTCGAGCTGGATTTCGAGGAAAACCTGCAAGTCATCCGCCAGTGCGTGAAATACTACACACGGGTTATCTTTCCCTCCACATCGGAGGTCTATGGCATGTGTCCGGATGAACGGTTCTCGGAGACCA
>CAZPTH010000279.1:0-1185 GCA_964589315.1 uncultured Thermodesulfobacteriota bacterium
ACAGCAGATCGTTTCATTTGTGCAGCCAAGCCAAATATTTCCTCCCGAGGGAACTTTTGTGTCGCTTCATATACCATCCCAACAATCGCATCCGCAAGTTCAAATGCCTTGAGATTTCTATGATTCCTCATGGCTCCTCTCAATTTCGGGCTTAGTCTGAAGTAAGTTTGAGCCGAAATTTCTTCGGACTTCAGACTTCGGACTTCAGGCTTCAGGCTTCAGGCTTCAACCTTCAGACTTTTCCAACACCCTCGCCGCTTCCTTCGCGAAATAGGTCAGGATCAGGTCGGCGCCGGCACGTTTGAAGCCGGTCAGGATCTCCATCATCACCTTCTCGCCATCGATCCAGCCGTTTGCCGCCGCGGCCTTGACCATGGAATACTCCCCGCTGACGTTGTAAACCGCCAGGGGGCGATTGAAATTCATCTTCACCGCGTGCAGCACGTCCAGGTAGGGAAGGCCCGGCTTGACCATCACGATGTCCGCGCCCTCTTCAATATCCAGTTCCACCTCGCGCAGGGCCTCATCAAGGTTGGGGGGATCCATCTGGTAGGACTTGCGATCCCCGAATTGCGGGGGCGATTCCGCCGCGTCACGGAAGGGACCGTAAAAGTTGGAGGCGTACTTGGCGCTGTAAGCCATGATGGGAATATCGGTAAACCCCTCATCATCCAGCGCCTCGCGCACGGCGCCGATTCGCCCGTCCATCATGTCGGAGGGCGCCACCATGTCCGCCCCCGCCTTGCAGTGGGACACCGCCTCTTTCGCCAAAAGCTCCAGGGTCGGATCGTTCAGGATTTTCCCATCCCGGACGATGCCGCAATGTCCATGGGAGGTGTATTCGCAGAGGCAGACATCCGTAATCACCATCATCTCGGGAACCGCGTCCTTGACGGCCCGGATGGCCTGCTGCACGATGCCGTCATCCGCATAGGCCTCGGTGGCCATCTCGTCCTTGTGTTCCGGGATGCCAAACAGGATAATCGCCGGAATTCCCAGGGAGGCCACCTCTTTCACGTCCTCCACCAGCTTATCCACGGAAAACTGAAAAACCCCCGGCATGGACGCCACGGGATTCGCCACGCCCTTTCCTGGCCGGACAAACATGGGATAGATCAGATCCTCCACGCGGAGGTGATTCTCACGCACCATGGCGCGGAAGGCCTCCGTCGCCCTCAACCGCCT
>CAZPTH010000279.1:1285-2543 GCA_964589315.1 uncultured Thermodesulfobacteriota bacterium
ATCCCTATCTCCTCATCGGTCAGGTAACAGGCGGGGTCCGGGGCCCAGAGGTCGCCCGTCACCGCCTCGGCCCGCACCCGGAAGTTTCCGCCACAGATATCCAGCCACTGGCACTTCGCGCAGCGGCCCTTGACATGCGGCTTTTTGTCCTTCAGCTTTGCCATGAGCGGGTTGGAAAGGTCGGTCCAGATCTCGCTGAAGGGGCGTTGACGCACATTTCCAAAGGAATAGTGGCGCCAGAACTGGTCCGCGTAGACCTCGCCGTCCCAGCTCACACAGCCGATCCCGTTTCCGGAAGAATTTCCCTGGTTCATCTTCAGCAGCTCCAGGACCTCTTCCGCCCGTTTCGGGTCTTCCCTCTTCAGCCGGAGATAGACATAGGGGCCGTCCGCGTGATTATCCACGGTCAGGACCTCGGCAGGAAACCCCTTGTCGTGAAGCCGCTTCGTTTCATCCATAATCAGATCCACGACCTTCCGGGTCTCCTCATGGGTCAGGTCCTCTTTCACCAGGGCGCTGCCGCGGCCCGCATAAACCAGGTGATAGAAACAGATCCTGGGGATTCTTTCCCGTTCCAGAAGCCTGAAAATCTCCGGGATATCCTGGGCGTTCCGGCGATTCATGGTGAAGCGCAACCCAACCTTGATCCCCTCTTCCATGCAGTTGTGGATCCCTCTCAGTGCCGCGTCGAAGGCCCCCACCACGCCCCGGAATTTATCATTTGTCTCCTTCATCCCGTCCAGGCTGACCCCCACATAGGAAAGCCCGATCTCTTTCAGCCGTTTCGCGACCTCTTTCGTGATCAGGGTCCCGTTCGTGGAAATCACGGCCCGCATGCCCCGATCCCGGGCGTATTCCGCCAGCTCGAACAGATCCTTGCGAATCGTCGGCTCTCCGCCGGAAAACAGAATGACCGGCGCTCCAAAATTGGCCAGGTCATCGATCAGCGCCTTTCCTTCCTCCGTGGTCAGCTCGTCCGGATAATCGATGTTCTGCGACTGGGAATAGCAGTGAACACACTTGAGGTTGCACCGCCGCGTCACATTCCAGACCACCACCGGCTTTTTGTCTTTGGAAAACTGAAGGAGATGGGACGGGAGCTGTGACGAGTCACGCCCGTAACGCAACGGGTCTGAGGGCTCTACAACTCCACAGTATAGTTTTGATATACCAATCATACTTCAACCCCTTTTTTAAGCATTTTATAGCATAACCCGTGAAACGAAACAAACAAGACACGTCCCCATAGGCTATTTTT
>CAZPTH010000280.1:0-2524 GCA_964589315.1 uncultured Thermodesulfobacteriota bacterium
GGCCTTCTTTACAATCAACGGCCTCATCAGTATGATGTTCCTGGCCTTCGTGGCCCTGGACATCTATCTCAAGTAAGGGAGGTTAGAAATGAAGAAATTCATCTCCATGATGGTTTTTTGTCTATTTTTCATTTCAGCTCCCGTCACCACCTTTTCGGCAACTCCCGTCAAGATAGGGGTTCTCCCTATCGTGGACGCCCTTCCCTTCTACGTGGCGCAACAGCATGGGCTTTTCAAGGCGCTCCCACGTCCCGTCACGCTTGTCACGTTTCGGAGCGCCGTCGAACGGGATGCCGCCTTTCAAACGGGAAAAGTCGACGCCTACCTGGGCGACCTCATCTCCGCCACCCTGCTCAGAAGCCGAGGATTCCCCGCCAAAGTGGTCTCCATCATCCTGGGGAAACGCCCCTCCGAGGGGCTCTTCGCAATTCTGACCCCTCCCACTTCCCCCATCCGTAATATCCGAGACCTTGAGGGAAAGCACATCGCCATTTCGTCGAACACGATCATCGAATACGTTTTGGACGGCCTCCTCAAGGCCCATGGCATCCCTCCCGGCACCGTTAAAAAGCAGGAGATCAAAAGCATTCCCATCCGGTTCCAGATGCTCATGACGGGAAAGATAGACGCCGCCGTCCTGCCCGATCCCCTCGCTTCGCTTGCCAGGTCCAAGGGGGCACACTGGATCGCAGATGACGGCAAGTACAACCTTTCTCAAACCGTCCTGGTCTGGAACGACGCGTTCATTCACGAAAATACGGGATTTCTCAAGACATTTTACAAGGCATATAACCGGGCCGTCGCAATAATCAACCGGGATCACGAAGCGGTTCGCGGCCTCCTCGTGGAAAAGTGCCGCCTTCCCAGGTCCATTGCGTCTTCCTTTAAATTCGCGGACTTTCCCTCTGCGTCCATCCCTTCAAGGGCATCCGTTGAAAGCGTGTTGAGCTGGGTAAAAGGAAAGGGGTTACTGAAACGCCCCGTCACCTTTGAAGACCTTTGTTATGCCGGGGACTTGTTCCCCCGCCAACCATGAAGATGTGGGGACGGTAATTCAAGAAGGGCATGGAGATATGATAAGGGTCCATCATCTTCAATTCACCTACCCGGGGGGCGTCGAGGCACTGGCAGATGTCAGTTTCTCCGTGGAACGTGGGGAAAGCTGCGCCATCATCGGCCCCTCGGGGTGCGGAAAAACAACCCTCCTGTACCTTATCGCCGGCCTTCTTCCCCTTCAAAAGGGATCTATACACGTCAACGGCACTACAACCACTCGGGGAAACATCCCCATGATTCTCCAGGATTACGGTTTGTTCCCGTGGAAAACGGTATGGGAAAATGTCGCCATGGGCCTTATTTTGAGGCACGCCTCCCACGCGGAGATTCAAAAGAGAATCGATCCCATCCTGGAGGAACTGGGCCTTTCACCCTTCACCGCTTTTTACCCCTCTCAGCTCAGCGGGGGCCAACGGCAGCGGGTCGCCATTGCCCGGGTCCTGGCGATGAACCCTTCCCTCATCCTCATGGACGAACCCTTCTCCTCTCTCGACGCCATGACCCGTGAACACCTCCAGAGGCTCCTCGCCCAGATCTGGGAGACGCATAAGATTACCTTCATTATCGTCACTCACAGCATTGAAGAAGCGACCTTCCTCGGGAAAAAGATTCTTGTCCTATCCGAACGCCCCGCCAAGATTCAGGCGACGGTCGAAAACCCCAGCGCCGGGGACCTGACCTATCGGAGCTCCAAGGAATTCTTCGAAACCTCCACCCGACTCAGGAAGGTCCTGTTCTCCCTTAACCAGGAAGCTGTTGTATGAAAAGGCAACGCTACTTTACCGGAATCCTCGCCTCGCTCATCCTTTTGGGAATATGGGTCATCATGTCTCTCACCGTTTCCGGTGGGATTATCCCCACCCCCATTGCCGTCGCCAAGGCCTTCACCATGAAAAGTTTTGCCCCAAACTTTCTGGTCAGCATGGGTCGTGTGGTGGTAAGCCTTACCCTTGCCATCCTCATTGCCGTGCCCCTGGGGCTTTTCCTGGGGCAGAGCCCCCGGTGGGACAAATGGATTGCCCCCCTCATTTTTTTGACCTACCCTATTCCAAAAATCGTCTTTCTCCCCATCTTCTTTATCCTCCTGGGCATCGGCAATATCTCAAAAGTCGCCCTCATCGCCCTCGTCGTGTTTTACCAGATTCTCGTTACCACGCGCGATGGGTCCCGTTCCGTCAAAAAACCCTTCATCGATGCCCTGGTTACACTGGGGGGCAGCACCTTAGACATCTACCGTCACGTCGTTATCCCTGCCTGCCTTCCCGCTATCCTTACCTCCCTGCGAATCAGCATCGGCACATCCGTGGCTATCCTCTTCTTCGTCGAATCCTTCGCGACCCGGAACGGCCTGGGGAATCTTATCCTCGACGCATGGGGAATGGCCGACTATCCCATGATGTTTGTCGGGATCATCGGCATGAGTGTCCTCGGAATCTTCCTTTACGAAATCGTCGAAATCATGGAAAGA
>CAZPTH010000281.1:0-2490 GCA_964589315.1 uncultured Thermodesulfobacteriota bacterium
TTCAGGCCGAGGATTCGGCGCGCCTCATCCGGGGTCGCCACCTCCCGGTTGAAGGCTTCCGCCAGTTCCACCGCCTTTCGCACAAGCTCGGCATTGCTCTTGGCCAGGACCCCGCGCTTGATGTAGATGTTGTCTTCCAGGCCCACGCGCACGTGCCCCCCCATGTTGATGGCCATGGCGGAGAGGCTGAACTGGGCGGCCCCGATCCCAATGACCGACCAGGTAAAATTCTCCTTGCCAAAAAGCGATTCCGCCTTGTTCTTCAGGTAGATCAGGTCTTCGGGCGTCGCCCGAATGGCCCCCAAAACCCCCATGACAAACTGGAGGTGGAGCGGAAAGGAGAGCTGCTTCGTCCGGACCAGATAATCGAGATTATAGAGATGCCCCACATCATAGACTTCCAGTTCCGGTTTCGAGCCGTTTTCCCGGATGGCCTGGCAGAGATACTCGAAGTCTTTGAAGGTGTTCTTGAACACGAAATCCTTGCTCTTTTCCAGGTAGGACTTTTCCCACGCGTACTTAAACTCCTTGATCCGTTCGAGAGACGGGTGCAGGGCAAAGTTGATGGATCCCAGGTTGAAGGAACACATCTCCGGCTTGAAGAGGGGAACCACCCGCGCCCGTTCCTCCACGGTCATGAGGATGGAACCTCCCGTGGTCAGGCAGATGACCACGTCGCTCTGTTCCTTGATGCGGGTGATGATCTCACGAAAATGCTCCGGGTCGGAAGAGGGAAGCCCATCCTCGGGTCTCCGGGCATGGATGTGAACGATAGCCGCCCCCGCCTCGGCCGCCTCGATGGCGGAATCCGCGATCTGGCGCGGCGTGAGAGGAAGATAAGGGGTCTGGGAGGGAACGGTCGCCGCCCCCGTGATGGCCGCGGTAAGGATCAGTTTTTCCATGAAAACCTCCTGCTTCTAAAAAGGGTTATAAATCCACGATCGCAACCGGGCGAATCCATCCGGCGCTCGCTTTTTTAATCTTTACGGGAAAGCAGCAGACGGTAAATCCGTGGGATACAGGAATCTCATCCAGATGCGCCAGCTTCTCCATGTGGCAATACCCGGCCTCGATCCCGGCGAAGTGCGCCTCCCAGATGACCTTGCTGTTCCCCGTCTTCTTGAACTCCTCCGCCTGGAACGGGAGGGGACGATCCCAGCTCCAGGCGTCGATCCCTACGACCTTCACCCCCCGATCCGTCAGCCATAGCGTCGATTCCCGGCTCATGCCGCACCCCTTGGTCAAGTATGCCGGTGTCCCCCAGGCTTTGTCGGCGCCCGTCATGATGAGAACGATATCCCCCTCCTTGATGGTATAGCCTATCTTCTTCTCGGCCTCGGCCATCTCTTTCGCCGTAATCAGGGATCCGTCCGGTTTGTGCCGGAAATCGAGCACGACACCGTCGGCAAAACACCATTCCAGGGGGATTTCATCGATGGTCAGCGCCCGCTGTCCCCGGCTCATGGTGGGATGATAGTGGTACGGGGCGTCCAGGTGTGTGCCGGAATGGGTGCAAAGGGTGAGGAATTCCACCGCCCATCCCAGGCCCTCCGGGAGGTCTTTTTCCGTAATTCCAGGGAAGAAGGATTTCATCGACTCCGCCCCCGCCTTGTGATCCATGTAGTCGATCTTCGGGACCATCATGGGGGGATCACTGGGAAGGCCGTCTTCTATCGTGATGCTTAGATCTATCAATCTCCGGGCCATTGGTACACCTCCTATGTTCAAAACCATTCAATCTTAATATAGCCTACCCCGGGTTTCAAGGAGAGCGGATAAAATTTTCTGCAACAATATGATATAAAGTAAAGACAAGAACGATCAAGGAGATCCCATGAGAATTCTCATCGTGGAAGACGACATCCAGGTGGCGGGTTTCATCCAGAAGGGACTGCAACAGGAGGGGTACGCCGTGGACCATGCCGCCAATGGAGAAGACGGCCTCCACCTGGCCTCCACAGAACCTTACGATGCCGCCATCGTGGATATCATGCTGCCGAAACTGGATGGCCTTACGCTGATCGAACGTCTGAGGGAGCAAAAAATCACCACGCCGGTCCTTGTTTTGAGCGCCCGAGGCTCCGTGGACGACCGGGTCCGGGGCCTGCAGACGGGCGGAGACGACTACCTCGTCAAGCCGTTCGCGTTCGCCGAACTCCTGGCTCGGGTTCAGGCCCTCATCCGCCGCGCCAACGCCATTTCCGAGCCAACCACCCTGACCGTCGGCGATCTCACCCTGGACCTGGTCAAGCGAAAGGTTATCCGGCAGGGTTCCCCCATCGAACTCCAGGCCAAGGAATTCGCCCTCCTGGAATACCTCATGCGCAACGCGGGACGCATCGTCTCCAAGACCATGATCATGGAGCACGTCTGGGACTACAACTTCGACCCCCAGACCAACGTGGTGGAGGCGCGCATCTGCCGTTTAAGGGAAAAGATTGATCGCTCCTTCGAAAAAAAGCTCATCCACACCATCCGCGGCGCCGGCTA
>CAZPTH010000282.1:0-2468 GCA_964589315.1 uncultured Thermodesulfobacteriota bacterium
GCGAGGAGTCCTGCCCCGATTTTTGCCAGACGTCGCCCCAGCGTTTCAGTAGTGTCGTCGGGAAGGATCGGTTCTTCCCGCGCGGCCAGAATGGGGCCCGTGTCCATACCTTCATCCATGCGCATGACGGTCGCTCCCGTGACGGGGTCTCCATTCAAAATAGCCCAGGCGATGGGGGCCGCCCCCCGGTATTTCGGCAGGAGGGAGGCATGGAGATTGATACATCCCAGGGGAGGCAGTTCCAGGATTTTCTGCTTTAGAATATGCCCGAAGGCCACCGTCACGACGGCATCCGGGGCGAGTTCGGCAAGGGTCCGGACAAACGCGGGATCGTTGGGATTGGGGGGTTGAAAGACGGGAAGCCCCAGGGAAAGGGCAGCCTCCTTGACGGGGGGAGGAATAATCTTCTTTCCCCGCCCCTTCTGTCGGTCCGGCTGTGTGACGACCCCGAGGATACTGTGTCCCGCTTCATGCAGAGCCACGAGGGAAGGGACGGAAAAGTCGGGGGTTCCCATAAAAATGAGCTTGAGGGTCACGGGAGCCTACATCCTCTGGGCATACATCTTTTTGATCTTCTTTTTGTAGAACTCGCGTTTGAGACGGCTGAGATAATCCACGATCAGGACCCCGTCTAAGTGGTCGATCTCGTGCTGCAGGGCGATGGCCAGGATGCCTTCCGCGGCGACCTGCGTGAGGGTCCACTCGGGCGTGTATCCCGACACGGTTACCTTGCTGGCGCGGGTGATTTTCACATTCAGTTCCGGGACGCTCAGGCACCCCTCCTCGGATTCCTCTTTCCCCTCCCTCGAAACGATTTCGGGGTTGATGAGGGCCAGGGGTTTCGCTGTTTCCTCCACCGGTGACACGTCCAGGACGATCACGCGCTTCCCGACGCCCACCTGGGGGGCCGCCAGGCCGATCCCGCGTGCGGCATACATGGTCTCGAACATATCTTTGACAAGGGTTTCGATTTCCTCCTTCTCGGGGACGGCTTCGGCCGGTTTTTTCAGGAAGGGGTCAGGATATTTCAGGATATTCAGGACACCCATTTTTATCTCCTCTCGCGCCGTTCACTCTGGCGCTTCAAACGGATGAGAAAGTAAATACTCACAGGGATCAACAAGAGGCTGATTCCCTGGGACGTGGAAATCAATCCCGGAATGGTAAATCCCCTCGGATCCCCCCTCAGAAACTCTATGCCAAAACGCGCGATGGCATATATCAAAACATAAGACCAGAAAACCTGCCCGTCAAATTTTTTACGCCGTTCCACGAAGATCAAAATGAAAAATATGATGAAGAGCATGGCCGAGGAAATGAGTTGCGTGGGATAGAGGGGAATCCCCAGCCGGGCCAGGCTCTTGGGGTCTTTGAACACGAGCCCAAAGGAGCAGTGACAGACCTTTCCGTAACAGCACCCCGCGCAGAAACAGCCGATTCGGCCGATGGCGTGCCCCAGGGCGATCCCCGGCGCAAAGATATCCATGACCAGCCAGTGTGGGAGGCGATGGTGCAGGATATACCATGCCCCCGTGAGACCGGCCAGGATCAGCCCGCCGTAAAAGACCAGGCCGCCCTCCCAGATCTTGAGGGCCCTGAGGGGATCTTTCAGGTAGTCCCGGTACTCGATCAGGACATAAAAAAGCCGGGCCCCGATGATGGCGGAAAGGACCAGGTAGAAGGCAAGGTCCAGGATCTTGTTCGGGTCGATTCCCTGCCGCCGCGCGTCGAAATAGGCCCAGGTAATCCCCGCGGCGAACCCGAGGGCGACCAGCACGCCGTAACTGTAAATGGTGAAATTACCGATGTGAAACAGGACGGGATGCATTCCAGTTTCCCTCTTCAGGGTTCTCCGGCTTTTTCAGGAGGAGTCGCAGGATCAGGAGGATGATGCCCACCGAAATGGCGGCGTCCGCCACGTTGAAGGCGGGCCAGTGATAACGCTTGTAATAGACATCGATAAAATCGACCACGGCCCCGTGGCGAAAGCGATCGATGAGGTTCCCGACGGCGCCCCCACAGATCATCCCCAGGAAAATGGACTGAAGGGCGTCCCTTTTTACGAAGGCGTGCCAGAGAAAGTAGAAGACAACGACCACGGAGATCAGGGTGATGCCTGAGAAGAAGAGAGTCTTGGGCAGGTTGTTCGGACCGTTGAAAAACCCGAAGGCTACCCCCGTGTTGTGGACGTAGACCAGGTTCAACCATCCCTTTGACACGGGGATGGACTGGTAGAGAAGCAGGTGCGTGACGACGAGATGCTTGGTCCACTGGTCGAGCCCCACCACGATAACGGTGACCACCGTGAAAAGGAGGGCTACCGTGCTTTTTTTCACCGGCTGCATGGAAGACACTATATCGCTTTCAAAATGGAACGACAAGCAGTTGAAGAAAATGGGACACGGATTTTCACAGACTGCGTACACGGATAAACCGAAATCTCAGCCGCAGATGACGCAGATGAAAAA
>CAZPTH010000283.1:0-2432 GCA_964589315.1 uncultured Thermodesulfobacteriota bacterium
TTGTGGTCCAGGGTGGAAAGGGCCAGGCGCGATATCTCGTCAAAGGGGACAAAACGCCCATTACCCGGCACATATTTCACCGCTCCCTCCTTTACGACCACGGGGGTGACGGTAATCCGAAAGTGGGTATAGGCATGTGAAACATCATTCAAAAACACCCCTCCCGACAGGGAAGAAAGTTTATCTTCACCCTCAAGCAAAGGAATACCCCACAGTCCCCCCAACATCCCCTTCTCCGGTCGCCTCGTCAGGTAGAGGCTGTCTCCCCTGAGAATCAGGACCCCCTGCCGCCTGACGTGGGGTGGCTTTCTCTTTCTCTTCGAAACAGGATAGTTTCCCGGGGTTCCTTCCCTAAAGGCCCGACAGGAAGACCGGAACGGACAATCGCCACAGGCAGGTTGCCCGGGGGTGCAGCAAAGGGCCCCCAGTTCCATCAGGGCCTCGTTGACCCTGCCAGCCTGGTCAGATTGGTAAAAAGGTTTCAGGAAACGCCTCGCTACCCCTTGTGTAACGTCCCCTTCAATCGCGAATAACCGGGCGGTAACCCTCCGAACATTGCCATCCACGGCCATCACCTGTTCATCGAAACAGAACGAAGCAATGGCAGCCGCGGTGTAGGGCCCGATTCCCGGAAGTCCCTGAAGCCCTTTCGCGGTTCGGGGAAGGCTTCCATCATAGTCTGTCACAATCAGGCGGGCCGCCTTGTGGAGATTACGCGCCCGGCTGTAATACCCCAAGCCCTCCCACGCCTTAAGCACCCTATCCAGCGGGGCCCCTGCAAGGGCGAAAACATCGGGAAACCTGTCAATCCATCGGTTGAAGTAATCGATAACTGTCCGAACCTGCGTCTGCTGGAGCATAATCTCGGAAACCCAGACACGATACGGGTCCCTCGGCTCTTTCCTCCACGGCAGATCCCGCCTGTTTTTGTCAAACCATCCAAGAAGTAAATGTGCCGGATCGTTATTTTCCATCTTGCCTTTCGAACAGACGCCTGTACTCCTTCGCCATGCAGCGATCCTGGACAACGGTGATTCCATGTTCCTCTGCGAGCCTGGCTGCCTCGTCATCGCGGATTCCTTCCTGCATCCAGACGACCCGGACGTCTCCCCGTTTTTTTCTGCGTTCAACTGCCTCTTTGACGACCTCCATGACATTTTTCGTGGGACGAAAGATGACAATGGCATCGATCTCTTCGTCAACGCTCAGGAGATCTGGATAGGTCTGCAACCCGTCAATGGTTTCCGCATTGGGATTGACAGGAATGATGTTATAACCCCTTTGCCTGAGAAACCTGGGAACGCTACCAGCCGCCTTTCCCGGGCTCCGTGACATCCCCACCACCGCGAGGACCCGACACGATTCCAGGATTTCCATGTATTTTACTCTTTCCTTTGTGTTACGGGTCACGGACACCTTCCTGGAATTTTTTCGCCTCTCGATCCACGTAATGCGAAAATTTTTCGCATTAGGGCTACCTTTTCGCCTTTCATACGCATTTTTTTCGTATAAATCAAGGACAAACATTTTTATCTCCAAGTTATATTTTCAACCTATTATAATCATTATGTTTTTTAAGCTACAATTTGTGGCACATATATTGCTTAATAACTTGCAACAGGGGAAAGATATGCAAGGAATCGGAACAGAGTTTCAGGAATTGACCAGTTACACGCCCAAAAACATTGGCGGGCGCGGCCTGGACTGGTCTGCAAAACCGCCGGCCTTCAAACGATACGAGGCCCCGAGGATTCCCCTGCTGAATCCGGAAATCGAAGGGGGAATTCCCTTATGGAAGGCATTACAGAGACGGCGTTCATATCGTGATTTTACTGAAAATCCCATCTCCGTAGATACCCTCGCACAGCTTGTATGGGCAACCCAGGGCGTTACAGCCATGGCGGGCGACAGCCTCTTCAGGACAGCCCCTTCGGCGGGAGGCCTCTTTCCCATTGAAACCTACCTCGTCATCAACCATGTTGAGGGACTTGAATCCGGGTTATACCACCTCTTTCTCCCAGAGTGGGAATTGGAATTCCTGTCACCGGGAAACTACGGCGCCCCGTTAGCGCAGGCGGCCTTAAGCCAGGGAATGATGGCAAAAGCGGCCGTTGATTTCGTATGGACAGCCGTTGTCTATCGGAGCGCGTGGAAATATGAACAGCGGGCCTACCGATACATATATCTCGACGTGGGACACATATGCCAGAACCTCTATCTGGCGTGTGAATCCCTCGATTTGGGGTGTTGTGCGGTTGGCGCGTTTTTCGACAAGGAAGCCAACCAGCTTATTGGTGTGGATGGCAACGAAGAGACCGTTATTTACATGGCGGCCGTTGGAAACAAAAAATAAAACTAATTCAAGGAGGATTTAAATATGGCAGAAGCCAAGGCAGTGAGTGTAGATCGAGCCACATTAGAGGCATATGAGA
>CAZPTH010000284.1:0-2366 GCA_964589315.1 uncultured Thermodesulfobacteriota bacterium
GCCTTATTTTTCTCCCCCGCTTGTATGTCAAAAGGAATGGAAAGGGAAATTCCCCTGCAATCCAAGGGAAGTGAGCGATTTGAGATCATTCCCTTGAAATCGACGGACCCGCAGGCATTTATGCCGTTTTCACCATAATGTGCATCCATTTTTAGATGGAGGGGGCCTTTGATTGTGAAGGCGTCAGGGGTGGAGGGATAGAATATTTTCATGATTGAACGCGTGGCGGCCATATCAGTAATTGAGAAATCAAGATTCGTTTTGATGTCTTGGGTGGGATGGTTAATATCTTCAATCGTGGCCGTCCCTTTCAGAGTCATTCCAAGGGGAGAAGTAACCCGGATCAGTGGGACCGAAAGACGATTATTCTCCAATTCCATGCGGACCTTTACACGCTTTATTCTGATGGGTTCGTTTGTGGTTTCGAGAATAATTTTTTCACCCCTCAGATTCCCCGAGAGGGAAATATGGGAGGGGTGAAGTGACCCTTTCAGTTCAACGTGCGCCTTTCCTTGAATCCCTTTCAGCGCAGCGAATGCGGATAGGGGATGAAATTGTTTTATGTTCACGTTCACTGAAGTTGCCAGTTGCATGGTTTTTAGGCCTAACCGGATTTTTTGGAGTCTGATGAGTTGCCCATCATACAGGAAGGAGGAGTTTCGTATCTGAAGACTTTCCGGAGAGAGGATAAACTCTTCCATTTGGATGTTCTGAAAGGCCTGTTTCCCAAAGACAAGTGAGGGGCAGATAATCTGTTTGACGCGGGTCGTGAGGGTGTAGTCCCTGTTCCTGACTTTGCAGAAAACTGTGACTTGCGTCAGGTGCAGTGCTGTTTTGAAGGGATCTGAAAGCCGGAGGGTAGAACCTGCGATTTCGCATTGGAGGATACCAGATAGCTTCTCCTTGGCGGGGACAAATGTGAAGTGGCCCGATATGGTAAGTTTTTTCGCTTGAATTTCAGGAGAGATGGAATGAGGTTTCGTAACAGCCAGCTTCAAGGTAATTGAGATCTTGCCCGGCCTTACACTTTTTGCTTTTACGGAAAAATCGAGCGTCCCTGAGAGGGGAAATTGTCTTGAAAGCTCCGTAAAAAGCGCTGGGTACAACTTTTCGAGATGGATCCCCTTTCCTGAGAGGTTTGCCGGTAAGGGGATTTTCGAAACGAGATCAAGGATCTTTTTGAAATTCGCTTCAGGAATCGAACCGTGTAGAATATTTTCGACCCGGGACAGGGCAGAGGCAAAATCCTTTGTCAGGCTTCCCATGGGAGAAAATGGGGCAAGGGGAGACGCTTGTGAAAGGACGGATGTTGACCAGAAGAGAATGATAAAGAGGGCGGTAAAATAGGTGAGGTATCGTCGTCTCATATTTTTAGCCAAGTTCCTTTTACTTATTGAAAATACATTGATTTTATCGGAATATCAATAAAAGAGTAATTGATCCTGTAAGGAGGAACTACTTGAATTTGTGCTGAAATATGTGTATGAAAGAACAACATTAAACACAGATCTTGTCTATGGAGAAAATTGATGCCGGAGCCCAGGTTTAAATACGCCTTTACCTTTGACGATGTATTGCTCCTTCCGAAGGAATCCCACGTCTTACCCTCTGAAACAGACACAAAAACCCTCTTCAGCCGCAATATCGCGCTGAATATTCCCCTTTGCAGCGCGGCCATGGATACGGTAACGGAGGCACGAGCGGCGATCGCCATCGCCCGGGAAGGGGGCATTGGGGTTATTCACAAAAACATGAGCATCGAACAACAGGCCCTCCAGGTAGATCAGGTGAAGAAGTCGGAGAGCGGGATGATCGTGGATCCCATAACCATGCACCCCGACCAGACTATCGCAGAGGCCCTCGAGGTGATGCGTCGATACCGTATCTCGGGGGTTCCGGTTATTAAAAAGGGGAAGCTGGTGGGGATTTTGACAAACCGGGACCTGAGATTTGAAACCCGCATGGAGGCGAAAATCTCCACCGTCATGACCAAGAAAAACCTGATTACCGTGCCCGTGGGAACGACCCTGGAGGACGCAAAGCGCATTCTCCACAAAAACAGGATTGAAAAACTCCTGGTTGTTGATGACGAGCGGAATCTCAAGGGGCTCATTACCATCAAAGATATTGAAAAGATGAAGAAGTATCCCAACTCCTGCAAGGACTCCCTGGGTCGCCTGCGGGTCGCGGCGGCCATCGGTGTGGCAACCGGATGGGAAGAACGGGCGGCAGCCTTGGTGGAGAAAGGGGTGGATGCCCTGGTGGTGGATACGGCACACGGCCACACGAAAAAGGTCAGGGATGTTGTCAAGGCGCTGAAGTCTCAGGGAATAACGTGTGACGTGGTTGCCGGTAATGTGGCAACG
>CAZPTH010000285.1:0-2324 GCA_964589315.1 uncultured Thermodesulfobacteriota bacterium
GGAGGTCCAGCCCCCCAACCCAGCCGGCAATCCCGAAGGGAATGCGGGTGACGGCAAGGAAGTGGCCGAAGATGACGGCACCGGCAATCAAAAGAAGGACCATGCAGGAGGTTCTGAGGGTCTCGTAAAGGGATTTTACGAATCCCCTCCACGTCAGCTGCCTTCGAACCATGGCCACCAGCAGGACGCCAAAGGAGCCGACGGCCCCCGCTTCGGTGGGGGTGAAGAACCCCGCGAAGAGCCCCCCCATGACGAGGAGAAAAACTGCCAGGGTTTCCCAGAGGTTTGTAATGGAAAAAATCATCTCCTTGATGGTGAATTTTTCACCCTGGGGTCCCTGCTCGGGTTTTAACCTGCAATAGACGTAAACGGCCAGGATAAACCACACCGTGATAAACAAGGCGGGGATAATCCCGGCGATAAAGAGTTTCCCGATCGACTGCTGGGTCAGAATTCCGTAGACGATAAGGACGATACTGGGTGGCATCAGCATTCCCAGCCCCCCGCCGGAGGCAACCGAACCGGCAGCTAATTCATCACCGTATCCGTAACGTTTCATCTCTGGCAGTCCCACCGTAGCCATGGTGGCGGCGGTGGCAGGGCTCGATCCACAGACCGCGCCAAAGGCGGTACAGGCGCAAACCGTGGCCATGGCCAGGCCGCCACGGATTCTCCCAAGGAACTTGTAGGCCACGTCGTAAAGACGTCGACTGATGCCGGCGTTGAAGGCGATCTGTCCCATGAGGATGAACAGGGGAATGATGGTAAGCCCGTAGGAGGAATAGACGTCGTAGATGTCACGGGACAGGAGCTTCAGACCCGCCTGGAAGCTTGTCAGGTGGCTGAATCCCAGGAACCCGACAATGGCCATGACGTAGGCCACGGGCATCCTGGAGAAAAAGATGGCGATCATCAGGGCAATGCCGATAATACCGATCAGTGTGGGGCTCATGCGTTCACCGCCTTGTGAATATGTTGGAGAATTTCAACGAAAATCACCGCGCAAAAGACAAAGAAACAGAATGAAAGAAAGTAGACAACGTAATAGCTCGGCAATTCCAGCGTCATGGAGACCTGGCCACTCCTTTTCAACTCCGCGGCATAGAGCCAGGTCTGCCATCCCATCATGATGAACAGGATAAATGCCAGGGAATTGGTGATGGCATCTATGATGGCCTGTTTTTTCGGGGAAAGCTCCTTGACGAGCATGTCCACCCCCACGTGGGCGTGCATGGCGTGGGCGTAGGGCATGGCTGCTGCCATGGCAAGGGCCGCCATGAATCCCACGATTTCCTCAGCCCCGAGGATGGGGTGTCCAAAGATTCTCCCGATGACATCGGAGCATGTGAGGAGCATCATCCCCGTGATGCATGCGGCACCGAAGACCTTGAAGATGCTGACAAGCTTGTCGACAAATTTCTCGAATGGCGTCATGTTTGCACCTGCAGTTTCCCCCGGGGAATGAGGCAATCACTCCCCGGGGACGGGTTCCTTTACTTTTTCAATAAACTCTGGATGTAGTCAACGATTTCCTTCCCGTTGATCCCCATCTTTTTCATTTTGGCGATATAGGCCTTGATGACGGGTTGGGCGGCCTGCTTCCACCGTGCCGCCTCCTTGGCGTCCAGCTTAATGAGCTTTCCTCCCTTGGACAGGAGATATTTTTTCCCTTCCGCGTCGCTGCTGTCCCATGCGGCGGCGTGCTTGGCCGTCCACTCCTTATTGATCTGTTCGATTGTTTTCTGAACATCGGGGGGTAAGCTGGCCCACTTCTTTTTGTTCATGACCACGAAGAAAGAGGAGGTAAAGGCGCAGGAATAGGCCAGGGTGCCGTACTTGACCTGTTCGGCCATCCTCCAACCCTTGTTGACTTCCATGGGGTAGAAGGCCCCTTCCACGACACCTTTCTGGAGGGCCTGGTAGAGTTCCGGCATGGGCATGGCGACGGGGACGGCCCCAAGGGATTTAATCATGTTGGCGATGGTTCCGTGTCCACGGATTTTCATTCCCTTGAGGTCTTCCAGCTTTCTTACCGGTTTGGACTTTGTAAAGAGAAGCCCGGGTCCACACGCCGTGAAATACATGACCTTTGTTTCATTGAATTCCTTGGGCTTGAACTTGTTGTATACGGCGTTAACGACCATGTTCGTTTCTTTACCGTTCGTGTATCCAAGGGGAAGATCGACGGCGGCCATGACGGGAAACCTGCCCCGCGTGTATCCAAGAACGGACATTCCAACATCCGAGAGGCCATTGACCACGCCGTCGTAGCAGTTTTTTGCCTTGGTCAAGGTTTGCCCGGGATAGTAGGTGATTTTGACCTT
>CAZPTH010000286.1:0-2321 GCA_964589315.1 uncultured Thermodesulfobacteriota bacterium
CCCCATCCGGCTCCGTCCCCACCCCTACGAATTCGCCCTGTATTACGATATATGAGCCCAAAAGGAAGGGGCGGGAACTCAAACCCGCCCCTTTCAAAAACCCTTGCCTCCCAGGACGTCGCCCTACGATTCCTCCTCATAGGAAAGTTTCAATTCCAAATAGACCTTCTTCCCGTCCTCCACGAAATAGGCCCCTTTGTAGGGAGGAAACGTCCGCGCGCGGAGGATATTGATCAAATCACGGGCCTTGTATTCCCTGTCCAGATCGATGAAATCGATCCCCGCCACGTCGTTACGCCGATGAACCTTCCCTTCTGAAGGGTCCTGGGGTTTCAATTCGAATGTCCCTTCTTCGATTTTCGGCCAGATTTCCCTGAAAAGCCGGACTCCCGCGCGTTCCAGTTTCCTGTAGAGGCTCTCTCCCGTATCAACCGGCTCGATTTTTACCTCTTTCTGGGCCACGATGGGTCCCGTATCCACCCCCTTATCGATCACATGGAACGTTACCCCCGCGGGGGTCCGATCCACGATGGCCCATACGTTGGCAAACGCCCCCTTGTTGTAAGGGAGATAAGCGGGATGGAGATTGAAGCATCCCTTTGGGAAAAGCCCCAGGAACGTCTCGTCGAGGATATAGTCAAACATGACAGACAGCCCCACGTCAGGGGCCAGTGTCTTTATCCGGTCAAGGGTCGCGGGCTCTCCGAGGGATGGGGCAAGATAAACCCGCTCCGCGGGGAGGCCGGCCGTCTCGATGATTTCACGGGTGTACTTCTGCTTTTCTTCGGGATGAATCACGATTCCCACTACCTCCCGATCCGTTTCCTTCAACCATTTCAGGACCTGCCATCCCAACCAATTGTTCCCCAGAAAGAGTATTCTCATTCCTTTTTTCCTTCCCGCATTTTCACGGACCCAGTCGGATTGAAACGTGCCAGCAGTCCATCCTCAAAGAGGTATTTCGTATAGGGCATCAGGCAAACGTGAACGGGGGCCACGGATATTATGGTTTCCATGGTTTTGCTAATCTGATTCGAGGCAACCGGCTCCCGGGTCCGCCAGTCAACGGTTTGGACCTTGAAGGTCCACCGGTTCGGATCGGGGACGAGCCTGAGGGCCGTCGTAATCATCCCGCGGATGGTTCCAAGGATCACGGGCTCTGACTTTTCGAGTTCTTCCCGCATCTGTTCCTGGTAAGACATAACAACGTAGCGGTCCGGATGCGCGACTTCTTCCAGGGTCCGGATCGACCGGGAATACCACGCAAGGCCATTCTCAGGGGCCGAAAGGGCTTCATAGTTGATATCCACGGCGAACGTTATCGAAGGCCTTACCGATTTGGCCGACGCCTTCAATTTCCCTATAAATTCAGACAAAATACGACTTTTCCAGCGGCACCATGTCCAGAAAAGAGGCGTATATGCCCGCACCTTCCGCTTGCCATCTTCCGAACGCCCCATTTGATACAAATCGTCGGGGGAGAACGACGGAGTTCCCGAGTCTTCCATGAAACGTCGTCGGGCAAACACGCTGAGGTCTTCATTGTAATGGAGAACGAGGTCATCCTGGACAAGGATTCCGTCGACGGGGTTCCTCGCAAGGTCCCTGAAAAGGTCGACAAGACAGGCCTGGATACCTGGATCAAACGGGCTCCAACGCCGGGTGGGGACAAGGCTTCCCTTGTCCGGCTCAAACCTGTAAATCTTTCTGGCCCCTTCGCAACGCAGAAATCCCGCCCTCAGGGTATTCATCCAGGCATAGACCTTGATGCCGTTTTCGTGGGCAAAACGGCAGACCATCGGGAGCAGGTCCGAAACGAGGGGAGCACGGGAGGTTTTGAAATAGACCCCGTCTTTCGCCTTCAGGGGCAACACCTTGAAAAAACTGTCTCCCGGATTCTGAAAAACGCGGAAATAAATGGTTCGAACCCCATGGGCTCCGAGCCGTTCCATGAATTGCTCAAGGGCCGCCGGGCTCTCCTGCCGGAGACGTGTGATCTGGACTTCGGAACAATGGCCCACTCGACCGGATTCCGGATTTTCTTCCTGATTAAGGGCGGGAGGAGATTGATTCTGGAATCCTTTTCGCGCCGTTTGCGCTCGGGGTTCCTGCTTGTTCTTGACTTCCTTTTTTGTCTTCCATGAAAAGGAAAAAAATGAAGAGCAACCCAGCAGAATGAGCAGAAAAGACATTAAGAGGGTGGGAATAAGGAGCCTGTTGTCCCTCATTTTTTCATCTCTCTGCATTTCTAATTCTCGGGAAACCTTGCTATATTCACAAACTTACTATATTAAATGTTCCACAATCGGTCAATTGAATAA
>CAZPTH010000287.1:0-2321 GCA_964589315.1 uncultured Thermodesulfobacteriota bacterium
CTCGAACCCGCGACCCCAAGCTTGGGAAGCTTGTGCTCTACCAACTGAGCTATGCCCGCGAACGTGTTGACTTATACCATTCCATTGTTTAAAAGTCAATAAACGGGACCAAAAGTGAGAAGAATATCCCGAACTTCTGTGAAGCCTGGAGTATACAATGAAGATTGATCGCGCCTTAGCCCCTGTGGGGAATCTTGTAACACTTTCTGAGAAATTTGAAGACGACGACAATCCCTGCGGGATCCTGACCAATGCCGCGGTGCTTATCAGTGACGGGAAAATTGTATGGTTTGGCAAGCAGGATGACGTGCCTTCCGATTTTGACCTGTCTGAGGCGGATATACAAGACCTTGCCGGCGAGACCGTTTATCCCGGCTTTATAGATTCCCATACCCACCTGATTTTCGCGGGAAGCCGCGCAAAGGAATTCGACATGCGGGTGCAGGGGGCTTCCTACCTTGAGATCCTCAAGGCGGGGGGAGGGATTAACGCCACCGTCCGCATGACGCGGGAAGCCTCCTTTGACGAACTGTATGACATGGGGATCCGCCGCCTCGACGCCATGTTACGCCAGGGAGTAACCACTGTGGAGGCGAAGAGCGGGTATGGCTTGACGGTGAAGGGAGAGCTTCGGCTCCTTGAGGTGATCCAGGCCCTCAACAGGGATCATGCCATCGAAGTGGTCCCGACCTTCCTGGGGGCCCATACCATTCCCGAACCATATAAGTTAAAACCCGAAGAATATGTGGAACTCGTCATCGACGAGATGCTGCCAGCCGTTGTCGAGAGAGACCTGGCAGAATTCTGTGATATCTTTTGCGAGGAAGGGGTCTTCGACGTGGAGACAAGCAGGAAGATTCTCCTCGCGGCCCGGGAAAAGGGCCTGAAGCTGAAGGTCCACGCGGACCAACTCACTGCCTCGGGGGGCGGGAAGCTGGCGGCGGAAATGAAGGCGACTTCCGCGGAACACCTGGAATATCTCCCGGAAGAGGTGATCCCGTTTTTTAAGGAAGCGGGGACGGTAGCCGTGCTTCTGCCGGTGGCCGCCCTGTATCTGATGATGGAAAAGTCTCCTCCCGTGCGGGCCCTCCAGGCCCATGAGGTCCCGATTGCTATTGCCACAGATTTTAACCCGGGGTCCGCACCATGTTTCTCTCTGCTGACAACCATGACAATCGCCGCCATCCAGTATCGGATGTCGGTGGGTGATGTGCTCAAGGGTGTTACGATTCATGCCGCCAGGGCGGTGGGACGGGAAAAGTCCCTGGGAAAGATAGAGCCCGAATACCAGGCCGACCTCGCCGTCTTCCCGGTAAAGGACTATCGACTGCCAATAACTACATTTGGGGGTGTTTTGCCCTCCCGGGTCATGAAACGGGGAAAATGGGTGACATGCGTCACACCCAGGGATTCCTCGATCTGGAATGGGTAACCCCACAACAGGGGAATGGTCTTATAATGAAAAAATTTGTCGCCGCGGGAATTCAGATAGCTCCTGTCTTGAATGATGTGGGAGCGACCATAGAGAAATGTATTGACTGGCTTGAGCGGGCCGTTAGGGAAGCGAAGGCGGAACTCATAGTTTTCCCGGAGACTATAACCACGGGATTCAGCCCGGGAGCTTCCGCGAGAGATCTGTATGCCAAAATTGACGTGATTCCAGGCGATCTTACGAGGGCCATGCAGGATGCCGCGAAGAAATTGAAGGTTCACGTGGTATGGCCCACATACTCTCGGGGAGAAAGGGAGGGAGAGGTCTTCAATTCATCTGCCCTGATCGACGACCAGGGCGAGATCGTGGGGGTCTACCACAAGACCCATCCCTTTCCCACGGAACGCCTGAAGGGAGGGGGGTGGACGACACCCGGCAGGGAGATTAAGGCCTTCGAAACCCGACTGGGAAAGATCGGGATGATGATCTGTTATGAGGGGGACTTTCCAGAAATCGCCAGGATCCTTGCCATCCAGGGGGCGGAGATTATCGCGAGACCTTCGGCCCTTCTTCGGAGTTTCGATATCTGGGATATGACCAACCGGGCCCGCGCCTACGATAACCATGTTTACGTGATCGGGGTCAACATCGTGGGTTCGGATTTAGGGGAGAACTACTATTTTGGCCACAGCATGATCGTGGATCCCATCGCCCACCGCCTGGCACAGGCCCGAGGAACGGAGGAAATTATCTTCGCGGAGCTGAATCCCGATCCCCTCAGGTATGTTACGTGGGGAACAAAATCTCCCATGACCTTCGATCATCTCGAGGACAGGAACGTGGCCCTTTACGGAGACCTGCTCAAAGAGGCCAAAAGCCCCTTCGAGCC
>CAZPTH010000288.1:0-2297 GCA_964589315.1 uncultured Thermodesulfobacteriota bacterium
AAGAAAGAGAACGCGGGAAAGTATCAGTCTCTTGAGGACTGCAATAAGCCGGGTGTTCGTGTGGCCGTGTTGCTGGGCTCGACCGGGGAGACGGACGCCAAACGGCTTCTCCCCAGGGCCACCATCAAGTCTTACAAGGGCGGCGGCCCTCTTCTTATCCAGGCCGTGCTTGCCGGTAAGGCCGATGTAGGGGTCAATGACCTGTCGGCCATCCATGGGCAGATGCAGAACTTTCCAAAAGAGTCGATTTTTATCCTTCCCGTTGCCTTGAGCGCCCAGCCCCTTTCGTTCGCTGTGCGCCCGGAAGATACCCACCTTTTGCAATGGCTCAATCTCTTCTTCTTCTGGATCAAGGGTGATGGGCGGTTAAAACAGAACCTCGACTACTGGGTCAATTCCAACCGCTGGCGCCAGGACCACTAAACTCCCGAAGGGGGGAGGCATAACGCCTCCCCTTTTTCTTGCCGAAGAGGTCTTCGTTGCTATCACATTTCAACTTCCGGGTTATCGGTCAGTATCTTCCCCTCTTCTTGAAGGGGTTATGGGCGACGAGCTGGATATCGGGGATCAGCATCTTTTTCGCCCTGCTCCTGGGGGTTATTGCCTGTGGGATGCGCCTTTCGAAAAGCAGGTTTTCCCAGAAAGTGGCGGGGATCTACATCGAATCCATCCGTTCCACTCCCCTGCTTGCCCAGCTTTATTTCTTCTATTTCGGACTTCCCAGCCTACATATCAATATCAACGAGGTCGAGACAGGTATATTAGCACTGGCTCTCAACAGCGGGGCCTACATCGCTGAAATCATCCGGGCAGGGATCGTTTCTGTCCCCAGCGGTCAGACAGAGGCTGCCACGGCCTACGGGCTTAATTACTTCCAGAGAATGCGTTACATCATTCTCCCGCAGGCCCTGGGGGTGACCATTCCGGCCCTGTTGGGTCAGTTTATCGTGCTGGTCAAGGACAGTTCCCTGGTTTCCCTCATCTCCGTCCTGGAGCTGACTCGCGCGGGACAGCTCATGGCTTCAGAGCGGTTCATGCCGGCGGAAGGTTTTTTTACCGTCGCGGCCTTTTATCTCGTCATCTATTACGCCCTGAAATATCTCTCCAACTGGTGGCAGAATCAACTCATCTATATGGAGGGGCGTTAAGCGATGATTGCGGTCTACTTCAAGGGATTGATGCAAACCTTCCCCTTCTTTCTCAAGGGGTTGTGGGTAACCATCCTCGTCTCGGGCGTGAGCCTCATCGCGGGAACGATTCTTGGGGTCATCTGTGGGATTTTCCGAACCATCCGAAAATGGGGGCTTTCCAGGCTCATGGGATTCTACGCCGATTACATGCGGGGGATCCCCTTTCTCGTTCACATCTTCATCATCTATTTCATTCTCCCGGAAGTCGGGATCCAGTTGGACCCCTTCCCCGCCGCGACTATTGCCCTGACGATCTACGCGGGGGCCTATATCAGTGAGATCGTAGCGGCGGGCATTCTCTCCGTTCCCAAGGGACAAATGGAAGCCGCAAAGGCCTATGGACTGAATTCCTTCCAACGCCTTCGCTACGTCATCTTTCCCCAGGCCATTCGAGTGATCCTTCCACCCCTGGTGGGGGAATACGTCCTGCTCGTGAAGGATTCGTCCATCGTTTCGGTCATAGGGCTCACGGACGTGACCCGTGTGGGATGGCTTACCGTCCAGCGTATCCCGGAGGGAATTATGGTCTTTGGGCTCGTTGGCGTCTTGTATTTCGTTGTCTGTTATCCCCTGATTCACCTGTCCCACTATCTGGAAGAGAAGGTCAGTTACGAATCGCATTGAAAATCAAGGGAGGAACACGATGAGAACCTTTCCAAAGATTGATGAACTGATGGAAAAAAGGGTCCCGCTGGCCCAACTTCCAACGCCGATCCAGAAGCTGGAGCGTCTCTCGGAAGAGTTGGAAGTAAACCTCTACGTCAAGCGGGACGACCTCACCGAGAGCGTCGCTTCGGGCAACAAGATCCGCAAACTGGAATATCTTCTGTATGACGCCCGTGAGAAGGGGTGCGACACACTGGTTACGTGCGGCGGGGTTCAGTCCAACCACTGCCGGGCCACCGCTGCCGTGGCGGTTCGCATGGGTATGAGATGCCACCTCATCCTTCGGGGAGAGGAGCCGGCGATTCCCGGCGGCAACCTCCTCATTGATCGTATCCTGGGGGCCACCACCTCTTTCTACACCCGGGAGGAATTCAAAAACCTTCCGGAGATCGAGCAGAAAACCATGGCGGCACTGGAGAAACAGGGGCGACGTCCCTACCT
>CAZPTH010000289.1:0-2289 GCA_964589315.1 uncultured Thermodesulfobacteriota bacterium
ATAATCTTTCTCTTTACCTTCATTGAAGTCCTCTTCCTTTGTCCTTTATCCCTGCGAGGCCTGTTTCGCCCGCGTCTTTTCCAAGTCCTTTTTTACGTCCGCCACCAGGGTCTGCAGCAGTTCCTTCCCCTTTTCCGTGAGGAGACGGGACGCCAGCTCTCCCCCAAGGGATTCCGCCTTTTCGGGTTCTTTTTTCAACCGGCCCTGGAGCTCGCCGAGAAGGATGGCGTCATGCACCGTTTTATAGTTGAGGGTCTCCAGTTCCGTTCCCGTATCGATCGCCTCGATGATCTCGCACACCTCCGAGGTGAGGTCCTCCCGCGCACTCAGCTTCTCCAGGATGGCCTTGGCGGCCGCGATCTTCTCTTCCGTGGTGGGAGATTTCCCTTCCGGGCTGACGACCACGTCCTGCAGGTAGGCAGCCGACAGAACCACCGCCAGGTCCGCCCCCTCCGCGTTGGCGATCTTTTCCGCGTAGCGGGCCGAACGCGTGGCCTGGCCCACCCGCTTGAAATCCTTCTTGAGGGTCAGTTTCATCTCGATGGCCACACGGTCCTTCAGGAGGTCCTCCCGCTGCGCCAGCAGCTCGGGCGGCAGTTCGCCCAGGCACTGCGCGGCGAATTTGCAGTGGGCCGCGCACCCGAAATCCATCTTCGGGTTAATCACCTTCGTGCCGCAGTTCTTGCATTTGCGGGTGGATTCATCCTTGAAGAATTCCACCATGTGTCCGCAGTTGGGACAGGGGACCTCGTAAATCGCGTCTCCCTTCCAGTATCGTGTATCTTGTCCCGGACATTTCATCGTCTTGCTCCGTTCAATGAGCCCCGGGCCCGGGATACCCCCGGACCCGAAGCCCACATTGTTTTTTGCTTACTTGCCCGCCATCATGGCCTGGATATCCTCCTCAACCGTTCCGATGGGCTTGATGTCGAATTTCTCCACCAGGACCTTGAGAACGTTGGGAGAGACAAAGGCCGGCAGGGTCGGTCCAAGCCGGATTCCCTTGACGCCGAGGAAGAGGAGGGCCAGCAGGACAGCCACCGCCTTCTGCTCGTACCAGGCAATGTCGTAGGAAATGGGCAGCTCGTTGATGTCGTCCAGGCCGAAAACCTCTTTCAGCTTGAGGGCGATCACCGCGAGAGAGTAAGAGTCGTTGCACTGCCCGGCATCCAGGACCCGCGGAATACCACCGATGTCGCCCAGGTCCAGCTTGTTGTAGCGGTACTTGGCACATCCGGCCGTGAGAATGACCGTGTCCTTGGGCAGGTTTTCCGCCACTTCCGTGTAGTAGCTGCGGGACTTCTGGCGTCCGTCACACCCGGCCATCACCACGAAACGCTTGATGGCGCCGGACTTGACCGCTTCCACCACCTTGTCCGCCAGGGCGAGCACCTGGTTGTGGGCGAAACCGCCGACGATCTTGCCGGTCTCCAGCTCGGTGGGCGGCGCGCACTTCTTGGCCAGTTCGATGACCTCGGAGAAATCCTTGCTGCCTCCTTCCGGGCGATCCGGAATGTGCTTGGCGCCGGGGTATTCCACCACGCCGGTGGTGAACAGGCGATCCAGGTAGGTGTTGTCCTTCCGGAGCGGGACGAGGCAGTTGGTCGTCAGGATGATGGGGCCGTTGAAGGCCTCGAATTCCTTGTTCTGGTGCCACCAGGAGCTGCCGTAGTTGCCCACGAAGTGGTCATACTTTTTGAAGGCGGGGTAGTAGTTGGCCGGCAGCATCTCGCCATGGGTATAGACATCCACGCCGGTGCCTTCCGTCTGTTTGAGCAGCTCTTCCATATCCTTCAGGTCGTGCCCGCTGATGAGGATACCGGGGTTGTTGCGCACGCCGATGTTGACCTCCGTAATCTCCGGATGTCCATAGGCGGAGGTGTTGGCCTCGTCCAGCAGGGCCATGGTGCTCACCGCCGTCTCGCCGGCCTTCATGACCCAGCCGATCATCTCATCCACCGTCAGGTCCTTGGTCGTGGAAGCGAGGGCTTCCATGATGAACCCGTAGATGTCGTCGTTCTCCTTGCCCAGCATGGCGGCGTGATCCGCGTAGGCCGCGATCCCCTTGGTTCCCAGAATCAGCAACTCGCGCAGGGAGCGGGCGTCTTCATTCTCCGTGGAGAGGACGCCAACCTTTTTGGCCTTTTCCCGAAACTCCGCCTCGTCGTCGGAAAACCAGGTGGCCGCGTCGTGCATCTCATCCGCGAAATCACTCCCGTTTTTCTCTTTGTAGGCGGCCAGGAACCTGGCTTTCAGGTCATCCCGAATCTTCAGGGCCTCACGGACCTT
>CAZPTH010000290.1:0-2275 GCA_964589315.1 uncultured Thermodesulfobacteriota bacterium
GCGCGAACGAACGATGCTGGGATCGCGGCGCTTTCCGATTGGGCTGGGTCGTCCCGGCGGGTTATTCCCGTCGATATCGCGGGGGCCCTTCATTTAAAGACGATCGTGAACGCCTTGGGAGATGATATCGTCGTGCTGTCCGGTGAAGGCGTGGATTCGTCGATCTTTTCCGATTACAGGATTCTGAAAGCCCCCGAGGAAGAGGCGAAGAGATTGAGCTTCCTGGCCATCGGAGATCATGTTTTGTTGCCCATGGACTGTCCCGAAACGGGGAAAATGTTTCAAAAAGAGGGATTTACTTTGATTCCCCTCGACATCTCCGAGATCAGGAAGGCGCAGGCGGGTTTGACCTGCATGTCTGTCCTGTTCGAGGCATGAGACACCGATGACACCTGCGGAAACGATCTTAAAGGAACGCATTCTACGAGAAGGACCTATTCCCTTCCGTGATTTCATGGACACGGCCCTTTATCATCCCGAGGCGGGGTATTACACCAGCCAATCCGATCAAATCGGCGAGAAAGGAGATTACTACACCTCAAGCTCCCTGGGGCCCCTCTATGGGAAAATGCTGGCGCGCCAGTTTCGGGAGATGCTGGGAGAGATTGGGGCGAATACCCTGGTGGAAATCGGCGCGGGGAAGGGTGTGCTGGCAAAAGACATCCTCGACGCATGGAAAGATGTGGGGTTCAATGGCCGCTATCTTATTGTGGAAAAGAGCCGCGTTTTACGTTCATCCCAGGAAAAAACCTTGAAGTCTCACGATGTTACATGGCACGATACGGTAGATGACCTCCCTGAGATCATAGGGGTTATTTTCTCCAACGAACTGATCGATGCCTTCCCCGTTCATGTCGTGGAGATGACCCGGGATGGATTGAAAGAGATTTTTGTGGATTGGCGGGAAGGGTTTGTGGAGGTTTTGAAGAGCCCTTCGAGGCCGGAATTATCGGAGTATTTGGGAGTGCTGGATGTTGAGCTGCCCGTGGGCTTTCGCGCCGAGGTCAACCTGGAGGCCCTTACCTGGCTGGAAGCCGTCGCGGCGAAGCTGTCCAAGGGATTCCTCGTGACCATCGATTACGGGTATCCCTCCCACGAGTTGTATCAGACGTACCGCCGGCGCGGGACACTGATGGCCTATGAGCGGCACCGGGCGGTGGAAGACCTCTACACGAACGTGGGACAAAGAGATTTGACAGCCCACGTCAACTTCTCCGCGCTGGCGACATGGGGCGAACGATACGGCCTTGCCGTCACCGGTTTTACCGACCAGGCCCATTTTCTCATGAGCCTGGGAATCCTGGATGCCCTGTCGGACAAGGATACCCCCGAGGAAGTAAAAGCGCGCCTCAACGCCAAGTCCCTCCTCATGCCGGGTGGCATGGGCGAGATGTTCAAGGTCCTCATCCAGCATAAGGGTTTAACGGCATTTCCCCTCATGGGATTAAAACTTCTCCCACAGAGGAAGAGCTGCAGGCTTTAAACTGAACATATAAAATTCAAATGTCACCTAAAATGTAAACTTTTTTGTGAAACGATTGATTTCCTTGATTTCCTTTTTGATGAAAACAAATTGAACCCGCGAGGTATGGAAAAGCTGAACAAGGCGCATGAGCTGAGCGATATTCACTTACTCCTTTGCCTGAAGCCGCAGCGAGACGCGGACATTCCAAAGCGGCAGTGAAGAAGGCATTTGTGTCTCGTGGATGATTGACAAAAGGGGTCCCGTCTCTTAAAATTCACAAACTATATGGAATTTGCAACGTCTGAACCATATGTACCGCAAAAATTTCCGCCGCATCATTCAGCGATATACTCGAATATGACACTCCTAAAAGGGTAATAGGGAATTTAAATGATTTTGAGGAGGCAATAAATCAACGTAATGCTTTCAAGTACACATAGGCAGAACTTGCAAAGCGATCCATATGCAATAGGAATGGCTTGTGGCTAAAACGAGAAAATCATCTATCAGGCAGGAAGTATTCAAAAGCAGCATGATCTTTTCATCGATCATCCTGATTTTATTCGGCCTGTTTTTGTCCAGCATTCTCTATCGTTCCGGGATATCCAAGGCTAATGAGATTATCAAGCAAAGAAATTATGCCGTTAATTTTTTCATCAATGGGTATTTTTCTGAGATAAATAACACGATTGAAATCCTGGCGGACAATAAAGAGATACAGAACGCGCCTTGGCTTGATTTATCTGCGCGGCAGCGAGTTTTACGTTTACTCAAAAAGTTTACAAAAGTTAATAAAAATATTTCTTTTCT
>CAZPTH010000291.1:0-2267 GCA_964589315.1 uncultured Thermodesulfobacteriota bacterium
TACCTCAAAGAGATCGAAAAGGTCCCTTTCTATCTCGACCCAAGATGGCGGGCCGTCTTCTACCAGATCGGGGTTTTCTGTATCGTGGGCCTCCTGGCTTACTATCTCGTCTCCAACACCATTGCCAATCTTCAGCGCCAGCATATCGCTACGGGCTTCGGCTTCCTCCACAAGGAGGCCTCCTTCGAAATAGGGGAATCGCTCATCTCCTATTCCGCGGCCAGCACCTACGGCAGCGCCCTGCTGGTTGGCGCCCTTAATACCATCAAGGTTTCCTTCATCGGCATCATCATTACCCTTATTATCGGTACGGTCATCGGGGTCGCCCGTCTGTCCTCCAACTGGCTGATTTCCAAGCTCTCCGGGTTCTACATCGAGGTCATGCAGGACATCCCCGTCTTGCTTCAGCTATTCTTCTGGTACGCCATCTTCTATGAAACCCTCCCCTCCCCCCGGCAGGCCCTGCATCCCTTCAGGGGCCTGTTCCTGAGTAACCGGGGAGTTGCCCTGCCGGTTCCCGCGTCTATCCCCGCCTACCGGTACATGCTCCTCGCACTCCTCATAGGGTGCGTCGCCTCCTATTTCCTC
Source organism: uncultured Thermodesulfobacteriota bacterium (assembly GCA_964589315.1). Classification (GTDB taxonomy): domain Bacteria; phylum Desulfobacterota; class S145-22; order S145-22; family S145-22; genus JAOZMY01. Next base: position 589 of record CAZPTH010000291.1, read on the forward strand.
CGGAAATGGGCCAGGAAGCGCCAGGAAGCCACGGGGAAAATCTTTCCCGTCTTTTGGACCTCCACGGCCATGATCCTCGGGTTTCCCCTTCTGACATGGATCCTCTTCGGGGCCCCCATCAAAATCAACACCCCGGAACTCGTCGGGTTCAATTTCAAGGGGGGCATTATGCTCTCCCCCGAATTCATCGCCCTCCTGACCGGGCTGGTCCTCTATACCTCCGCGTTCGTGGCCGAGGTCGTCCGCGCGGGGATCCAATCCGTCAGCAAGGGGCAGCGTGAGGCGGCCATGGCCCTGGGGCTGAAACCGCCCTACGTCCTGAACCTCGTCATTCTTCCGCAGGCCATGCGTGTCATCATCCCCCCGCTCACGAGCCAGATGCTCAACCTGACCAAGAACAGCTCCCTGGCTGTCGCCATCGGGTTTCCCGATTTCGTCTCCGTCGCCAATACCTGTATCAACCAGACGGGGCAGGCCGTGGAGGGGGTCGCCCTGATCATGGCCGTCTATCTCATCTTCAGTCTCTCCACCTCCGCGTTCATGAACTGGTACAACAAGAAAACCGCGCTCGTCGAAAGGTAGAGTCTATTGGATAATTACGCGCAGGACACCCAGGTCGAAGTTGTTAAACCACCTCCCACGAGCGTGGGCGTCCTGGGGTGGATCAAGAAGAATCTCTTTGATGGATATTTTAACTCCTTTTTGACCCTCATTACCCTTTACGTCCTCTATAAAATCGTTCCCCCGTTCATCCGGTGGGCCTTCATCGACAGTGTGTGGTGTGTGGATTGTTCCGGCGCCTGTAAAAAAGCGGCCGGGGCCTGCTGGTCAGTCGTCATCTCCAACATTCGATTCATCATCTTCGGGTTTTATCCCTACGACCAGCAGTGGCGCCCCCTCATCTCCATGCTCCTCCTTTTTGGTCTCATCTACTACAGCAGTAAAAACAAAAACTGGAAAAAATCCCTCATCTACATCTGGGTTGTGGGACTCTTTGTCATGGGAACCCTGATGAAGGGGGGCATCTTCGGGCTCCCGTCCGTCGAAAGCACCAAGTGGGGCGGCCTTCCCCTGACCCTCCTCCTCTCCGTCTTTGGGCTGACCGCCGCCTATCCCCTCGGGGTCATCCTCGCCCTGGGGAGACGCTCCAAGATGCAGGGGATTCGATGGCTGTCCATCCTCTACATCGAGCTGATCCGGGGCGTCCCGCTCATCAGTCTCCTGTTCATGGCTTCCATCATCTTCCCCCTTTTCCTGCCCGAGGGGGTCACCATCAACAAGATCCTCCGGGCCCAGGTGGCCATCATTCTCTTTACCGCCGCCTACATCGCCGAGGTGGTCCGGGGCGGGCTCCAGGGCATCTCAAAGGGACAGTACGAGGCGGCGGAATCCCTCGGACTGAACTATGTCCTCACCATGCGTCTCGTCATCCTTCCCCAGGCCCTGAAAATTGTCATCCCACCCACCGTCAGCATCCTGATTTCCGCCTTCAAGGATACCTCTCTTGTCGTCATCATCGCCCTCTGGGACGTGATGAAAACCACCCAGTCGGTCCTTTCACACCCCAAGTGGATGGGTTTCTCCCCGGAGGCCTACATCTTTCTCGCCATCCTCTATTTCCTCGGGTGTTTCTCCATGTCCAACTACAGCCGAAAACTCGAACGGGAACTGTCCCAGGG
>CAZPTH010000292.1:0-2231 GCA_964589315.1 uncultured Thermodesulfobacteriota bacterium
ACCCCGGCCGGCCTCATGGCGGAATACCTGGGACTCAACCCGCAACCCACCTTTTACATCGAGAGCGTCTGCTCCTCCAGCAGCATGGGCCTTCGGGTTGCCTACTCCATGATCCAGTCGGGACTCCACGAGGTGGTGGCCGTTATCGGCTTCCAGAAGATGTCGGAAATCTCCTCCGCGGAATCCCAGGAACGCATGGGGCGCGGGGCCGATATCATGTGGGAATCCCCCTTTGGGACCATGATGCCCGCCTACTACGCCATGCACGCGCGGGCGCACATGAACACCTACGGCACCACCGAGGAAGACCTGGCCCTGATCCGGGTCAAGGCGGCCAGCTACGGGCAGATCAACGAGAAGGCCGTGTACAGAAAAGGCGTGACCCTGGAAAAGGCCCTGGAGTCCGATCCCGTCTCCACGCCTCTGAAGGTCTTCGACTGCTGCGCCAACGCGGACGGTTCTTCCTGCATCATCGTGGCAAGCGAGGAGATGGCCAGGAAGCTCTCCCCCAAGCCCGTGTGGATCCTGGGATTGGGCGCGGCAAGCGCGCCGATCAACATGGCGGGACGCACAACCTTTTCCGGCCTGACCTGCGCACAGGAGGCGGCCAAGCAGGCCTACGCCATGGCCGGCGTTGGTCCCGAAGATATTGACGTGGCCGAGGTCCATGACTGCTTTACCATCGCCGAGATGATGGCCTACGAGGACCTGGGGTTTGCGGAACGCGGCAAGGGAAAGGAACTCATCCGAAACAAGGAGACCTATATCGGCGGCAAGATCCCCGTGAACGTAGACGGTGGCCTGCTTTCCAAGGGGCATCCCATTGGGGCCACGGGCGGATCCCAGATCCGCACCATCACGCTCCAGCTTCGCGGCGAGGCCGGTCCCATGCAGGTGGACGGCGCCAAGATCGGACTTGTTCACAACATCGGTGGCGTAGGAATCTACGGCAACGTTACGATTTTCGGGAGGGATGAATAATGGGTTTTGAACGTTTTGGAACAGTCTCATTCGTGTCACAGACCAAAGTGGCAAAATTCGTCGACTATCTGGACGAGGGCTCGGTCATGGGAACCAAGTGCAAATCCTGCGGCGCGAAGTATTTCCCGCCGAGGAGCGATTGCGCCCATTGCCTCAGCTCCGACATGGAGTGGTTCGAAATCACGGGCCCCGGTAAGCTTGTTACCTATTCAAAACTGATGTACGCCCCCTCCGGGTTCGAGAAGGATCTTCCCTACCGAATCTGCGTGGTGGAATACAGCGACGGCGTCAAGGCCTTCGGGAGAATCAGCCCGGCCATTCCGGATGAGGAGCTGGCCATCGGAATGGATCTCGTGGCGGTTCCCGTGAAGCTCTCCGGCGACAGGGTCGCCTACGAGTTTCGTCGGCCGTAATTAGCCCAACACATGTATAGAATGAAGGGGGAAGGAACTTTCTTCCCCCTTTTTATTCGTTGACATTGCCTCGATCGTGTTTAAATTAGTAACACTAACAAAAAGGAGGTGATAAAATGACGGTATTGGCCTTTATCATTGCTATCGTCGCACTCGTTATCGCGGTTTTAGCCTACCAGAAAGCCGGGGGAATCCGTGACCTGCAGGAACAGGCGGAAGCCCTGCGTTTCGTGGCGGACAACCTGAGGGAGAAAACTGCTGATGCGTTGGATAAATTGGAGAAAACACTCAGAAAATCCGAAGAGAAAAAAGAAGCCGAGGGAAAGGCAAAGAAGTAACAAAACAAAATGAGAATGGGGAAAGGAGGGGACTCTCCCTCCTTTTTCTCCTTTCCCGAACCGATTAGAACTTAACAAGGAGTTTTAGACATGACCATCACCCTTATCGTAACCTTTATCCTGATCCTGCTCGTCTCGATCTTTGGTTTTCAGAACGGGATGCCCCTGGATGTCAAGTTTCTCTTCTGGAACATCCATACATCCCTGATCGCCGTCATCTTCGGCTCGACCTTACTGGGGGCCCTTATCGTGGCCGTCCTGGCGGTTCCGAAGCTCGTCAAAAAACATTTCAATGAAAAGAAACTGACAAAAAAGCTGGACGGGGTCGCCAAGCTGAGTCAAAACGAGCCGCAAACACCCACCGAAAGCAAGTAGGACGGGGCGGAGAGCCCCGGACCTGACTTGGGTTTACTGAGTAATGAAATCTTCGGATTTCTCACCGCTGTGGTGAAGGAGAAAGTTTCTGACGGCATAGTGAAAGGCCCCAAGGGCCAGCCGG
>CAZPTH010000293.1:0-2212 GCA_964589315.1 uncultured Thermodesulfobacteriota bacterium
CGTCACGGAGAGGCCATATTTCAGTTCCTTGTCCTCGATGCTGTGCCCCCCGACAAGAGAAACCCCTGCCTCGGCCATCTTGTCGCTTCCCCCCTGGAGAATCTGCCGGAGAATGGATATGTCCATCTCCTTGACGGGAAAGGCGATAAGGTTCATGGCCGTTTTGGGGACCCCTCCCATGGCATAGACATCGCTCAGGGCGTTGGCCGCGGCGATCTGCCCGAACCAGTAGGGGTCATCCACGATGGGCGTGAAGAAATCGACTGTCTGTATAAGAGCAATGTCATCGGTAATTTGATACACCCCCGCGTCGTCGGGTTCATTTAACCCGATCAGCACGTGCTCGTCCGCCGGAAAGGTCAATCCGCACAAGGCCTTCTCCAGGTCCCCTGGAGGCAGTTTGGAGGCTCACCCCGATCCGGTAACGGTTTCCGTCAGTCGCAATCCCATCCCTTTAATTTCTTTCATTCGTCCATTCCTCGTATCCATCGGGGGTCTTCAAGAAGACCCCTTTAACGTTCAGATTATTCCGGCTAAAGATTTCCCGAACCTTCTCCTCGTCTTCCCGCAAGACCATGAGCGCCATTCCGCAGTCGGAACTGAGCTCTTTCGGCACGGGGATGACGTCATAAATCATCCCCACCTCCTTGAAAGCGAACTCCGCTTTCATGACATCGTGTATCGAATACATGACAAACACGAGGGTTTCCTTCCCCCTCAGTGGGAAACCAGCCATTTCAACGCCTCAAGGACCTCTTCCACATCGTTTTGTGTCGTCGTCATTCCCATGGAAATCCTGACGGTTCCCTGGGGAAATGAACCAATGGTTCTATGGGCAGAAGGGGCGCAGTGTAACCCGGTCCGGACACAGATATCAAAGTTGCGGTCCAGTTGGAATCCCACCTCCGAGGGGCTCATGCCATCCACGTTGATGGAGACGACGGCCGTTTGTTTCTCCGGATCTTTCGGCCCGTACACGTGGACACGGTCCATGCGAAGCAGGCCTTCCAAGAGTCGCCCCGTTAACTCCCTTTCATGGGAGCGGACCTGCTCCACGCCTTTTGCCTCAAGGACCTTGATCCCCGCCGCCAGGCCGTGAAGGCCGGCGACGTTGGGGGTGCCGCTTTCGAGCCTGTCGGGAAGAAACTGGGGCTGTTCCTCGAATTCCGAGTGACTCCCCGTCCCCCCGCGCATGAGGGATCGCACCGGCTCTTTCCCTGTCTTCAGGATGAGGCCTCCCGTTCCCTGAGGCCCCAGCAGGGCCTTGTGACCCGTGAAGGCAAAGAGATCGATATCGAGGCGGCGGAGATCGATAGGAACACAGCCCGCGCTCTGGGCGGCATCCACGAGGAGATAGGCGGTCCCTTTCACTTCCGAGATTGCCTCCACGTCCACGAGGGTTCCCACCACGTTGGAGGCGTGATTGACCACCACCAGCTTGGTCTGGTCCGGGCGGATCGCGTCTGCCATCCCCTTAACATCGGCAAACCCCTCTTTCGTGGACGGCACCACCGTCAACTGGATAATTCCACGTGACTCCAGGTCCCGGAGGGGGCGCATCACGGAATTGTGCTCCATGGAAGTCGTGACCACATGATCTCCCTGCTCGAGCATCCCGTAGATGGCCAGGTTCAGGGCCTCCGTCACATTCTTGGTGAAAATCACCTGGCGTGAATCCGGGGCATTAAAAAACCGGGCGATGGTTTCCCGCGCGCCAAACAGAACGCGGCTCGCCCCGTGAGAAAGGAAATGGGCGGAACGCCCCGGGTTGGCACTGAATTCCCTGAGTCCTTCCGCCACCGCGTCAATAACCTCTCCCGGTTTTGGGAAAGAGGTCGCCGCGTGGTCCAGGTAAATCGGGCTGCGATATCGAGATGTCACCGGGGTTCCTTTTCAATCCGTTGAGTCTTCATGGGATGACCACCTTTTCCGCCTGCATGAGGGCCGAAGTAATGTCAAACATGTTCGAGGCCAGCCCCACTTCCAGCTTGTCTTTACGATTGAAAAAATCGAGACAGGTTCCACACGAAAGAATTTCCACCCCCATCTCTTCCAGTTCTTTTAAGGCATCGATCACCTCGGAGCCTTCCGTAGTCAAAAAGATGCCGCTGTTGACAAATATCATTCGGCGAGGCTTGGGGTCAACATCCTTCAGGGTCTTCAGGAACCCCTTGATGAGAATGGCGCCTAACCGGTCGTCTCCCTGCCCCAT
>CAZPTH010000294.1:0-2170 GCA_964589315.1 uncultured Thermodesulfobacteriota bacterium
AAGAACCCCTTGAAAAGGAGATCCCGGCGGAAGAGGAAGAAAAAGAGGATGAAGTAACGGATGAAGTAAAGGATGAAGAAAAGATTCCCCTGAGAGAGAAGGAGTCGTTTGAACCAATGCGTGGGGAAGAACGACGCTCACCGCTTTTACCCCTCCTCATTGTTATCCTTGTGATTATCGTTCTTGCGGTGGGAGGGTGGTATTTTTTCCGCTCGGGGTCGTCCGGTGGTTTTACACAAAAAATTACCGATAAGATTGCTGCTATTCGAGGCCAGACCGCCTTGATGCTTTTCGATTTAAAGAATGAACAGGAACCCGCGGCCGACGGAAAATTTTTCGCCGTAAGGGGGGTTGTTCAGAATAAAAAGGATAAGACCTACCCGTATGTGACCCTCCGAATCAAGATTTATGATGCCAAAAACAAGGTTATACTATCGAAAAGAACCATTGCCGGGCGTGTTCTGAAGGCGGATAGCATTTCTAAAATGACGGTCCAGGATGCCCTTAAACAATACGTGGCAATGAATGAAATGAACAGAAAATCCGCCGGGAAACTGGGTCCGAAAAAGAAACTTCCCTTCCTGTTTCTCTTCGATTTGAGTAAATTCCCGAGGAAAAGGGCCAAGACCTTCCAGGTGGAGATTTTGGAGCCCGCAAAGTAAGTCTATCGCGTCTTACGAATCGATGGCGTTTCTCCAGTTCCTCGGGATGGATGTTTGGGCGTCGTTTATCGTGGATCCTGGTTTTACCCATGATGATTTTAAAAAACTCAAAGACTATATCACCGCGCATGGGCTGAAAACCCCGGCTTTTTCGGTTCTGACGCCCCTTCCGGGCACAGGGCTTTTTTCAAGGCTTCAGAACCAACTCACCACGACGAATTGCAATCTCTATGACATCGCTCCTGCTGTGCTTCCCCCGAGGCTCCCGCTCAGGGAGTTTTACGCCGAGTTCTGCTTCCTTTACAAGCTCTCTTACTCGAAATATCAGTTGATCTGGGAGGGATTTCTGGCATGGGTTTCCCGGGGGGTTACCCTCAGGCGCCTCTTCGCGATGATAGATTCCGCCAAACACTTATCCGACCCGGAGAGCCATATGAAGGCCCCTACCGCCTTGGTGACGGGGCCGCTTTCAAATTGATGAATTTTTAATCCTTTTGACTTTGATTACACGTGATGTTAAATCTGTAGTCCATTTAAGTGGAAGGAGAAAATTGGACGAATGCATCTGAAAAAAGTTATCCTGCATCACCAGAAATTTCCCACGAAGCGCTTCTATCCCTTCAACCTCGAAATCCTCCAGAAAACGGATGAGGTGGTTTTTGAAACTCCCGTGACCTTTTTCATCGGGGAGAACGGTTCGGGAAAATCGACGCTTCTTCGCGCCATTTCACACAAGTGCGGGGTTCACATATGGCATGGAGAGACGCGGCGGAGATTTGAGAAGAACCCTTATGAGGACAAGTTATACCGCGTTCTCGAGGTGGAGTGGATAGACGGCGCGGTCCCCGGGTCATTTTTCGCCTCGGAGCGTTTCCAGGACTTTGCCCAGCTCCTCGATGAATGGGCGGATGAAACCCCGGACATCCTTGAATATTTCGGGGGGAAGTCCCTTATGACTCAGTCGCACGGCCAGTCCATCCTCTCGTTTTTCAAGGCGAGGTATGAGCGGGAGGGGATCTATTTCATGGACGAACCGGAAACGGCCCTCTCTCCGGGGAGCCAGTTGGAACTTCTGAAGCTCCTGGAATCGATGGGGAAGGCAGGCCACGCCCAGTTCATCATCGCGACCCATTCTCCCATCCTGCTCTCGTGCCCGGGGGCTGTCATTTACGATTTTAACAAGGTTCCCATCCAGAGGGTTGCGTATGAAGAGACGGAACCGTATAAAATTTACAGGGATTTTTTCAGGGAGATGGAAAAACGATTCTTGTAGGTCGGAATTTTTCTTCATAGATGGAGGAACGGATGATTACCCTGGACGGATTTAACCTGAAGCCGGAAGATGTTCAGAAGGTCGCTTTTGAGAATGAACAGGTTGCCCTTACCGATGCGGCGAAGGAGCGGATTCGGGCATCCCGGGCCTGTATCGAGAAGGCGGTAAGAGAGGGGAAGCGTATTTACGGTGTCAACACGGGATTCGGGGCCCTTTCCAACGTGGTTATCGACAC
>CAZPTH010000295.1:0-2141 GCA_964589315.1 uncultured Thermodesulfobacteriota bacterium
GTTTCCCGATCCGGGAGGAACCCGTTCTTTCAACCATTGCCCTAAGAGATTATAAAAAAGGCGCTTTCCCTGTAAAGGTAAACGATTGGATCCCCTTGAAACATGGCGGGAGTCCGATCATTATCCTATGATAATCGCGTGTTACGCTGTTTCAAGGGCGAAAAGCGGGAAGGGAGAAACGATGAAGGCTCTTTTTCCCTTGCATTTCTTGCAAAAAGGTATATGATTTGCACTCCGATCAACCAAAAATTTCCCTTTAAATTCAATAAAGGCTTGGAGAAATAATGAAAGAAACTCGTACCAACGACAAGTTACGCAACATCGCCATCATCGCCCATGTCGACCATGGCAAGACCACCCTGGTGGACGCCATGTTTCGTCAGAGCGGGCTGTTCCGCGCCAATCAGAAGGTGGATGAACGGCTCATGGACACCCTCGACCTGGAACGGGAGCGGGGCATCACCATCGCCGCCAAGAACTGTTCCGTGATCTGGGACGGTATCCGTATCAACATCATCGATACCCCCGGCCACGCCGATTTCGGCGGGGAGGTGGAACGGGCCCTCTCCATGGCCGACGGGGCCATCCTCCTCGTGGACGCCTCGGAAGGTCCCCTGCCCCAGACGCGCTTCGTCCTGGGCAAGGCCCTGGATGCCGGCCTCAAGATCATCGTCGTCATCAACAAGATCGACCGGCAGGACGCCCGCCCCTATGAAGTCCTGGACGAGATTTACGACCTGCTGATCGACCTGGACGCCACGGACGAGCAGTTGGAATTCCCCCTTCTCTACGCCGTGGGACGCGACGGGGTTGCCATGACATCCCTCGAAGCGTCCGGCAAAAACCTCAACCCGCTGATGGAAACCATCTTAACGGAGATTCCCGGTCCCGCCTACACGCCCGGGGCGCCGTTCCAGATGCTCGTTTCGGACCTGGGGTATTCGGACTACCTGGGCCGCCTGGCCGTGGGCAAGATCTTCAACGGGTCGGCGTGCGCGAAAGACGCCCTCGTGTGTATCGGGGAAAAGGGCAAGGTCACCCCCCTCAAGGTCACCAGCCTCCAGGTTTACCGGGGGATGAAACTGAAAGAGGTGGAAGAGGTCCAGCCGGGAGACATCGTGGTGCTGTCCGGCATCGAGGACGTGAAGATCGGCGACACCATCTGCAACCAGGAGGCCCCTCACGCCCTGCCCCGCATCCGCGTGGAGGAACCCACCGTTTCCATGACCTTCACCGTGAACGATTCCCCCTTGAGTGGGAAAGAGGGGCAATACGTCCAGTCGGGCCGGATCTACGACCGCCTGATGAAGGAAACCCTCCGGAACGTCTCCATCCAGGTGGAAACCACGGACAGGCAGGACACCTTCATCGTCAAGGGCCGCGGGGAGTTCCAGCTGGCCATCCTCATCGAGACCATGCGCCGGGAGGGATTCGAGTTCTGCGTGGGGCGTCCCGAGGTCATCTTCAAGTACAAAAACGGGAAAAAGATGGAGCCGATGGAACAGGTCATGATCGACTGCGAGGAACGCTTCCTCGGGGTCATCACGGAAAAGCTCAGCCTGAGAAAAGGCAAGATGACCAACCTCATCAACAACGGGACGGGTCGGATCCGGCTCGAGTTCTCCATTCCCGCCCGGGGGCTCATCGGGTACCGGGACGAGTTCCTCACCGACACGCGGGGCACCGGGATCCTGCACACCCTTTTTGATGGCTACGGGGAGTTCCAGGGAGACTATCCCAGCCGTTTCACCGGCTCCATCGTGGCGGACCGGAGCGGACACGCCGTGCCCTACGCCCTGTTCAACCTGGAACCGAGGGGCCGGCTCTTCGTCAGACCGGGCGAACCCGTTTACGAGGGGATGATCGTCGGGGAACACAACCGGGGGAAGGACATCGACGTGAATCCCTGCAAGGAAAAGAAGTTGAGCAACATGCGGGCCGCCGGGCGCGACGCCAACATCATCCTCTCCAAGGTCACCCCGCTGACGCTGGAGCAGGCCATCGGCTTCATCCGGGAGGACGAGCTGGTGGAGGTCACGCCGAAATCGATCCGCCTGCGCAAAATCATCCTCTCCGCCCAAAAACGCCACACCCTCCGCTCCGCCCAACTGAAAAGCCGCGCAAACGGAAAGGCGGCGTGA
>CAZPTH010000296.1:0-2138 GCA_964589315.1 uncultured Thermodesulfobacteriota bacterium
TGAAACGGGGTTAAGACGATCAGGAGAAGGAAGGGGTGCAAACCTGCAGAAAGGGCATGGAAAATAATCCACATAGTCTGAGGGATATTTCACACGAAGGAGCGCCAGCACCAGCGGGCAGGGAAATCCTTTACCCCTTTGCCGCGATTGTTGGCCAGGAAGAGGCGAAGGAGGCCTTGCTCCTTACCCTGATTAATCCCACCATTCATGGCGTTCTGCTTCTGGGAGAGAAGGGGACGGGAAAAACCACGCTGGTCCGCAGCCTTTCAACGCTTCTTCCGGAGATTCAGGTCGTGGATCTTCCCCTTGGCAGCGGTGAGGAGATGGTCCTGGGCACCGTGGACGCGGAGAAGGCCCTGGCAACGGGAAAGGTGGCGGTACAACCCGGCATCCTCTCACGGGCCAACGGGCATGTCCTTTATATCGACGAGGTTAATCTCCTTTCCGACCACCTGATGGATGTCATTCTGGACGCCGCGGCGACAGGTCGTTACAAACTGGAGCGTGAGGGAATTTCCACCCTTTGCCAGGCAAGGTTCATCCTTGTTGGGAGTATGAACCCGGAAGAGGGATGGCTTCGTCCTCAGCTCCTGGATCGCTTCGGTCTGGCGGTCCATGTCAGTGCCCTCTCCTCCGTGGAGGGACGGGCGGAGGTTTACAGGCGCGCCCAGGCCTTTGAGGCAGACCCCGAGGGGTTTCTCCGGGAGTACGCCCCTTTGCAGCTGGAAATTTCGGAGAAACTTCGCCGTGCAAGGGAGAGACTGAATACTGTCCAGGTCCCGGATGACCTGGTGCGGGCAACCATCAAGACCATCCTGCGCCTGGACGTTTCCACCCATCGGGCGGAGCTGACGGTTTTGCGGGCGGCCCAGGCCCGGGCGGCGTGGGAAGGGCGGGAGACCGCCACGTGGGAGGATGTCCAGTCGGTTATGCCCATGGCCCTTCAGCACCGGTTGCCGGGGCAGGAGATGCAGAGGCCTGTCACGTGGGAGATGGTTGAGGAGAAGGCCCTTAGGGGCCGGGGTGGTTCGGAGACGAAAAAGAAGAACGGCTGGTTTCCCACCCCCTTCTACCGTAAAAAAAAAGTCTCGAAACCCAGAAAAAGCTGATCGAGTCTGATTTCGGGGAAGGGGAACACCCGGCAGAGGTTCCCCGGCGAAAAACTGACTCCCATGGGGTCATACGTCATCCGGAGTCTTCCCCCCACTTGTCTGTGAAGTTGCCCCCGGTACGCTCGAAGGGGCGCTCCCGTTTTCGGAAAGAGACCTCGGCTGCCTCTGGGCGGAGACATACCTCGCGTCCCTGGCAAAAGGGTCATAAGATCGATCCCATTGCTACCCTTTACCACGCCTGGAGGTGGCGGCGGAGACGCCCCGAACCCGCAGACCTGAAAACACCGGGGTTTCGGATCCCGCAGACCTGTCTCCAGGTCTTTGTCCTCGACGTGAGTGACTCCATGGCGGCGACCCTGGAGGTGATGCGCCGGTGGATGAACAAGACCCTGGAGGCAACCTATGTCCGCCGGGATCCCATGATGCTTATTGTCATCCAGGGAATGGAGGCAAGGGTCCTTGCACCGCCCACCACCAGTGTTCACTTCCTCCTGCATCGCCTGTCAACCATCGAGGAAGGGGGCGCGACGCCTTTAAGGCAAGGTATCAGGACGGTTGAAAGGGTTCTTCGCCAGTGGCGGGACAGGTATCCCGCTGTCGATTGTTTCTTCATCACGGACGGGCGATCCACCGAACCCCTCGAGGGCCCGGAGGTGAAAAAATCCCTCTCGTTCATTCACCGTTTTACCCGAGACGTTACCGTGATAAACCCCGAGCCCAGAGCGGATGCCTTTGCCAGGGCGTTTGCAGAACTTGTCGGGGGAAGATATGTCGAGGCGGGGGAGCTTGAATTTTAGGCCTTAGGGCCTGTTCCCTTTGTTTCTTACGAACCCAATAATCGAAAGGCGATCCGGCAGTACAGCTCCACCCCGGTCAGCATGACCTGTTCATTGAAGTCGAACTTTGAGTTGTGAAGGGGGGCACCTCCTTCCCGTCCCACGCCGAGGAAATAAAAACATCCCTTCGCCTTCTCCAGGAAGAAGGCCATGTCTTCCCCGCCCATCGTGGGTTCGGGTTCCACCACCT
>CAZPTH010000297.1:0-2099 GCA_964589315.1 uncultured Thermodesulfobacteriota bacterium
CTCCCCGGCGCGTCGAAAGCGCCCGGTGTCGGATCCCTGCAAGCACCTTCTCCATGTTGTCATCACGAATCTTTTTCGTCGAATCAGAACTTTTATCGTATTCCGCTTCCCCCCAGTATTTGGTCCGATCTCCATCATGAAAGACTGAGAAATACGCCAGGTGAGAGGTGATGTCGTCTTCAATCCCTTTCCGAAACCCGTATCCGCCGCTCAACCGGGTCTTGTCCCCCTCCCGCTCGATAAAGGCATTCCCCTCTCGCTCGCTGGTGGAAATCCGTGTGGTAAGAAGCGGATAGAGCTCCCCCCCCAGGTCCCTGGCAAACTGGAAGGGAGAAAGGTAAATACTTCGTTCCCTGAAATCCGGTAAAACCTCTCCCGGGTCGAACCCAAACGCCAACTGGTCATTGGCAAAAGTGGGGAATTCCGTGTCCACGGACCAGGCATCGAACGCCATGTGAACCCGGTCAGAAATCTTCACGTGCCCCCCGCCAAAAAAGCCACCTTCACTCTCGGCATCCGGTTCATCGTTGTGCGCGTATTCCCCATACAGTTTGACGCGCTCGGTATCCACATGCGCGCCAAAGCTCGCGATCCCCCGCCGGTGGTCGATCCCCTCATTCAGGCTCAAATCCCCATCCGCATCCGCGATATAGGTGAATTCGAGGGTCAGCGGCTTGACAGGCCGCACATACGACCGAATCCCAAACAGGTTTCGGGTGAAATGGCCTTCGATCGATTCATACTGGTAGCTGACCCGAAGGAATACCGGGTTTCCACGCCCATCGTCGGGGTTCAAAGGCGTATTCAGGATGATTTCGCCTCGATCGTAATCGATGTAGTAATCGTGGTTCCTTGAAAGGGCATACTGCTTGATAATCAGGCTTGGGCTTGTCTGGTTTCTCACAATCACATAGACCGACTCACTGCCGCGGATCACCGGAGACATGGTGAGATAATACGGACCAGCGCCCGCGTCGGCGGGAAACTCCTCTGTCATGGCTTCGCCACGCGCCTTGCCCCCAAGCACCTCAAAGCCAAAATGCTCCGTGTCCGCCCCCACGATCCCCCCACGAAACGGGTGATCATACCGGGGGAAAATGGTTTGTTTGAAAACCCCGTCCTCATAATCGCCGGCCCACAAATAGGATTGCTCTTTGGTGATGTGAACGAGGAACAGAAGGTCAGGATCGGTATCGTGGCTTTCAGGGTCGTAGTCGAGGTAGCTGTCCAGCGTGTAATCATCCCAGAAGGTACCATTGGCCACGAACGAGGCCTTTTCTCTTGTTTCAAACCCTGTGGGCAGCCCCATGTCACTGTAGCGAAACCGGATATCATTCCCCTTGGTATGGGTCCAGTTGAGGCGCAGGGACCCCATACCCATGAAAAAAATCTTGTTCTTATCCTTTGTCTCGGCTGGCTTGGTCTTCGCCTGATCAGACGTGGCCTTTGGGGGGATCTCCCCCGCGAAACAATCCAATGATAACATTCCAAAAAATAACAGGTATACAACAAGGCCCAACAGGAAATAATGGTGAAGATGGTAACCTTTTATGATCCCAGCCCTTCTTTCCCCTGTATTTAGCTCCCCAGTCTCAAAAAATTTCAATAATCTTATATGAAATGGACAAAATGTCAACCCCTCTTCGTCAGGAGTTCCCCCATTTTTTAGAGGTTCCATAAGATGTTTTGTAAAGAAACCCCATTTGCATGTTCTTTAGGGAATTGACCGCATCAAGTTCACGGCATCATCAGATATATGCATAATAGCGAGATTTAGGCATTTAAAAGTCCTTTTCATCGTTTTTTTACATACATTTTTGCAAGATCTTTTAGCCTCTATATGGTTAGGCATGTATGTCAGAACTATCAAGCGCTCAAACAGGGACGGATCCGTTTCGCATACGTTCAACTGGCCCCCAACGAATGGAACAAAGAAAAGGACTTTGCCCAGGCCAGGGTCCTCTACTCCTTCGGACGGAGAGACCGGCTTGATGTTGAGGCTATCAGACGCCTTGTAAGAAGCCTTAATCGAATGTGGAAAACATGAAGAAAACAAAAGGCCTCGGATGAAAACTCAAACCGGTAATAATCATTCCTCG
>CAZPTH010000298.1:0-2096 GCA_964589315.1 uncultured Thermodesulfobacteriota bacterium
TATCCTCGTGAAGTGCAAAAACTGCGGGACCATGAACCGGATCCCGGCTGACAAGATAAATCTTCGGGCGAGGTGCGGAAGATGCAAAGCCCCCCTCGACTTGAATGACTTCTCTGGGGGCGTGCCCGTAAAGGTTACGGACACCAATTTTAACGTGGAGGTCCTTCAGAGCCCCTTGCCCGTCCTTCTCGATTGCTGGGCGCCGTGGTGCGGCCCGTGCCGAATGGTTTCGCCCATCGTCGATGAGATCGCGAAGGAGATGGCCGGGGCGCTGAAGGTCGGAAAACTCAACGTGGACGAAAACCCCATGGTGGCGTCCAAATTCCAGATCATGAGTATTCCCACCCTCCTGGTCTTCAAGAATGGGCAGCTGGTGGACCAGATCGTCGGGGCCCTCCCCAAGGCGCAGATCCTCGAGCGCTTAAGGCCTCACATTCCCTACAGTTAGGAGAACGCGAAATGGATGATTTCGACAAGTTCTATCTGAAACACGAGGGCCCGAAGGTCAAGGGTTTTATTTTCCGTTGGCTCGTGAACGCCCTCGCCCTGGCCGTAACCGCCTGGATCGTGAAGGGGATTGAAATCCATGGCGTTCTTTCACTTTTCTTTGCGGCCATGGTGGTCGGGGTTTTGAATGCCTTCGTGCGTCCCATAGTCCTGATCCTGACCCTGCCCCTGAATATCCTGACCATGGGGCTCTTTACGTTTGTCATTAACGGATTTATGATCATGATTGCCGCGAAGGTGGTGCGGGGATTTTTTGTCGCGGACTTCTGGTCCGCCCTCGTGGGGGCCATCTTCCTGGCGATTATCAGCTTTCTCATCAACCTGTTCGTGGCGGATGACGGGAGTATCGAGGTTATTCCTCCCCGCTGGCATTGACCGGGTCAGATAACGGTATCCAGGGTGGGGATCTCGTCCTGGATAAAGGCGCGGAACTTCTGGTAGATCTTTTTCTCGATCTGCCGGACGCGTTCCTTTGTCACCCCGATGCGGTCGCCGATGGACTGGAGAGAGGCGGGGTTTTCCGCCATGATCCGGTCGTTCCAGATCATTCGCTCCTTATCCGATAGGGTCTTCTCGAAGGCCGCGGCCTTTTCCTTCATGAATTCCTTCAACTCTTCCCGGGCGATGGAGGTCTCCACGCTCTCGTCCTGGGAGGGAAAGACGCTGTAGAGGGTCTTCTGGTCCTCGTCGATGGGCGTGTCCAGGGAGATCTCGCTGGAAGAAAGCCGCCGGTCCATCTCGATGATCTCGCTCTCCTTGACGTTGAGGGATTCCGCCAGGAGTTTGGGCTGCGGATCGAAGCCCAGCTTTTCAAGGGATTCCTTTGCCTTTTTCAGATTGAAAAAGAGTTTTCTCTGGTTTTGCGTGGTCCCGACCTTGACGAGCTTATAGTTGTTGATGATGTATTTCAGGATGTAGGCCCGGATCCAGAACTGGGCGTAGGACATGAGGCGGATACCCCGCTTGGGGTCAAATTTCTTGACCGCCTGCATGAGTCCCACGTTCCCCTCCTGGATGAGGTCCAGGAGGTTGAAATAGAGCATTTTGTGATATTCAAGGGCGATCTTCACCACGAGACGGAGGTTGGAGACAACCAGTTTCAGGGCTGCGTCGGGATCTTTCTCCCTGTAGTAGCGCCACGTAAGCTCCTTTTCCTCATCGGGTGTCAGGAGGGGGTATTGACTGATCTCCCGGAGGTAGCGCTTCAGGGGATCATAGACGACGGGGGCCCTGCCTCCCTGGGGTTTCAAGGCAGGAAGGAGGAGATCCTGATCCAGCTTTTTCGCATCTGTCGTTTTTTTCTTTTTATTTGACTTGGGGACCTTTTTTGACTTATCCCTTTTGTCCCCTGTTTTTTCTTTGCTGCTTGTCATTGTTATCCAGTTCTTTAAGATTCTTTTATTTGGTCTTTGTGTCTTATAAGTTTTCTGCAGTTGCGTTTCAAGGGGTGATGAGTCCTTACTGACTTATTTTTCTTTATACCATATCTTTCACCATTTTGCATGGGTATGTTGTGATTGTAAGGATTACGGGCAATATACAGGCCTTTGTCGGGCTTGCGTGACCGGGTGCTTTCCGTTATGGTGATG
>CAZPTH010000299.1:0-2087 GCA_964589315.1 uncultured Thermodesulfobacteriota bacterium
GCCTGTCCCCTTTCCATATTTTCAGCGGGACGATTATCCATGATAAACGTGCCCCCATACCGCTTAAAGGAGACAGAAAATGGCTGACAATCTTTCATCCCTGATTGAACCCGTCCGCCTCACCACGACGGTCCAGGACCTTGTCCGTATCCCCTCCGTCAATCCCCCCGGCGACGAGAAAAAGGTGGCAGAACACCTATTCAACCTCCTCGACCATGAGGGCCTCCAGGTGAAACGCATCGAACGACCCTTTCCTGAACGTCCCCAGATCCTGGCCGTCCTTCCCGGTAAAGGCGAACGCCCCCCGCTGTTTCTAAACGGCCACATGGATGTCGTCCCGGAAGGGGACCCGTCAAAGTGGGATGTCGCCCCTTTCTCTGGATCGCTTAAAGACAACCGCATCTATGGTCGGGGGAGCTGCGATATGAAGGGCGGCATTGGCGTGGCCCTGGAGGTCGCCCGCGTGCTCCTTGAATCCGGTCGGGAGCTGAAGGGAGATCTGGTTTTAACCTTCGCGGTGGGGGAGGAAACGGGGGAACCGGGGACGAAAACGCTTTTGGAAACGTCCAACTACACCGACGGGTTCGGGATCGTCCTGGAGCCGACGGGGTTCAAGCTGGGCGTGGCGGAAAAGGGCCTTGCCTGGTTCAGGATCACCCTCGCGGGAAAACCGGCTCACTGTTCCATCTCCGAACTGGGGATCAATCCCATCGACAAGTTTCTCGCGCTTGGGCGCGCCATAAAATCCTACGACGGGGAAATTCGAAGGCGGGTCCATCCCCTCTGCGGCCCGGCAAAATGCACCATGACTGTCCTGAGGGC
Source organism: uncultured Thermodesulfobacteriota bacterium (assembly GCA_964589315.1). GTDB lineage: Bacteria > Desulfobacterota > S145-22 > S145-22 > S145-22 > JAOZMY01. Next base: position 823 of record CAZPTH010000299.1, read on the forward strand.
CGGGACCAAGGAAAATGTCGTTCCGGAATCCCTCTCACTCATCCTTGATCGACGGATGAATCCCGGCGAGGACGCTGAAACGGTCGAGAGAGAAATCAATGAGATCCTTGAAGGCCTCGCAACCGATGATCCCGATTTCTCTTACCAGCTTGAACGCACCCGCCTCTACGAGTCGGCCGAAGTCTCCCCCGACCTGCCCCAGGTGGAGCTTCTTGGACGGGAAATCGAGGCTGTCACTGGCCAGCCGGCGGAAATCTGGGGAACCCCCTACTCTACCGATGTGCGAAATTTCATCAACGACGCCGGAATTCCCGCCGTCACCTTCGGCCCCGGAGATATTTCTCAGGCCCACGCTTTTAACGAGTTCATCAAGGTTGAGGACCTTGTCAAAGCGACCCAGGTCATCCTCGGGGTGGCGGAAAAACTCCTGCTGGGTTAGCTTAGGCTGTCAGCCCATATGCATTGACCCTTTTACGGCCTCGTTAGAAATCCATCTGCCGCGCCTGTCTGTGTAGCCTCACGCAGTAAAGCCGCGCCGCTTTCCACAACCGTTGCCTTGAGAAAAACGAAAAGAGAAGGCTGCCGCGCCAAGATCCTTGTGTCACACGCCGCTCAAGTGCCGGCACTGCGGGAAAACGGGTTTGACATCCCTTCCCCGAAGCGTTATATTAAATTATAATTGAATAATTGCTCAAATGAAGAGGTAACGAAATGATAGAGATTTGCGGGGAATACGAGGAACACCAGGACAGGATCGAGGCGGGCCGAAAGCGGGTGCCGGAAAGAGAAACCGTCCTGGAGATTTCAGACTTTTTCGACGCGCTGGGGAACCCAACCCGGCTGGGCATCCTCTACGCCCTCTCCGCCGGGGAGCTCTGCACCTGCGACCTGGCCAATATCTCCGGGCTTTCCGCGTCCGCCATTTCGCACCAGTTGCGGATTCTCAAGGACCGCAAGATCATCTCCTTTCGCAAGGAGGGCAAGAACGTCTTCTATCGGCTGCGGGATCAGCACATCTCGAACCTGCTGACGGTTGCCCTGGAACACATGGAAGAGGGACAGACCCGTGACTGAACCGGTCAGGCTGCGTCTCGAGGGGCTGGACTGCGCCAACTGCGCGGCAAAAATCGAACGATCCCTGCAGGAAGCGGGGTTCCAGTCCGCTTCCGTGAATTTCATGAAACGGGAAGCCACCCTCTTTGGAGACGCGAAGCGGGCCAAGGCGGTCATCTCCAAGGTCGAGCCGGACATACGGGTCACGGAAG
>CAZPTH010000300.1:0-2053 GCA_964589315.1 uncultured Thermodesulfobacteriota bacterium
CCCGGGACGCGGTAGGCGTAAGGCAGCCCAAACTCCACTTCCCCCACGGGAATTATCCCCGCCCACATGGCCGGGACGGCGTGGAGCATATCTACCGTTCCACGCTGGGTCGCCTCGAACAACTGCTCCCCCGGCACCAGCTCAGGATCCGCGAAAACCGATATCAGCAACCGCCCCTTGCTCTTTTTCTTGGCGTAATCGGCAAAATGCTTTAATAATCCCATGGAGATATCCCCTCGGGGATAGGCGGACTGAATCTTGAGACGATAGACCTTTCCTGCGTTCGCGGGAGTGGACATACCTATCGCGAAAAGAATAAACGTCATACATACCAAAACCCTTATTAGCCCTTTGAAACCGTTACTTTTTCCCATACCTTCCTCCTTATCGGGTAAAAGATTGCCATGACCTTCCCCCCTTTTTTCAAGGGGTCATCACCCTATGCGTTAACCGCGTCGATCTCCTCCTGGGGCACGTCAAAGACACCCCCGGTCGTGTCGATCTTTTCGTTGTAGAAGAAATCGGGCAGCCGATCATCTTCCTTAGAAAATCCGGCCGCCTCATTGAACTGTCTTTCAATCTTCATCACCTTTTCACCCAGCTCCATCAGGTAATTCTCACCCAATTCTTCCCCCGTTTTCGCGGACACAGCGGCAATCAGGTGTTGCTGCAGGTCCGGCATATCGAGCATGGGAAGCGAGGCGAAAAGACACATGCCGAGGGAATCGATGGCCGCGAAAAAGGCCTGGAGAAACTTTGAAACCGGCCCCTGGCCTGTCGACGCGCCCGGATTGTAATCGGGGTTGGCCGGGCTTGGCAGGGCGTTCCCACAGGTATGATCCGCCCCCATGGCGGAAGAGGCATAGGTGACACCTGTTCCCTTCAGCACCCTTGGGTCATAGGACGAGATGGCCTGTCCCTTCACGACCGGGATCCTTTTGAGACCCAGCTTCTCCCCGGTAAAACGGCAGCCGTTACCGATCATTTTCCCCTTTTCCCCTCCCGTGCCGATTTCCCTGACCCACTGGAGGGCCTTTTCGCCATCGCCCCACGGGAGTTGCCCGGCCTCCATGGCGACGGCCAACGCGTCCCCCACATCCATTGTATCCACACCATAGTCGTCACAGGTACGGTCAATCTCCGCGATGATATCGAGATCGGCAATCATACAGTTCGATCCCACGAGGCCAAGGGTCTCGTATTCCAGGCCTGACGTAATCACCTCTCCCTCGTCGTTGGTGTAAACGTTGGAACAACTCAGGAGACACCCGGCCATGCACCGGTGCTTCGTCTTGGCGTTCGGCCTTTTAGAAAGGACCTCCGCCATGTGCTCCCCTGAAATCTTCGCCGCGTTCTCGAATCTCCCTTTGGAAAAGTTTTTTGTGGGCAGGGCCCCCAGCTCGTTGATCATGTTGACCAAGAAGGCCGTCCCAAGGGCCTCAAAGGCGGGAATGAGCGGATGTTGCATGATCCCCTTCGACAGGGCCTTGGACGCGGCCTTCAACCCTTCCGGGTCCGCGATCTCCAAACCATCCCCATCGGAACCATCGATTACGATCGCCTTCAGCTTCTTGGAGCCCATGACGGCACCCAGGCCGCCCCGGGCCGCCATTCTTGGAAAGAAATCGGGCGTCGTTCCGGAAATGGCCGAGGCCAGCAACTGTTTCTCCCCCGCCTGCCCGATGGATAGGATTGAAATCTTATCGCCATACTTTCCCCGAAGGAATTCAATCGTATCGAGGTTGCCCTTCCCCGCAAGCTCCCCCGCGGGGAGGATTTCAATTCCTTTTTTTGAAAGGGTTAAATAAACCGGGGTGTCCGACACGCCTTCCACAATCAGCGCCTTAATTCCCAGCCTGGCAAGATTCTGTCCGGCGCTTCCTCCCATGTTGCTTTCCTTAATCGTTCCCGTCAGGGGGCTCTTGGCCCCCACCGAGAGCCGTCCATTATTGGGGAAGGCCGTTCCCGCCATGAGGCCGGGGGCGAAGACAAGCTTATTATCCCCGCTCAACGGGTCGCAGGAAGCTGGGACCTCGTCCCTTATGACAGCCGA
>CAZPTH010000301.1:0-2005 GCA_964589315.1 uncultured Thermodesulfobacteriota bacterium
ACAAAGTCCCCCCGGTTTGTCAATTAAACCGTCATGAAATTCATAGAGGAAGCGGTGAAAGGCAGGAAGGGTCAAAGCCCCATGTAGGCCTTTTTCAGGTAGGAATCCTTGAGGAGATCAGGTCCCGACCCCTGCATGGTAATATGCCCGTTTTCGAGAACATAGGCCCGGTCGGAAAGCTCGAGGGCCCTGACCACGTTTTGCTCAACCAGGAGAATCGTGACGCCTTTCGTCTTAATCTCTTCGAGAACATGGAAGGTTTTCGCCACGAGAAGGGGAGCAAGGCCCAGAGACGGCTCGTCAATCATCAGGAGAACCGGGTCCGCCATAAGCCCCCGGGCTATGGCGAGCATCTGCTGCTCCCCACCGCTTAAAGAGCCGGCCGCCTGTCCCTTATGCTCGGCCAGGGCGGGAAATACCGCAAGGATCTCATTCAACTTTTCCTTCAGGTTTCCCTTGGCACGCCGTGTGTAGGCCCCAACCTCCAGATTCTCCTGGACGGTCAGCAGGGGAAAGATCCTCCGGCCTTCCGGGACATGAACCAGCCCTTTCGCGGCAATCTCATGGGCCGGCTGTCCCAGGAGTTCCTCATCATTGAAACGAATTGAACCGGAAACCCTTTTCAACAGCCCGGAGAGGGCTCGTAGCAGCGTACTTTTCCCCGCCGCGTTTGCCCCCACAAGGGTGACGACCTCTCCCTTCTTCACCTCAAGGGTGACGTCATGCAGAACCTGGACATCTCCATAAGAAACCCGGAGATTTTCAATCTTGAGAAGCGACATAATCCTCTCCAAGATATGCCTTGAGAACCACGGGGTCATTGGCTACCTCCTGGGGTGACCCCGTGCAGATCAGTTCCCCGTGATCCAGGGCAAAAATCCTTCCGGAAATCCCCATGATCACTGTCATAATATGTTCGATCACAAAAAGGGTAATCCCGGATTCTGCCAGTCGTTTAACAAGGCTGATAATCTCTTTCAGTTCATTGGGGTTGAGACCGGCCATGACCTCGTCCAGGAGCAGCAGCTCTGGAGACGTGGCCAGGGCACGGGCGATTTCCAGCCGCTTCCGGTCAGCTATGGTAAGGCTTCGTCCGAGCAGGTCCCTTTTCTCTGACATCTCCACCAGATCAAGGACTTCAATAGCCCTTTCCTCCGCCTGCCGAATTCCCCTTGTGTGGCTCAACGCGCTAATGACCACGTTCTTAAAAACCGTCAGGTTGCTGAAGGGTTTTGTAATCTGAAAGGTCCGGCAAAGACCACGACGGCAGATATCCTCTGGCTTGAGGCGAGAAATATCCTCCCCTTTAAAAATAACCTTTCCCGTTTTCGAGCGGTAAAACCCGCTGATGACGTTGAAAAGCGTCGTCTTCCCCGCCCCGTTCGGCCCGATGAGACCGACGATCTCCCCCTTTTTAATCTCGAAGGAGATGTCCTTGAGAACCGGGTTACCTCCAAACCACTTACTGATGTTTTGGACCTCAAGCATATACGTGTCCCGTTCCAGTCATTTAAAGATCCTGGATGAAGGGAAATAACGTTCACGAAGCATTCCATAGATCCCTTTGGGCATGTAAAACAGAACCAGGATGAGGATCCCCCCGTAAATCACCATGTGCAATCCCGGCAGGGACGTTCCCAGTCTGGCCCTGAGGAAGATCGTGATGGGGATGAAGATGAGGGCGCCAATAAAGGGACCGAACACGGTTCCGACCCCGCCCACAATGGCAAAGAGGGCCACCTGGACCGCGATCTGAATCCGCACGACACTGCTCGGATCGATGTAGAGAAGATACTGGGCGTAAAAGGCCCCGATCAGGGCGGAAAGTGCCGAGCTGATGGCCATGGCAACAAGACGCACCCGTCCCGTCCTGACCCCGAGGGCGCGCGCCGCGTCCTCGTTTTCCCGGAAGGCGATAAGAAAATAACCTAACCTGGAGTTGTCGAGAAAAAATGTTATCAACAGCACCGCCACCAGGAGGGCAAGTCCCATGTAGACATATCCC
>CAZPTH010000302.1:0-2003 GCA_964589315.1 uncultured Thermodesulfobacteriota bacterium
CGCGCGTATATTGGGTTCGATGTCTTCCTCCCTGTGCTGTTCGAGGGTGTAAATCGGTTTGGCCCCATGATCCTTGATATACTGAAATAGCGGGTCAAAATCAATGCTGCCGCGCCCCATCACGAGATGTTCATCAAAAACCCCGTGATTGTCGTGGAGATGCAGCTCCTTGATGTAGGGGCCAAGCGTTTCGAGCCACTCGCTGAGCGGGCATTTTGTAAAGATGGTGAGATGTCCGATATCGAGACAGATACCGGTATTTTCCGGGCCGATACCTTCGACGAGGCGGAGAAGCATTTCCGGGGTTTCGTCGAACACGTTTTCCAGCAGGACCCGGGTGCCATACTGTTTCGCCGTTTCACAGACCTCGCCCCAGCTTTCGATGGACAGTTTGAGCCATGCCTCCTCTTTTTCAAAATAGATCCACTTCATGAACTCGGGGTGGCATACAATGGTCAAGGGGTGGAAAATCTCAGCGATGCGGCAGGCGGAAAGGAGCCGGTCCATGCTGACCTTTCGTATCTTGTTGTCAAAGGACGCGGGGCGAAGGTCTTCAAAGGGCGCGTGGAAGGTACAGGCAAGGCCGCTTTTCTCTAAACGGTCCGCGACGGTCCTGTAATCCGCGTCTTTGTAGGTGTCCAGAATGTTTGCGTCGAAATAGATTTCCGGCATGAGTTTCATCGCGCAGAGGAGGTCGAGTTTCTCATAGAGAATGTCAAACGGCGCGTTGATGAAGGGTCCCTGGTTCATGGTATTTCTCCTTGAAGTGTTTGTTATTTCGTTATTTTTCTTATTTTTTCCAGTCCTTCCGGTTCTCCCAGGGCGACGATGGTATCTCCTGGGTTCAGGGATTCCTCCGGGGAGGGGTTGAAAATCATATCCTGGGAAGGACGCTTGATAGCGACGATGATGATGCCGAACCGCTCACGTATCCGGGAATCCTTCAAAATGGTACCAGCCAGCTCCGATTTTGGGGTCAGGGTGAATTCCTCGATCTGGAGATTCAATCCCCTTTTCTGGAAAACGGTTTCGGCAAAATCGACCACGGTGGGCCGGAGGATAAGATTGACCATGCGTTGCGCCCCCATCTTGTAAGGGGAGACCACCCGCGTGGCTCCCGCAAGGAGGAGTTTCTTTTCCGTGGGGTCGTCACTCGCCCGGGCGAGGATGAAGAGGTTGGGATTCAATCCCCGGGCGGTCAGGGTGATGAAGAGGTTGTCGGCATCGGTTTCCACCACCGTGACCAGGGCCTTCGCCCTCCGGATCCCGGCCTGGATGAGGGTGTCATCATGGGTGGCATCTCCCATGACATAGAGGAGGGAGTGTTTTTCTATTTCCTCGATGGCCTCTGGATCATTTTCGATAATGACGAAGGGTTTGTCGGACTGGGCCAGTTCGAGACAGATGAATCGTCCGATCCTCCCGTACCCGCAGATGATTGTGTGATCTTTCAGATTTTTGATGTGTTTCTCCAATTTTTTCCTCCCAAAAAAGAAGAATATTTCAGATTCCACCAGGAGCTTGGTAAAATTCCCGACGATATAGGCCACCATAATGACACTGTAGAGGATGAGTCCCATGGTGAAGTATTTCCCCACGGTGCCCAGGGGGGCGATCTCTCCATACCCCACCGTCGTAATGGTGATAATGGTCATGTAGAGGCTGTTGGTCCATGTCCAACCCTCGATGACGCGATACCCCACTGTCCCGATGGCAAGGAGGAGAAACAGCAGAAAAAAGGTAAAAAGCCCGTGAAAGGCGAACTTGGATCGGAGGTAAAAGGGAAGTTTTCTGAGGAAGAGCATGAAAGAGGTCTAAATTTCTTCGTTATCCAGTTCGGGTATCTCTGCGCCGTAGAACATCTGGCCGTAGATGCGATGGTAGGGGGACCAGTCTGAGTCTTCGGAGGCGTGTTTCCGGATATGGCTGTAAACCCCCATGAGCTTGGCGTCCAGGTTGTCGATGAAATGCAGGGCGATGGCCTCGAGGGTCATGGGGAGCTT
>CAZPTH010000303.1:0-1999 GCA_964589315.1 uncultured Thermodesulfobacteriota bacterium
CAATAAGGTGAAGCATATTGACAATTATGCTGGATACTTGTTAGAAAGTAAAGTTAATGTGGGTAGAAACGGACAGAAAAAAACAGTATTCTTTTCCACTTGTAAATTCTAAAAATCTGAGAAGGCGTAAAGGAGCGAGATGTCAGGATCCGTCGTACTGACTGACTTGGTGAAGGCCTATCCCAGCGTTATCGCTGTGGATCATTTAACCCTGGATATCAAGGAAGGTGAATTCATGACCTTCCTGGGGGCAAGCGGGTCAGGCAAGACGACCACCCTCTCCATGATTGCCGGGTTAACTCTCCCTACCTCGGGCGAGATATTACTCAACGGACAGGATGTGACCTTTATCCCTCCCCACAAGCGGAATATCGGCATGGTCTTTCAGAATTATGCCCTGTTTCCCCACATGACTGTATACGACAATATCGCCTTTCCCTTGAAGATGCACAAGGTGTCAAAGGAAGAGATCGAAAAGCGGGTCACTCAGGCCCTTCACATGGTCGAGCTTCCCCAGCATGGGGATCGGTATCCGTCGCAGCTCTCCGGCGGCCAGCAGCAGAGAATTGCCCTGGCGAGGGCCCTTTCCTTTGAACCGGGGCTCATCCTGATGGACGAACCTCTCGGGGCGCTGGACAAGAAACTGCGGCAGCACATGCAGATTGAGATCAAGCATATCCAGGAAAAACTGGGGTTCACCACCATCTATGTGACCCATGATCAGGAGGAGGCCCTGACCATGTCGGACCGGATCGCGGTCCTCCGGGACGGGAAGCTGGAACAGGTTGGTTCTCCCGAGGAACTCTACGAGGAACCCAAGACCCTTTACGTGGCAGATTTCATTGGCGAATCGAATATCTTCACGGCCGAAATACTTGAGATCGGTGGAGAAAGAATCCTGGCGCAGTTGCCGGGAGGACGATCCTTCCATGCCTTGAAGTGCTCGGAGAAGATTGAAGGACCACAGGTCTCCGTTGCGATTCGCCCGGAAAAGTTCCGGGTGGTTTCCCCCTCGGAAACGGTTTCCGAGGAGTATAACGTTTTCGAGGGCGTGATAAGGGAGGTGATATATTTCGGAGAAAGTTCAAAGTATTCCGTGGAAATTGGCAAAGGTGTCATGGTAACCGTGAAACAACCCAATTTTTATCCCGCCACGAAGCTGGAAGTGGGGGACAAACTGGCCCTCAGCGCGCATTGGAAGAGTTGCAGGACCTACTGCGAGGGTCTTCCTGAGTAAACTTTACAAGAGGAGGAGGAAGCATGGGTAAGAAAAAGTTAACGAGAAGGGAGTTTTTAAAGGGCGCGGCGGTCACCACCGCGGCGGCCGCGGTCGGGCCTCATATCTTCGTGAGAAAGGCCACGGCGGCGTCCAACAAGAAAATCGTTATCTGCTCCTATGGGGGCTCCTACCAGGCGTCACAGCGGAAGGCCTTTTTCGAGCCCTTCGAGAAGGCGACGGGTATCAAGGTCGTCGAGGCGACGGGGCCGGATCTGGCCAAGATCAAGGCGCAGGTCACCAGTGGAAACGTGGAATGGGATGTGGTAGACATCGAATCCCGTATCATGTACACCGCCATCACGGAGAACCTCCTGGAGCCCATCGACACGAACATCGTCAAGCTGGACACCATCGTCAAGCCGGCGGTTCACAAGTATGGAATCGGGAACATCGCCTTTACCACGGCCCTGACCTACAACAAAAAACAGTTGAAGAAGGCGCCCAAGGGCTGGGCGGACTTCTGGGATGTAAAGAACTTCCCCGGTCCCCGCTCCCTGCAGGATCACGCCCCGTTCAACCTGGAATTCGCCCTGATCGCTGATGGCGTGAACAAGGATAAACTTTATCCCCTCGACATCGACCGGGCCTTCAAGAAGATGAGCAAGATCAAGGGAAACATCGATGCCTGGTGGGAATCGGGCGCCCAGTCGATTCAGCAGTTGACCTCCGGGGCCGTGGTCATGAGCTCCGCCTGGAACGGGCGGGTCAACGTGGCCCAGT
>CAZPTH010000304.1:0-1983 GCA_964589315.1 uncultured Thermodesulfobacteriota bacterium
AGGGGCGGGGTGATTCTTCCTTCGGAACCCACCTTCCCGGCGATAATGAAGAAATTCGCGGCGATGGCGCGCAAGATGGGCAGGTTGGCGAGGGTGTAGTCCATTTTGAAAAGGGTAGCAGGGGAAATTGGTGGGGAGATGAGGCGTTTCAGGGCGCCTGGGAGAAAACCATGGCGGGCGAGGAAGAGGGTTTGAAACCCGTTCTTTTCAAGGAGGGAAGTAATTTTTTGCCGTGTGTAGAGGAAGGTGTGATGCCACCGGCCGGTCAGTCGATTCACGGCCTCTGAGGCGGAATATTTTGAGGGCAGGTACCATATCCAAAGGGTCCCACCGGGTTTCAGGACACGGTGGATATCTTTCAGGATGAGGGTGTCATCTCCGATACCGTCCTCCCGGACGTGTTCCAGGACGCCGGATGAAATGACGATATCATACGAGGCAGATGCCACATCGATGTGGTTGGGATCTTTCCCAAGAAGGGTTTCGATTTGAAAGGACTCCCGAAAGAGGTCATACGGCGGGGGGTAATGGAGAAGGTAGTTATGGACATTTTCGAATCCCGCCTTTCTCAGAAGGACCGTGACGTGACCATACAGTCCCCCCCAGTCGAGGATGCTTGTCTCACGGAGGGGATAGAGTTTTTTTATGAGGGCCGTAAAGAAGGGATAAGCAATCCAGAGGTCAGGGTGGCGAATGTTGTCGGCATAGGCCACGTGGTGTGCCGCAATGATTTTCATATAGGCCTGCCGGGTGGTTTCCGCGTTCTCATAGATATCCCGGATTTCCCCCAGGGACTGGTGGAGGAGTTCAGCGACGATTTTTCCCGTAAAGGAAAATGGCGACGAATCGGGCAATGCCTCGCGATCCATGTTCAGGGTATTTCAGCCTTTTCGACGACCTTCCGGGCCTTTCTGGAAAAGTCTTCCGATTTTTGCAGCCTGAAGCCCTTTCCGAAAACCTCGACGGTGTCATTGACGATGATGAAGGCACTGGGGTCCTTGGTCCAGACCAGTTCCTTGAGGCGTCCCAGTTCCAGCATGGTGGTGACCGTATAGATGACGTCCTGGGGTTGCCCCGTGTAGCCCCCTTCTCCCTTGAGAATGGTCACGCCGCGGTGCAGGTCGTGCAGAATCCCCTGCGAGATGGTTCGGGCGGCGTTTGAGATGATCATGACCGATTTCCGCTGGTTGAATCCTGCCTGGATACGATCCAGAACACTGGAAGAGACGAACATCATAATCATGGTATAGAGGGCCCGGTCGATGCTGATGACCAGGCCGGTCACCACGAGGATGAAGATGTTGATGGAAAAGAGGGTGTGCCCGTAACGGATGGAAAAACGGCGATTCAGGAAAATACTTATAATATCTACACCACCCTGGGATCCACCGGCACGAAAGGCCAGTCCCCCTCCCACGCCGAGGAAGACCCCGGCCATGATGGCGGCCAGCATATCGTCTTGAATCGGGAAGGTAGCCCCCGTAAACAGGAAGACGAATCCGGAAAGCCCCACCATCCCAACGAGGCTGAAGACAACGAATCTCAGGGACACCTCTCGCCAGCCGAGAATGAAGATGGGGACATTCAAAAGCAGAATACTGAGACCCACGGGGGGAAAACCCGCCAGGTAGTAGACGAGAAGGGAGACGCCTGAGACCCCCCCACTCATGAATTGATGGGGAATAATAAGGGCGTTGATCGTCCACCCGGATATGGCGGTTCCCAGGAGGATGACCAGGAACTTTTTGAACGTTGTGATATCCCATATGATTTTCGATTTCCACCGCATAGCCTCTGTATTATATCTGTAGATTACGCAGATTAAAAGGTGACGGCTTCGTAAAAAGTCCAATTTCTGCGTCGTGCTGCATCCTTCGTCATTGCAGCGACCTGTAAGGTCGCCTCATTCCTCAGGAATTGCACTCCTTGAACTTGAAGCTTTTTACTTTGCCTTCTAATTCTGACTTTTTGCGAGTGCATCAA
>CAZPTH010000305.1:0-1970 GCA_964589315.1 uncultured Thermodesulfobacteriota bacterium
ATGCCCCTGTTGTAACGGGTGACCCTGAATTCAGAAGACTCGAACCTCCCTTACAGGTCATCTGGCTTGCAAAATAAACCTACTCTCTTCTCCACGCTTGCCCTGAACTTTGAACATTGAACCTTGAACTTTCTTTTGCTCTTTGCCTCAATCCATTTCACTCATCACAGATTACGGATCACGCTTTACACCTTACACCTTACACTTCACGGGTTTTTGAACCTCGAACTTTGAACCTTGAACTTTCTTCCCCACCTTGACATCAACCCCCGCTTTTTATAAGGATGAAATACCGATGGAAGACCTCGTATCTTTACTGAATACCCTTGAACCGGGGATTGTCATCTTCGATAACGACTATAAGATCCACCACATCAACCGGGTCGTCCTCATTCTATTTTCTGAATTCTCTTCTGCAGACATTTTCGGCAAATCCCTTATGGACCTTCACCAGGTCTCCTCTTCCGAGAAGATCTCCAAAATGATCGGACTCCTCAGTACCTCGAAAAGGCAAATCCCGTTTTCCATTAAAATCCTCTCCAAAGACCATCGGTACCGGTATCTCTTCATGAAACTCATCTCGCTGCTCTCGCCCGGCATGGATGAATCTCTCTGCTGCGCCCTCATGTATGACATCACGACCTTCATCTCCGATAAGACCATGCGGCTGTTGAAAATTCCTGTCGGGGTCAAAAATGAAATCAAGCTTATTGACCTGAAGGATGTCATCTATATCGAGGCGGACAACGTTTACAGCCGGGTTTATACAGGCTCTAACAACTACTTTTCCGGACTTTCTCTGAGGATGCTCTACGACCGCCTTCCCCATAAATACTTCTTCCGTATTCACCGAAGCTATGTCGTCAACCTGACGAAGATTAACAAGGTCAAAAAAGAGGGTGGGAACCTCCACGTCAGTCTCCATGGGACAGACAAACCCCTCCCCGTCAGCCGAAACAAGTCGAAAGAGTTTCTCCGCATCCTGGGCCTCAAGTAGTTTTAACATCTTACTTTGATATAGAACCATCCACAAAACAAAACGCCATTTTATAAAAATGTGATTGTCTTTCTATCCTTATTATGGCATATATAAAATGGATGTGTTTAGTTTCGGCCCGGCCTGCAGGGGAGAAATGGGCATCAGTTTACTTCGACACGCAGGGGCCATTTCCATTAATTGAACGGAGTTGGAGCGTATCTTGAACCATAGCTGTTTAAAAGAAGCCCAACACACCATCCCATCCAAAACCCCAAGTCCAACAAAGGAGGTGAAGCGATGAATACCGTCATGGTCAAACCAGAGAGGTGCATCGGGTGCCGGCACTGCGAGGTCGCCTGCGCCATCGAGCACTCACAGAGCAAGACCCTGTTTGGCGCCATTTCGGAAGATCCGGTTTCAAAACCGCGTATTCACGTGGAGGTGGGTCCGGGTCTTTTGACATTCCCCAACCGGTGCCGGCACTGTGATCCGGCCCCGTGCCTGCAGGTCTGCCCCACGGGGGCCCTGACCCGGGACGCGGAAACCGATTCCGTCATCGTGGACTACAACAAGTGCATCGCCTGCGGGGCCTGCGCCATGGTCTGCCCCTTCGGCATCATCCAGTTCGAAAGGACCTACCAGGTTGCCCTCGACCGCAACGTGAACACGAAATGCGACCACTGCATCGACCGCCAGCGGGAAGGGCGGATCCCCGCCTGCGTGGAGGCCTGTAAGACCGGCGCCCTGGAGTTCGGCGATATCAACGACCTCATCCGCGCCAGCCGGAAAGATTTCACCTTCAAGATTCTGCGGCCCTCCGGCGCGGAGATGGAGGTCCCGGAGATTCCCGCCAACATCCAGGCCTATCGGGATATTATGAAGAAGATCACGGAAATTGGAATTTTCCAGGAATAAAACCCCCTACGAAAGGAGGGATACCATGTCTGTCGATCCAAAATATCTGAGAGAAGAAGCGGAAAAACGGTCCCTG
>CAZPTH010000306.1:0-1962 GCA_964589315.1 uncultured Thermodesulfobacteriota bacterium
CATCCTGGCGGAAGGGCCCCTGAAGGCGGCGGAAAAGATCGGCAAGGATGCCATTAAGTATCTCATCCATGTCAAAGGAATGAGCAACCTCCATTCCGACGAACGTCCCACGCCAGCCCTGGCCCTGAACATTGCCACGGCCTCCAGGGGGGCTGACCACCTGCGGAGCCGACCCGCTATCGACCTTTATCACCTCCCGGAAAAGGTCTTGAGAAAAATCTTCGGGAATCCCGTTCCCTACGACGGTCCCCTCACCTCTGATTACCGGGATTACGAGGGAAAGCCGTGGGAGGTCATCTGGCAGGAGATGTGTTACGGAGCGGTAGACTGCCTTGGCATCTGCAAGTACCATACGGTTTTTTTGGGGCCCAACATGCCAAACTTCAGCGAATGGCCCCGGCTTATCTACCTGAACACCGGGCTTGAAATTACCTCGAAAGATATCTGGGACTGCGCCGAGCGCGCCTATACACTGGAACGTCTATTCAATCTCCGGGAAGGCCTGACCCGAGACATGGACTGGCTTCCCGACCGATATTTCGACGAGAAGACCGATCGCGGCCTCCCTGTCGTTCGCGGAAAATCCATCGACAGAAAAAAATTCAAGAAGATGATCGAGGAATACTACAAACTCCATGAGTGGGACGAAAACGGCAGGCCCACCGAGAAGAAGCTCAAGGAACTCGGCCTGCAGGACGAACCCACCCATAAACTATAAAAAAGGACGGAGGCAAAAATGTCAAAAATCCTGGTCATAGATCCTGAAAAATGCACCGGTTGCCGGCTGTGTGAACAAGTCTGCTCCGTAAAACACGAACGGGTTGTCAACCCTTACCGGGCCCGCATCCGGGTCGTTAAGTGGGAGATGGAGGGGAAAATCCTCCCTGTCGTCTGCCAGCAGTGCGAGGATGCCCCGTGCATGTCAGCCTGCCCGGTCCATGCCATTTCACGAAACCCGGAAACCGGCGCGCTGGAAGTCAACTACGATCTCTGCATCGGCTGCCGCACCTGCATGAACGTCTGCCCGTTTGGCGCCATGGGGTACGATTGGGTCACCAATCGGGTCATCAAATGCGACCTCTGCGGGGGTGATCCACAGTGTGCGCGCTTCTGTGAAACCGGTGCTATTCTCTACGTGGAGAAATCTGACCTGAGCGGTATCAAACAGCGGAAGGGCGGAGAGGCCCTGGTGGACCTCATGTCGAGAGTGACCACGGCCATCTCGCAGGCCGGATAACCGTTTACGGGAAACGCCACCAGTGACACAACCGCAAGAGCCATACGCCGGCGTCATCTTCGATCTCGAGGGAACCCTCGTCGATTTTCAGTGGAAGATCGGAGAAGCCGTCGCCAAGGTCAAGGAAGAGATCAGGGAGTGGGGATGGACGACCCCGCTCCTCGATCTCTCCGATTACGCGGAGCTCTACAACGAAGGCATCCACCACGCTCCCAATAAAGAAGAAGAAAAACGTTTTCTGAACACTGTGGATACCATTTACGACGAATACGACAAGGACGCCTTGACCCGCTGGGGACCTCAACCGGGCGCTAAAAAGCTCCTCACCGCTCTGAAGGCAGCCGATATCCCTATCGCCCTCTGTTCCAACGTGGGGCGCAAGGCGATGGACGGGATCCTCCTGCTCATGGGGTGGAAAAGATTTTTCCGTATCACCCTGTCGCGGGACGAGGTCCGTTTTCTCAAACCTGAGCCTGAGGGATTGGAAAAAACCATCAGCATGCTGGGGCTGACACCGGATAAGGTCATCTTTATTGGGGACAGTCGCACGGACATCCGCACGGCAAAGAAGGTCGGCTGCCACGTGGCCGTCGCGGCGCAGGGGGAAAACACCCGACGGGAGATGGAACCCCTGGGGCCCGACCACCTGCTGGCCTCCCTGGAACCCCTGATAGAAATCCTGAAATTGTGAAAAAAGGTTAAGGGTAAAGGGTTAAAGGTGAAGG
>CAZPTH010000307.1:0-1952 GCA_964589315.1 uncultured Thermodesulfobacteriota bacterium
TTCCCGCTTTTGATTACGAGGACGGCGATATCGCCGAAAAGGCCTTCCAGATGATGACCCGTTTCACCCCGGATGTCGTTCACATCCAGCACGAGTTCGGCCTTTTCGGGAGACATTTCGGGGCATCGGTCGTCCCCCTGATCCTTCAGTTCCGACTCGTGAGGATTCCCGTCGTGACCACCCTGCACACCGTTTACCAGGAAATCCCCAGGGAACACGGTATCATCATGGAGTCGATCGTGGCCAACTCGGACAGAATCATCGTTCACGAAGCTTACCAGGCTCAGGCCCTGAAAAAGAGGCTGTCACGGCCGGAAGACAGGGAAAAGATCCATGTGATCCCTCACGGGGCCCGGGAGGTCACCCCCGTTCCGAACGCGAAGAAGCTCCTGGGCCTGCCGGAAGATAAAAGAATTATCCTGATCATCGGGTACTTCCGCCCCTCAAAAAATTTTGAGCTCATTCTCGATATCTTTCCGGAAATCGTGAAACGTTACGGAGACGTCATCCTCGTGGTGGCAGGAAAGATTCGCGGAACGGAACATCGTGGATATCGCAACATGCTCTTCAGCAAGATTGCCCAGTCCCCCAACAAGGACCAGATCTTCATCCTGAGGGGACAGCTCCCCCAGGAAACCTTCGACACCATCCTTTCCGCTGCGGACGTGGTCGCCCTGCCCTACAAGATTACCTCTCAGAGCGGAATCCTCGCCCACTGCCTCGCCTTCGGAAAGCCGGTGGTGACCAGCAGTACGGAGGTCATGAGACACATCATCGAGGAACATGAGACGGGGATCGTCTGCGAAAGGCCTGAAGATTACATTGAGGGTATTTACCGTATCCTGTCCGATTCCGCCTACGCCAAACGGCTGTCCGAAAATGCCAGGAACTACGTCAAAACCGAGATTTCCTGGACACGTATCGCGGAGAGTCACATCAATCTATACAAATCCATCATGGATATTCCAAAAATTGACTCTCACATCATCCTCGTAGAATAAAGGAGGTGAATCATGCACCATCATCTCTACCCTTTTGAAAGATTCCCAAGAAATCCGATCCTCACGAAGGACGATATCCCCTACCCCTGCAACACGGTCTTCAACGCGGCCGCGTGCAGGTTTCAGGACAAATATCTTTTGATCCTCCGAGTGGAGGACCTCAAGGGGCACAGCCATCTGACCCTCGCATCTTCCACAGACGGCTACCACTTCGAGGTTGACCCCAATCCATGGATTACACCGGCTCAGGAGCCTCCTTTTGAACTTTACGAACGCTACGGCGTGGAGGATCCCAGGGTTACTCAAATCGGGACGGAGTATTATGTTGCCTACACCGCTTACGGTCCCCCCGGGCCACGGGTGGCCATCGGCAAGACCTCCGATTTCAAAAACTTCGAACGCCTCTGCCTTGCCACGGAGGTGGACAACAAGGATGCCGTCCTCTTTCCCGAGAAAATTAACGGATACTACGTCATGATTAACCGACCCTCCGGCATGGGGGGCACGAAAGGCTCCATATGGATATCCTATTCTCCTGATCTCATCTTCTGGGGGCGGTCCAGGGAGCTGTTGAGTCCCGTTCCCGGCTGGGGCGGTCACAAGGTGGGGATCTCCACGCCTCCCCTCAAGACGGATGAAGGATGGCTCCTCCTCTACCACGGTATCCGGGAAACGGCCGCGGGAAGGCTTTACCGTATCGGCGTCATGCTTCTTGACCTGAACGACCCCGAACGCATCCTCGGATACTGCCCCCATTTCATCTTCGGACCGGAAGAACCCTACGAACGAACAGGGGACGTCCCCAACGTGGTCTTCCCCTGCGGGTGGATCCTGGAACCGGATGGGACCATCAAGATGTATTATGGGGCGGCCGATACCTGCATTGGGATCGCGGAGGCAAAGCTGGAAGACCTGCTGCACGTTTGCCAGTATGAGAAACACCTCTGAAAA
>CAZPTH010000308.1:0-1929 GCA_964589315.1 uncultured Thermodesulfobacteriota bacterium
ACTGGGAGTGGCTCCACGGTATTTGGCCTCTTTGGCACCAGGGGTGAGGCCACAGAGGCGGCAAAGGCGTTAAACGAAGAACAAAGGACCAAAGATAACAAAGTACGATATATCGTAGTGGAGTCATTGTAATAGATGTTGGCATAACGGTTGGGGTGTCGTCAAGTGGTAAGACACGGGTCTTTGGAACCCGCATTCGGAGGTTCGAATCCTCCCACCCCAGCCAATTCCCACTAAAAAGAGAATAAGGACAGAGAGAAGAGAGTATGAAGGTTTTTTGTGGAAATTCGAATCGGAACCTGGCGGAAGATATTTGTAAACACCTGGGGGTTCCCCTCGGAAATGCCGTCGTCCGGCGCTTCAGCGACGGAGAGATTAATGTCGAGATCAATGAAAGCGTCCGCGGCAAGGATGTCTTTGTCATCCAGTCGACCTGCTATCCCGGGAACGACAACCTGATGGAACTTCTCATCATGATGGATGCCCTGAAACGGGCCTCCGCGAGGCGGATTAACGCCGTGATTCCCTACTACGGGTATGCGCGCCAGGACAGAAAGGTTTCTCCGCGGGCCCCCATCTCTGCCAAGCTCGTGGCCGACCTCATTACGGTGGCGGGGGCGACCCGGATGATGACGGTGGACCTCCACGCGGGTCAGATCCAGGGGTTTTTTGATATTCCCGTGGATCACCTTTACGCCTTTCCCGTCATCCTGGAGTATCTCTCGAAGAAATTCGGCGATGGCGAGGAAATCGTTATCGTCTCCCCGGATGCCGGGGGGGTGGAACGTGCCAGGGCCTTTGCCAAGCGCCTGAAGGCGCGCCTGGCCATCATTGACAAACGGAGAGAGGTGGCCAATGTCTCACAGGTGATGAATATCATCGGGGACGTGAAGGGGATGATAGCGATCCTTCTGGATGACATGATCGATACGGCGGGGACCTTGACCCATGCCGCCGAGGCCCTTTTGGAACACGGGGCCAAGGAGGTTTATGCCTCTGCTTCCCATCCCGTCCTTTCCGGACAGGCCATGGAGAGGCTCAAAGCCTCAAACATCCAGGAAATCGTGGTGACAGACACGATCCCCCTGCGGGGGGAAGCGGCCCAGTTCGGGCGGATCAAGGTCCTCTCGGTGGCCCCGCTTCTGGCAGAGGGAATCAGGAGAATTCACACGGAAGATTCCGTGAGTTCATTATTTGTATAAAAGGAGGAAAAATTGGAACAACTCGAGCTTAAAGCATCGTTGAGAACGGAAAAGGGAAAGGGCGCCGCGAAGCGCCTGAGACGGGAAGGGTTTATCCCGGGGATATTTTATGGTCCGGGGGCCCAGCCTGTTCCCCTGAAATTGAACCCCAAGGAGCTGGAAAAGGCCCTTTCAACAGAGTATGGATCCCGTGTTTTGTTAAAGCTTTCCATTGCTGGTTATGACAGGAAAAAGCGGATCGCCATGGTAAAGGATATTCAGATAAATCCGGTTACCTACCGCTGGATTCACGCGGATCTCTATGCTATTGACTTGAAGCGGGAGGTCGAGGTTGAGGTTCCCATCAAACTCGTGGGGGTTTCCCCGGGCGTCAAGATGGGAGGGATCCTGGAACAGATTCGTCGTGAATTGACCATCAAGGCGCTTCCGAACAATATTCCGTCCGTTATTGAGATTGATATCAGCTCTCTTGGTCTCGGCGATTCTATTCACGTGGATGATATCGCCCCTGAGAACTATACAATCATGGCGGACAGTAACTTTACGATTATTACGGTATCCGCGCCTGAGGCCGAGGAAGTGGAAGAAGAGGTCGAAGAGGAAGTGGCGGAGGAAGAGAAGGAGACTGAGGAAGAGAAAGAGAAAGAGAAAGAGAAGGAATAATTGGCTGTTCCCGAAGAACTTCCCCTTGTTTGGCTTGGGTTGGGGAATCCCGGTAAGAAGTACC
>CAZPTH010000309.1:0-1899 GCA_964589315.1 uncultured Thermodesulfobacteriota bacterium
GAGCGCATCCTCTACGATATGGAAAAACGTAGAGAACTGGATGCCGCGTAAACATATATCAGAAAGAATCTGAAAAAGGAGGTACGAAACCGTGTCGAAAATTATTGCATCAGCAGCTATCCGTGGGGCGCACAAGATTTACGCCAGAGCGGAAGCGAAATACCATGAGGCGTTAGACAAATTTGGACCCAAGCAGGAAGTTGCCTTTCCTGAAACCGCCTATTTCCTGCCTATCATCTACGGGATCTTGGGAATCGAGGTCACAAAACTGGAGGATATGGAAGAGGTTTTCAAGATTGCCAAGAGCCTGCTTCCGCCACCCGTTCGTGAAAAGGTGCCTCTTCCCTACCTTGCGCCGGCCCTGGATGCCGGGATGGCGACCCTGTTCGTGGAGGAAATGGAACTGGCCATCCGTTACGTGGAAGAGCCCGATTTCTATCTGCAGGGTGAAGAGTGCGACGTGGAAAACGGAAAGATCTGGCTGGGCGCGGCCAATGATATCATCTTGAGAAAGCGTGGCGTCGAGTTCGTGGATGGCACCGCCCCTGGTTTCGCCGCCATCGCAGGAGCGCCGGACACGAAGGAACAGGCAAAGGCATTGGCTCAGGAACTTCAGGAAAAGAACCTGTATGTCTTCATGGGCGCGCATAATAATGGCGTTCGGATGGCGGAACAGTTGGTGGAAGCCGATGTTCAGATCGGTTGGCCGACGCGTCTTGTTCCCTTTGGACCTGAAATTGCCGATGTGGCGGTTTTCGCCCTTGGGTTTGCCAACAGGGCGGCCATGTCGTTCGGCGGCCTGAAGGGTGGTGAGTTCAGAAAGATCCTTATTTACAACAAAGACCGTGTGTTCTCTTTCGTCCTGGCCCTTGGAGAGGTAACAGATGAATGGTATGCCAACGCGGCGGGGGCCATCAACTGGGGATTCCC
Source organism: uncultured Thermodesulfobacteriota bacterium (assembly GCA_964589315.1). GTDB lineage: Bacteria > Desulfobacterota > S145-22 > S145-22 > S145-22 > JAOZMY01. The sequence goes on from CAZPTH010000309.1 coordinate 931, forward strand.
CACGATTGCCAATACCCCGATTCCCGAGGTTCTTCCGACAGGGATCTGTACCTATGAGCATGTCGTCTCGAACGTGCCTGTCGAAGAGATTGTTTCCAAGGCCGTGGAAGTCCGTGGCCTGAAGGTCACGATTTCCGAGGTTCCCATCCCGCTGGCCTATGGTCCTGCCTTCGAGGGTGAGCGTGTTCGTGGGGACGATATCTACCTGGAATGCGGTGGGGGTCGAACCCATGCCGTGGAGTGGGTGACATCCGCCGAGATGGACGAGGTCACGGACGGAAAGGTGGAGCTCGTGGGTCCCGACATCACCGATGTGGAGCCCGGGTCCAAACTGCCGCTGGCCATCAAGGTCGAGGTGGCGGGGCGCAAGATGCAGGAAGATTACGAACCAATTCTGGAGCGCCAGATTCACCACCTGATCAACTATGCCCAGGGGATCATGCATATTGGACAGCGCGACATCGCGTGGCTGCGGGTCAGCAAGCAGGCCGTGGAAAAGGGCTTCCGGTTGACGGACCTTGGGAAGATCCTCCATGCCAAACTTCACCAGGATTTTGGCGCTATCTTCGATAAATGCCAGGTCACGATTTATACCGTGGACGAGGAAGTGGACAAGATTCTCGAGCTGGCGCGGGCCGCTTATCATGAGCGTGATGCCCGGATCGAGGGGATGACGGATGAGACCACGGATATTTTCTATTCCTGCACGCTCTGCCAGTCCTTCGCGCCGAACCATGTCTGCATCATCAGCCCCGAGCGGACCGGTCTCTGTGGCGCCTACAACTGGATGGACTGCAAGGCCTCCTACGAGATCAACCCGACGGGTCCCAACCAGCCCGTGGAAAAGGGCGAGGTGATCGATCCGGTCAAGGGCCAGTGGAAGGGATGCAATGAATTCCTCTACCAGGCCTCGAGGCAGGTTTACGATCACTACAACTTCTACAGCATCGTGGATGACCCCATGACGAC
>CAZPTH010000310.1:0-1834 GCA_964589315.1 uncultured Thermodesulfobacteriota bacterium
AGAGATTCGGTCTTTTCACCCGCGCGGCAAGCGGAAGGTTCTTGATCTCGATAAACGCCTGATCGCCGTGGAACGCCAGTTCCGAGGGCAAAAGGTCCTGGCGATTATAAACGTAAGTGACGAAGAAATCCCTCTTCCCGCCTACGAGATGAGATTCAACCTGATTACACGCTCCTTTTTTGACGGGCGGGTTGCTCCCTACGGCATCTATGCCCTGGAGTAAGCCGGACCCGTTTTGTTTTATTCATGATGAGGTAGGGAACCGACAGGATAGGCATAAAGTATCATCTTGACATTCCCTTTCGGGTTTGGGTATGATGCCTGCCGATGCCGGAGTGGTGAAACTGGTAGACGCAGGGGACTCAAAATCCCCCGGGCCTTGCGCCCATGTCGGTTCGAGTCCGACCTCCGGCACCATATCTATTGTTTATCTGGTTAACCTCGTTTGTTGCGTTTTTCAGGAGCTGGATATATCTTCGTGAAATTTGAGGAAGTAAAGTGCAATGAGGCTCCCGAGTGTGATGAGCCCCACGAAGGCGATTCCCATGCCAAATGATCCCAGGTCTCCCGCGTAGCCGATCAGAGTTGGAAGAATGCCGCCGCCGACCAGGAAACCAAAGGGGATGGTCAGGGAGACGGTGACGTTTCGTATCTCATCGGATGTGATTTTCGAAAGGGCGGCAAACCCTGCGGGGAAGAAACAGGTGGCGAACAGGGGTTGCAGAAAAACCAGCGGGAGAACAAGTTTCCCCGTCAAAAGTCCCAGGAAGATCGTCGTGATGCCGCTTGTCGCAAAGATGATCCCAATGGCCTTTTTGGGACCGATCTTATCGGTAACCCACCCCGCCACGAGGGTCATGAACAGCCCCGAGACCCGGGAAAGTCCGACCAAGGTATTGACCCAGGTCTTATCAAACCCCCTTTCAGTGATGAGGTAAAGGGGAAGCATGGTATAGATTCCAAAGGTTCCGCAAATACCGAGACCAAAAACGAGAGTCATGATCCAGAAACTGCGATTTGAAAAGAGTGTTTTCAGAATCGTGAAGTTTGGGGACTGCCCGTAGAACTTTCCTCCCCGACCAAAGATGTAAAAAGAAAGACCCATCAAAATGGTAACACTTCCGACGATGAAAAAGACTCCCCGCCACGAGGTCCATTTTGTCAGGAGTTCCGCCAGAAGCGGTGCTGTAATGAATCCCAGGTTGGGAGCCCACTCGTGAATGGAGAAGGCCTTCCCCCAGTCCCCGGGTGTGACGAGATGGGTGATGGCGGCGATTCCGGAGGGAAGATAGAGTCCCGTGGTGAGACCGAGCAGGATGAGGCACCCGATCATGGTCTGGTAGGAGGGAAATAGAGGGAGGACGAGGAGAATGATACCGATGCCAAGGGCGCTGAGTGTAATGACATGCTTGTGGGTGAGCCGGGCGTTGACAAACCCGGACAGGAGCATGGAGACACAGTAACCAAAGGTAATGAAAAAGAAAAAGGATCCAGCCTTCGTATGACTGATGGTAAGGCTTTTTTCAATAGTCGGCATCAGGGGAGCGAAGATAACGCGGGAGACGAAATTGAGATAAAAAATGGCCGCGAGAAAGAGGATGTGAGGAATGGCGGCACGCAGGGTTCCGTTTTTCAGGCTTTTTTCCATGTCGGGAAAGATATGCCAGATTTTATAAGGCATAGCAATGGAAATGACGAAATAAAATAAGTTTATAGTGAAAATAAGAGTGATACAAAATAGGTATGATGCCCCCGGAATCCTTATTGACGGAGCGCAATAAATGTGATACTAATTAATACAAATTATTAATAGGAGGAAAAGACAGATGAAGAA
>CAZPTH010000311.1:0-1828 GCA_964589315.1 uncultured Thermodesulfobacteriota bacterium
TTTCAAGGGGTGATGAGTCCTTACTGACTTGTTTTTCTCTTATACCATATCTTTCACCGTTTTGCATGGGTATGTTGTGATTGTAAAGATTACGGACAACATGAAGGACTTTGTCGGGCTTGCGTGACCGGGTGCTTTCCGTTATGGTGATGAACTGTGAAGACCTTTTTTGAAAAGGCATTTGTGTTTTTAGGAGGGGTCCTCGTCCTGTTTCTGGTGGTTCCCCTCGTCAAGATGGTTGCCTCGCTCGATTTCACGGTCGCAAAGAAGGTCCTCACGGACCTGGAGGTCTTGCAGTCTATCGCATTGACCCTTCGCTCCGCCCTCTGGGCCACGGTGATCGGCATTGTTACGGGGGTCCCCCTGGGATATCTCCTGGCCAAGAAGGAATTTCCCCTGAAGAGCATCGTTCAGGCCGCGGTCGATCTGCCCGTTGTGGTGCCCCATACGGCGGCCGGGATTGCCCTGCTGATGGTTTTCGGTCGGCACTTTTTCGGGGGGAAGGCCTTTTCTATTTTTCATCTCTCCTTTGTGGGAACGGAGGCCGGCATTGTTATCGCCATGACCTTTGTGAGCGCGCCGTTTCTGATCAATGCCGCAAGGGACGCGTTTGCCGGTGTGCCTTCGCGAATCGAGGCGGTGGCGAGGACCCTGGGCGCCTCGCCCTTCCAGATATTTTATCGTATCAGCCTTCCCGTGGCCCTCAGGGGAATCCTTTCCGGGGCCCTTCTCATGTGGGCCCGGGGGATCAGTGAGTTCGGGGCCATTATCATCCTGACCTACCACCCCATGGTGACCCCGGTCCTGATTTTCGAGCGCTTCGAGGCCTATGGGCTCAAGTTTGCCTATCCCGTGGCCGCCCTGCTGGTCCTCATCTGCCTGGTGCTGTTTTCCCTGTTTCGGTTCCTGGCCTCCCGGAGGGACAGGGGAAAATGATTGCCCTGAAGGAAATTACATGCCGGCTTGGGGCGTTTCACCTGCGTCCCGTATCCCTGGAACTCAGGGAGGGGGAGTACTGGATCCTCCTGGGGCCTACGGGTTCCGGGAAGAGTGTTCTCCTCTCTATCCTCGCGGGCCTGATTCAACCCGATTCCGGGCAGGTGTTGAAGGATGGAACAGACATCACCCGGGTCGTGCCGGAACGGCGGGGATTCAGCATGATGGTCCAGGACTTCGCCCTTTTCCCCAACCTGTCGGTGTATGAAAATATCGCCTTTCCCCTCCGGGTGCGGCACCGGTCCCGGGAGGAAATTGGAAAAAAGGTCGAGGCGATGGCGGCCCAGATGGGAATCACCTCTCTCCTGAAGAGGGGGTTAAAGGGGCTGAGCGGGGGAGAGAAACAGCGGATCGCCCTTGCCAGGGCCCTCATTGTCAAGCCCGACCTTCTCCTCCTGGATGAACCGTTGAGCGCCCTGGATCAGATGACAAAACGTGAATTGATCGAGGAGCTCAGGGCCATTCACAGGGAACACGGTATTCCCGTGATCCACGTAACCCATGACTTCGAGGAAGGAATCTCCCTGGGAAACCGGATGGCCGTGATTCATCAGGGGGAAATGATTCAGAAAGGGACACCGGAGGATCTGAGCCGCCGACCCGAAACCCCCCTCGTGGCCGCGTTTGTGGGGATCAAGAATATCTTCAGAGGGGGCATTGAAACCAGGGAAGGAAGTCCCGTTTTCGTCATGGGAGACGTGCGGTTCGAACTACCCGCGGGGAAACCCGGGGAAGGAGTGGTGGCCATTCCCTCGGAGGATATCGTCCTTTCAACGGCCCCCGTCGTAAGCAGCGCGCGCAATACCCTGACCGGGGTGGTCAGAGAAGTGCG
>CAZPTH010000312.1:0-1828 GCA_964589315.1 uncultured Thermodesulfobacteriota bacterium
GGCCACCCTCGCCCGGGCCGCCTCCAGGGGATGGAGGCCCGGCAGCTCGTCGGCGAGGTGGGGGTGCCGCCCCAACTTCCCTCCCACGAGAACCCGGTAACCTGAGGTCTCTTCCGCAAGTGTGCCCGTGGGACAGGCCCGGACACACTTGCCGCAGGCAAGGCATTTCCCGAAATCGATCTCCGGCGCGTCCATTCCGTCCTCCAGCCGGACGGCCCCATCCGGACAGATTTCCACACACGTCCCGCAAAGACTGCACGGCTCCTCCGTGATCTTCGGCTTCGAGGCCCCTACCAGGCCGATATCGCAGATCTGTGGGCGGCTGCAGCAGTTGGGACAGTCCGCCACCGCCACGCGGAATTCATGGTGGAATTTCAAATCGTCCCCTACCTTTTCCTTCAAATACTTCTTGAGGTCTTTCCCGGCTAATATGTCATCGAGCCTGGCGGCGGTTTCGTCCCAGGCAACCGCCCGGTTGGGGCATCCCGAAGGGCCGAAACAGGTCTCCACGGCATACCCCTTGACCTCATCCTCCATGGAGGCCATGAACCTTTTCTGGAGGGCAACGACCAGCGGCTTTGTCACGGTCTTCAACCCCTGCCGTCTTGCCTCCTCCTCAACCTTCCTGCGGACGCGCTTCCTCACGAAAAAGGGAACCTTCGAAAGCAATGCCTCCGCATCTGATGTCCACTCCATTTCATCCTCCTTCGATCATATTATACTATGCTACACGAGGGCTTCAAAATCTTTGACTTAGATCAACACCGGTGGTAGTGTTTTTCACCATGCCAGACACAGAAATGAAAAAGGCTCTTGATGCCCTTTATGAGCGATTCAATGCCCCGGAGCATATTCATCCCGACCCCCTGGAGTTCGTCCTACACTATCCCAACCCAAGGGACAGGGAAATCGTCGGGCTTATATCGTCCTGCCTCGCGTATGGAAGGGTTCAAACCATTCTGAAAAGCGTGGCTTCCCTTCTTGCCCCAATGGAAAGCCACCCCCATTCTTTTATTCTTTCCCACAGCCTCGGGGATTTCAAAAGAATCTATCGCGGATTCGTCCACCGGTTCACGAAGGGAAAGGAGGTCGCCTGTCTTTTCGAAGCCATTCGAAAGACTGTCTCGGAGCATGGGAGTCTCAAAAACTGCTTCCTCACCCATTACAATCCCAAAGACCCCACCATTGTTCCGGCCCTTCAAGGGTTCATTGCGGAACTACGGCACGCGGCAGGATCTCCTCCCCATTCCCTCCTGCCGGATCCAGCCAGGGGCAGCGCCATGAAACGGTGCCACCTCTTCCTGCGATGGATGGTCAGACATGATCGGGTCGATCCCGGAGGGTGGGACATGATCTCCCCATCCAGGCTCCTCTACCCCCTCGATACCCATATCCACGCCTTCGGGCTTCGGATGGGGCTGACCCGGCGAAAAAGCGCGGATCTCAAAACCGCCATCGAAATCACGGAGGGATTTCGAGGTTTCGCCCCGGATGATCCGGTCAGGTATGACTTCGCGTTAACCCGGATCGGCATCCTGAAGCTTGACAGCCTCAGAGATAAATGCTTCAAAGATATAGTAGCATGAGGGATTTTCCAAACTTTGAGGCCATCTTTTCCACCGACGAAAACCTGTGCAGGCTCATCGTGGAAAATATCTCGGATGGCGTGTACCTGCTGGACAGAAACCGGGTCATCCGCTATTGGAACAGGGGGGCCGAAACGCTGACCGGTTATAAGGCGGAAGAGGTCCTTGGAAAATCCTGCTCGGACAACATCCTCATGCACGTGGATGAAACAGGGAAAAATCTCTGCTTGGAGGGATGCCCT
>CAZPTH010000313.1:0-1790 GCA_964589315.1 uncultured Thermodesulfobacteriota bacterium
GGGGGACAGCCTTCTGTTCAAGGGACTCGAATACTTGGCGATTGGGCCTCTTCCCAAGGGATACGATGTGGTGTTGCACCCCCTGGCATACGCGGGTTGGGTGGGGCTTTTCGTGACGGCACTGAATCTGCTGCCCATCGGCCAGCTCGACGGGGGGCACATCGTTTACGCCCTCCTGGGCCCCAGGAGCCTTAAGCTCTACCGGATAGGGATTCTCCTTTTTGCCGTTTACGCCCTGTTTTTCAACCCGGAATGGGTGCTGTTGATTATTCTGCTCTTCTTCTTCGGGCTGAAGCATCCGCCGCCCTTCGATGATTTTACCCCGCTGGATACGCGGCGTAAGGTCATCGGAATCATCATGCTCATCATCTTTTTCAGCTCTTTCATGCCATCCCCCTTCCCGGAACTGGCGAAGGAGCTGGGGGGACTCGCCCGCTGATGCCGAAACACGGACGTTTCTACCTCTTGAGCCTGGGGTGTCCCAAGAACCTCATCGATTCTGAATGGCTCAGCGGCCGCCTGACAGCCATGGGGTGGCGGCCCACAACGGATCCCGCTGAAGCGGACGTGCTGCTCGTCAATACCTGTGCCTTCATCGAACCTGCCGTTCAGGAGACCATCGAGGCGATCCTGACACTTCACGAGGCGGCGCCCGAGGCCCGACTGGTGGTGACCGGCTGTTTCCCCCTGCGCTATGGCCGGACGCTGAAAAGGCTGCTCCCCGAGGTGACGACCTTTTTCACGTCTCGCCGGATGGAGCGAGTCGATGCCGGGACCTTGAGCAAGGTTCTCAGCGGTGAGCGTTGGGTGACCCACGAACCGGACCCATCGTGGGCGCCAAGGGAAATTGACAGGATTCCTTCAACCCCCTTCTACACGGCCTATGTGAAGATCGCGGACGGATGTAACCGGCGATGCGCCTATTGCACCCTTCCCGCCATCCGGGGACGGTACCGGTCACGCCCCGTCGAGGAGATTGTCCGTGAGGTGGAGGTCCTGGCCAGCCGGGGGGTGAAAGAGGTCATTCTGGTGGCGCAGGACACGGCAGCCTACGGGCGGGACCTCGGGGGAGAGATGGATCTCGCACATCTTCTGAAAAAAGTGGCAGATGTCGCGGGCGTGGTGTGGGTAAAGCTCCTCTATCTCTACCCCGATGTTCGCCGCGTCACCCCGGCCCTCGTCGAAACCATGGCGGGGAACCCGGCGATTTGCCCCGTGGTGGATGTGCCGGTTCAGCACGCCGCTCCTGACGTCTTGAGGGGGATGAGACGTCCCGGGCCGAAGGCGCTCCTGCGCGTCCTGGATCGGCTTCAGGCCATTCCCGGGATTCACCTGAGGACCACGGTCATGGTGGGGTTTCCAGGCGAGACGGAAGCCGATTTCGATCTTCTGTGCGGTTTTATCAGGACGCAGCGTTTTTACAGCCTTGGCGTGTTTGCCTATTCGGACGAAGAGGGGACCCGGGCTTTTGACCTCCCAGACAAGGTTCCGGAAGAGGAGAAGCAGCGGCGTGTCGAGGCGGTGATGGCCCTTCAGCAGGAAATTTCCCTGGAACACAATCGGAACCTCGTGGGCAAGATCCTGCCGGTGCTCGTGGAGGGCCCCCACGAAGAGACGGAGCTGTTGCTGCGGGGAAGGACGGCCTTTCAGTTCCCCGAGATCGATGGATGCGTTCTCATCACCAAAGGGCAGGCGGAAGTGGGGGAGATCGTCCCCGTGCGGATCACTGACGCGGGGCCGTATGATTTGGTGGGGGAGATGGAAGAAGTAAGGGGTTAAAGGTCAAAGGT
>CAZPTH010000314.1:0-1780 GCA_964589315.1 uncultured Thermodesulfobacteriota bacterium
TTGGCGATCCCTTGAGCCCCAGCTTGTCCTTTTCCACGGGGAGATCGTCCGCCGTCCAGGTCGGAATATCGAGTTTTGCCGCCTTCTTGATGCCAAACAGGGAGGGAAGCCTTGGCTCGTTGATGTCCTTTACCACGGTAATCAGGGCCGGAAGGCTGGCCTCGACCACCTCTTTTCCGTCTTCCAGCAGCCTCTCCACCTTGATCTTCTTGCCGTCGGGATCGATCTCTACGACCTTGTCCACATAGGTCAACTGTGGAATGTTGAGCTGCGTGGCAATCCCTGGGCCCACCTGCGCAGTGTCACCGTCAATGGCCTGTTTCCCGCAGATGATCAGGTCGTAATCTCCTATCTTTTTAATGGCCGCGGCCAGGGTATAAGCCGTCGCCCACGTATCCGCGCCCGCGAAGGCCCTGTCGGAAACGAGGTAAACGTAATCCGAACCCACCGCGTAGGCATTTTTCAAAACCTCTTTCGCCTGCGGGGGACCCATGGTGATCACGTGAACCTCTCCGCCATACTTTTCCTTCGTCAAGAGGCCTTCTTCAATGGCGAATTCGTCAAACGGATTGGTAATACTCTCGACGCCTTCCCTTACCAGCGTCTTTGTTTCAGGGTCAATCTTGACCTCTGTGGTATCAGGTACCTGTTTAATACAGACAACAATTTTCACGACCCATCCTCCTTACGTTGATCCAAGATTTAAAGTTAATCTTACCGCCCCTTGAATACGGGCTTCCGCTTTTCCAGGAATGCCTTCATGCCTTCTCGCTTGTCTTCCGTGGAAGCGCACACGCCAAAGCTCTTGGACTCCATGAGGCATCCGTCATCCAGCGGGATATCATATCCCACATCCACCAGGCCCTTTGCAATGGAAACCGCAATGGGGCCATTCTTCGCGATCTGCCGCGCCACTTCCTTGACGGCATCCATCAACTGCTCCTGGGGCAGGACCTTGTTGAGCATCCCGATTTCATAGGCCTCGCTGGCCGAGATCATCTTGCCCGTAAAGATGAGTTCCTTCGCGCGTCCTTTGCCAATCAGCCTCGGAAGACGCTGCGTACCCCCAAACCCGGGCATGATTCCGAGGGTTACCTCCGGGAGTCCGAATTTTGCGTTTTCCGACGCGTAAATGAAATCACACGCCAGGGCAAGTTCGGAACCGCCACCGAGGGCGAAGCCATTGACGGCCGCGATGACCGGTTTTTTCAGTTCCTCAACCTTTTTGAAGACAAGCTGACCCAGGCGTGAAAAATTTGATCCCTCCAGCGGGGTCATCTCGCTCATCTCGGCGATATCCGCCCCGGCGACAAAGGCCTTTTCTCCGGATCCCGTCACGATAACGACTCGAACCTCTTCATCATCATTCACCTTGTCCAGAGTTTCCGACAGGGCCATCAGGACCTTGGAATTCAAGGCATTCAGGGCCTTGGGACGGTTGATGGTAATTATCGCCAGAGGTGGCTCTTTTTCCAGCAAGACAAGTTCTTCTGACATACAGATCATCCTCCTTTTAAACTTTTTAGATCCTTTCGATAATCATGGCCATCCCCTGTCCGCCGCCGATGCACATGGTGGCCAGACCGGTCTTCAGGTTCTGCCGCATCATTTCATACAGGAGCGTTACGACGACCCGCGTGCCCGTGCAACCGATGGGGTGTCCCAGTGAAATTCCACTGCCGTTCACGTTGGTATTATCGAGACTCAATCCCAGTTCACGGATGCAGGCAATGGCCTGAGAGGCAAACGCCTCGTTCAATTCAATCAAGTCGATATCCGA
>CAZPTH010000315.1:0-1740 GCA_964589315.1 uncultured Thermodesulfobacteriota bacterium
AAAAAGAACGGCCATGAAGAAGAAATCCTTACCCATTGCGATCATCATCGCTTTTTGCATCTACGGGTTCATCCATTTCAGTCCATCCCACACATATCACCTCCTCACCCACCATGTTCCAAGTAACCCCTCGATTTCGAAGGCGTTCCAGCATCATCTCAGCAACATTCATGTTACAGGCTCGGGAAGGGTGATAAAAATCCTTGGGGATGACACACATGGCAGCAGGCACCAGCGATTTATTCTGCGCCTTTCTTCCGGCCAGACGGTACTGATCGCCCACAATATCGATCTGGCTCCCCGGATCAAAGACCTGAAACCGGGAGATATCGTTGAATTTTCCGGCGAATACGTGTGGAACGCCAAGGGGGGAATTATTCACTGGACCCATCACGATCCAAGCGGTCATCACAGGAACGGATGGTTGAAGCACAACGGACGGAATTATGATTAGTTTTACCAGAGGCAGTATAGGAATAAAAAAGAGGGGGCAATAAGCCCCCTCTTTTCATTTACTCTTTGCGAAAAGTTACTTCCCGAGCCGCTTCCTGAACTCTTCGGTCAGGACGGGAACGACCTGGAACAGGTCACCCACGATTCCGTAGGTCGCAACCTTGAAAATCGGGGCGTCCGGGTCCTTGTTAATGGCCACGATGACATCCGAGGTCTTCATCCCGGCGAGATGCTGGATAGCGCCGGAGATCCCGCAGGCGATGTAGATCTTTGGACGGACGGTCTTCCCCGTCTGTCCTACCTGATGTTCGTAGGGAATCCAGCCCGCGTCAACGGTGGCACGGGAGGCCCCGACAGCGGCGCCCAGCACATCCGCGAGTTCGCGAATGAGTTTGAAGTTTTCAGGCTTTCCAAGTCCCCGTCCGCCGGAAACGATGATATCAGCCTCTGTCAGGTTGACCTTCTGCTCACTCTTGATAAAATCGATAACCTTCGTCCGGATCTCGTCTTCCGACATGCCGAGCGTTTCCTTGATAATCTCTCCCTGTCGGGAGTCATCCCGCTCCGGCATGGGCATAACTTTCGGACGCACGGTCGACATCTGGGGACGGGTTCTCGGGCAGAGAATCGTCGCCATAATGTTGCCACCGAAGGCCGGGCGGGTCTGACGCAGTAACTTCGTCTCTGGATCGATATCCAGCCCCGTGCAGTCTGCCGTCAATCCCGTGTAAAGGGTCGTCGCCACGTTTCCGGCGAAATCCCTCCCCTGGGTGGTGGCACCATAGATGACGATCTCGGGTTTGTACTTGCGAATCAGGCTGATGGCACCCCTGGCGAAAGGTTCCGTTCTGTATTTCTCCAGGACAGGATCATCAATGTAATAGACCTTTTCCGCGCCAAAGGCGATGGCTTCTTTCGCGAAATCCTCCACACCGTGCCCCATGAGCATGCCGCAGAGCTGGCATCCCAGGTCATCGGCCAGTTTCCGGCCGACGCCCAAAAGTTCGAAAGAAACCGTCGCGATCTTTCCGTGTTCATGCTCGATGAAGACCCACACGTCCTTGTAATCCGCGATGTCCTCCTGAACGCGCTTTTCATCCTTTTTCAGGACGATAGCCTCAACCGGACACACCTCAACGCACGCGCCGCAGTAGGTACATTTGTCCCCAATGACGGCGACGTCATTCTCAAGGGTGATGGCGCCAAAAGGACAGGCATCGACGCAACTCCCGCACCCTGTACATTCATCTACTAATACTTTTATTTCAGCCATGGTTTTCCTCCTTT
>CAZPTH010000316.1:0-1731 GCA_964589315.1 uncultured Thermodesulfobacteriota bacterium
TCGTCCAGTTTTGCCTTGATGATGTCCTCGAAGAGCCACTTGACGAGGTGCGTGTCGATGACGGCGTCGTATTCCTCTTTCAGGAGCCCTTCGAGCTTGTCGATCCACTTGTAGGTGGGGTCGGCGGGCTGCCTGGTCCGCGCCTCCAGGGTGGCGAGAAAGGCCTGGATCTTTTCCCGTTCATCCTCCGTGTCCCTGATCACCTGGAGGGCCTCCCGCAGGGCCTGTTCCTCGTCCCGTTCCCACTTGATGCCCAGGTCCCGGAAGTCGTCCATCTGGTTGACGAGTTTCTTGGAGAGGGTCTCCTTGAGGGTGTGGGAGGCAATCAGTCGGGCGTTCTGGGTGATGGTTGCGGGGAGGTCTTCGTTTTCCCAGTATTCCCCGTGGGTGTCGAGGATGATGACACGGCCGTTTTTCTCCATGATCCAGGGGGTGAATTTGCCGATGAACTGCTTGGCGAAGTAGGATTTGCCGCTGCCCGTGGTGCCGAAGACGGAGAAGTGGCGGGTGAGGACCTCTTCGAAGTCGATGGCGACGGGGACCTCTTCGTTGGAGAAGAGATGCCCGACAGGAACGCTCTCTTTCCGCCTGAAGATTTCTTCGAGATACCGGGGATCGGCAAGCCGGACGAAACAGAGGGCCGGGACGGCGTAACGGTTGAACTGGAGCGCGACGTCCGTTTCCGCCCCTTCCTTCGTGATTTCCCCCTTGATTTCCATTTCCCCCAGGGTGAGGCGGGGCTCGTTTTTCTCGCTGGCGGCGGCGATGAGGCGCGCCTGGCGGACGATGGGCTGGGGCTCGGCGAGGGCCTCCAGGTAGTCGGCGGACTGGATGCTGGTGAGGGCCTCCGGGGTGGTGTCCTGGAAGAAGCTGCGGGTCCCCGCGATGGGCTTGATCAGGCTGGCAAGCCACTTTCTGGGCGGGGACTTCCAGGTTTCGTTGAGGCTGTTTTCCGCGATCTCCAGGAAGGCGCCGGCGGGAATTTCCTTCAGGGCCACGAACCCGACCCGGCGATGGGTGCCGCCCCCGATGGTGAAACCGACGACATCCTTTTCCAGGGGGATGGCCCTGTCCCAGATGTTCAGAAAGGTTGCCGCGGCCTCTTCCACCTTGTCCGGGTCGGTCAGGAGGACGCCCGCCTCTTCGTTGCTTCCGGGGAAGGTTTCGCTTCCGTATCCGCCCCCGGTGAGGTTGAAGGAACCGGCGGTGGCGAAGGTGCCATCGATGACGTTGAGCTTGGCGTGGAGGTGCCGGGTGTAGCGGACCTGAACGGTGGAACGCCCCTCGCCGAGTCTTTCTTCCAGGAAGGCGAAGAACTGCCGGGCGTTGGTGATTTTCAGGTCTTCGATGCGGCCGACGCGGATGAGGAAACGGATGTCGATCTCTCTTTCCCTGATCCTGGCGAGGGCCTGGGGCGTGAAGACCTTGTAGAGGGTTTCGGCGCGAATCCAGGCGGAGCTGATCCATATCCGCTTTTCCGCCTTTTCCAGGGCGTCTCTCAACGGGGCGATGTTCCGTTCGTTGGTCAGAAATTCCATCAGAATCCTCCTGTTTCTTCACTTCTTCCCGAAAAATTAAAAATTTTCTAATCGAAGCCACGCTCGAATTGAAAGTCCACCGGGACCCATCGCCCCTTTTTATAGAACCCGAGGAGATAGGGCGCCTCAAGCTGGTCGATATACCCGTCTTCAAGCGAGACGAATCCGGGAATCGTTTTCCCGATATCCCATA
>CAZPTH010000317.1:0-1725 GCA_964589315.1 uncultured Thermodesulfobacteriota bacterium
GAACTTGAAGCTTTTTACTTTGCCTTCTAATTCTGACTTTTTGCGAGTGCATCAAAGGTTAACATGGCAGAATCGCCTGATGAGGGTTTATTGCCGAAGTCAGGAACGTATTTGCCTTGAAAAAAATAAAATGGTTTTTTATACTGTCTACAGATGAATTAAGCCTTTGAAAAAGGAATAAATGGAGCCCAACGGGACAACTCGTGGTCCCCTGCGAAGGCGGATGAAAGGAGGTGGAAAGGAGCGTTCTGAGGTATATGAAAGGATTCTTATCATCAATACAAAGGAGGAGGATATGAGAAAAAAGAGAGTAATGGTTGGAATCATAGTCGTCATGTGTTTTTTGTTGGGGGCAACCCAGGGGGCCATGGCCTCCCCGAAGGATGTCCTGAACAAGGCACTGGGGTATATCGTCAAGGTTCAGCAGCCGGACGGCGGGTGGCAGTTGATCGCGGGAAAAGGGGAATCCGAGGTTGAAACAACGGCATGGGCCACCCGGGCGTTGCTCCTGGCCAAAAAAGACCGGGCGGCGGCTGATAGGGGAGTCGCGTTTATTTTGAAACACCAGAAACCGTCAGGATCCTGGAATGACAACGTAGCTCACACGGCCTTTGCCATCTGGACATTGACGGAAGCCCGCAAGGGAAAGGATGCCATCTCGAAGGGTGCGACCTGGCTGTGGAAGACCCAGAAGAAAGACGGGGGCTGGGGTCCCAGTCCGAAAGCCCCGAATCTTTCCATTTACACGGCCGTGGCCATCCGCGCCCTCATGGCGATCGGTCTCCCCATTGATAATTTGGCAATTCAACAGGGGGTGGAGTACCTGAGGTCCGTGCAGAACAAGGACGGTGGATGGGGAGTTCCCAAGGGTGGACGTTCCCTTTCCCTTTCCACGGCCTGGGCCCTGTACGCCATGCTTTCCGCCGGTGTGCCGAGGTTTGATGACTCCATCAGAAGAGGGATCAAGTGGCTCTTGAATGTTCAGCTTCAGCACAATGGGGGGTTCTGCTTTTTCAAACTCATGCCCCCGGATCCTGAGTTGACCGCCTACAGCATTCTGGCTCTTAACGCCGCAAGCATTCGGGGAAGGCCTATAGAGGATGCCTTGTATTATCTCGAGGCCGTTCAACTTCCTGACGGATCTTATATGAGCCGGGTACCCAAGGAATTCAAAAAGAAAAACAAAAAGAATACCCAGACCACCTGCTTCGTCGCCTGGGCCGTCTGGGGAGCCATGGTGACGGAAGCGGAGCATCAGAAGCTTTCCTTCAGCCCGACAAGATAACTTGAAGTTTTGTTGGATTTTGAAGGCGGGGCCTTTGGGCCTCGCCTTTTTTATTTTCGAACCTATCAAGAAAAGCCTTCTCTCTTATCGGGTTTCATCAAAATTTCCGATTTGACTCTACCCTAAATAAATCTATAATTAAAATAAATTTTACTTATAAATGGAGATGTGATGGCAGTAGACAGGCATCCCCTGTGGAAATCACTGGGGATCGATCTCGAGCGAAATGATGAGTTTCTCGGGAAGCTGGGGGTGGTATATCCGGACGTGTATTTAAGTCAACCCAATCGTCCAAAAGGAATGAACTATTTCGATGGCGTGACGTTTGATATCCACGGCGCCCCCATCCAGGAAATGCTGGACGAGAAGGCGGCGACGGGTGCCCCCATCGTGGGAACCTTCTGTATTTACGTGCCGGACGAGATTATCCTGGCGCTGGG
>CAZPTH010000318.1:0-1694 GCA_964589315.1 uncultured Thermodesulfobacteriota bacterium
GGCCACACCTTCACGATTGCCCACCCCCCGAGGCGGGTGGTCTGCCTTGTCCCCTCCGTGACGGAGATGGTCTTCCGGGTGGGGGGTGGCAAGGCCGTCGTGGGGGTCACGTATCATACCACCTACCCCCCGGAAGCGGTCTTGAAAACGACGGTCGGCGGTTTTTTTTCTCCCTCCACAGGCCGGATCGCCGCCCTCAAGCCGGACCTGATCTTCGCCTCCCGACTGCAGAAGAAGGTGATTGAACGCTTCGCGAAGGTGTGTCCCGTGGTTGTTCTGGAGGCGAACAGCGTGGCCGACATCTATCAGCACCTTGAGATCATCGGGAAAATTTTCAACCGCGAATTGGAGGCAGAGCGACTGATCCGGGGGATGAAACGCGATTTCGCCCTCATGGCGAAGAAGGTGGCCAGGATTCCCGCCGGGAAACGAAAGCGGGTTATCCGCCTCATGGGGCGAAATAGTGTCATGACCCCGGGGGCGGATTCCTTTCAGAACGAATACATCCGCCTGGCCGGCGGGATCGCGCCTGACTTTGGCAAAAAGGGGGCGATTGTCTCGGTCACCAGGGAGGAGTGGCAGCGATTCAATCCCCAGGTCATCTACGGGTGCGGCGGGGACCGTTCGGTGGTTGAGAAAATCCTCTCGCAACCGGGGTGGCGGGACGTGGACGCGGTCAGGGACAAGGCCATCTATTTCTTTCCGTGTGCCCTGACCTGCCGGGCCTCGACCCATGCCGCCTATTTCGTGGAGTGGCTGTCGGCGTCCATTTACGGCGATGTTTACGCCCGGAAGGCCAACCAGGTCACGAAGGACCACCTGATAGGGGCCAGGCCCATTTCCCTTCCCTTCGGTTACGTCAAGGACGCGCATATTTTCTACAGCCGGGTTGCCGACTTCGAGAACAAGACCCTGCTTGTAACCTTCAAGCGCCCCCTCAAGGCCCTTTCGACGCTGGAGGGCCCCCGCGAGGGCATCTCGGCGGTCGGAAATCACTACCTTCCGCCCCCGTTGTGGAATATTTCACACAGGATGGGATTCAGGAATTTCCGAGCAAGGGTTTACGATGCCCTGCACGTGCGGGAAAAAGATACAAGCCTCCTCATGACCGGCGCCGACATGGACAACCTTTCCATCCAGACCCGCCGCTTCAGGGCCATCACGGTGATGGCGTTTGTCACGGCAGGGGTCCGATCCAACGCCATGAGGATGTCCAAGGACGAAGGGCTTTACTACGAGCCCGATCCCGGCACCATCAATATCCTGCTGCTGACCAACTGCCGGCTCACGCCCCGGGCCATGGCGCGGGCCATCATCACCGCCACCGAGGCAAAAACGGCCTCCCTCCAGGATCTCGATATTCGAAGCGCCACCACGGGAAGGGCCCACCAGGCCACGGGAACCGGTACCGACAATATCCTCGTGGTGGAGGGGGAAGGCCCCCGAATCGACAATGCCGGGGGACACAGCCGGATGGGGGAACTGATTGCCAGGGCCGTTTACGACGGCGTCCGGGAGGCCATTTTCAAGCAGAACGGCATTACCCGAAGACGGAACGTCTTTCAGCGCCTCGAAGAACGGAAGATCTCCCCCTACAGTCTCATCCCTAACGGGGGGTTGAGGGCGGGTCTGTCGAAGCAGGCCTCCGTGTCGGCCCTGGAGGTCCTCCTCCTGGACCCCGAGACAGCCGCGTT
>CAZPTH010000319.1:0-1665 GCA_964589315.1 uncultured Thermodesulfobacteriota bacterium
ACCTGTTGAAATTCTGTACCCCGGAAGAGTTGGGGCTGGGGGATGAAATGGGTGGGGAGAATCTCAGGGATAAGGGTTGACTTTTCCCCAAATATGATGTAAACGGGGCATTCGACAACACGAAAGGGTGAAGTGAATATCATGCGTAGAACGACGATGGCGAAAGCCGAAGAGACAGAAAGGAAATGGGTGCTGGTAGATGCCGACGGGAAGATTCTCGGCAGAATGGCCGCTGAGATTGCCGCAATCTTGAGGGGTAAGACGAAACCGACGTTTACGCCCCACATGGACGCGGGAGATTTTGTGGTGGTGATTAACGCTGAAAAGGTCGCGCTGACGGGGCGAAAGTGGTCCCAGAAGATGTATTATCATCACACAGGGTATCCCGGGGGAATCAAGTCGATTTCAGCGGAGAAACTTCGGCAGAAACGGCCCGAGGAAATCATTCGAAAGGCCGTCTGGGGCATGCTTCCCAAAAACAGGCTGGGGAGAAAACTGATAAAAAAACTGAAAGTATACGCGGGACCGGACCATCCCCATGTGGCCCAGCGTCCGGAGCCGCTTCAAGCAGAGCAAGGAGCGTAAGGTATGGCACAGCGTTATTACGCCACGGGAAAAAGGAAAACCTCCGTTGCGAGGGTCTGGATGCAGGAAGGAAGCGGGCAGATTATCGTCAACAATCGTCCCGCCGAAGAATACTTTGGAACGGAATCTGGAAAGACTGCCATTGTGCAGCCCTTTGAAATTACGGGGACCGTTGGAAAGTTTGATGTCATGGTCAATGTCCAGGGGGGCGGATTGTCCGGCCAGGCGGGAGCGATCCGTCACGGTATCACCAAGGCCCTGATGGCCTATGATATCACTTTACGGATACCCTTGAAGAAGGCGGGGTTTGTGACGCGCGATCCCAGGGTCAAGGAACGGAAAAAATATGGGCAGCGTGGGGCCCGCGCGCGATTCCAGTTTTCAAAACGTTAACAATCGCTTCAAAGAGGCCCTCAGGGGCCTCTTTTTTATAGGAGTGGACCATGGTCAATGTAGGAATTGTCGGGGGATCAGGATACACGGGGGTCCAACTCGTCGCCCTGTTGATTCGACATCCCGAGGTAACGGTGCGGTGGGTCACCTCTCGAAAATTTGAAGGCCAGCCTTTTTATGAAACCTTCGGGGCCCTTCGTTCCCTGACGAACCTTTCTTTTGTTCGATTCACGCCGGAACTCCTTGACGAAGTCGATGTCGTCTTTACCGCCGTTCCCCATGGCCAGGCGATGGACATTGTCGCGGTCATCGCGGGTCACGGCAAACGGGTCATTGACTTGAGTGCGGATTTTCGATTCCAGGATGTGGCCGCATACGAACAGGCCTATCAGCATCACACGGCGCCCGAATTGGCCAAGAAGGCCATCTATGGCCTGCCGGAGCTTTTTTTCGGGGAGATCCAGGAGGCAGACCTGGTGGGGAATCCGGGATGCTATCCAACATCTGCCATTCTCGCGGCGGCCCCCCTCATCCGGGAGGGAGGCTGGAACGCCCGAATTCCCCTGATTGTCGATTCCAAATCGGGGGTGAGCGGGGCGGGCCGGGAGCCGAACCTGACGACCCATTTTCCCGAGGCGGATGAAGGCCTGATGCCTTACAAGGTCCTGACACATCGTCACCAGCCCG
>CAZPTH010000320.1:0-1531 GCA_964589315.1 uncultured Thermodesulfobacteriota bacterium
GTTTCTCTCCTCGTCAGCGGCATTATCATAACGAACGTCATGTTGGCTTCGATCACGGAGCGGCGAATCGAGATCGGCATCAAGCGTGCCCTGGGGGCTTCGCGTCGGGCGATCCTTGGACAATTTCTCTTCGAGGCCGTCTGGCTTTCCCTCATCGGGAGCCTGATCGGCGTGGGAATCGGGATGGTCGTTGTTTATCTCTTGAGAAACACTATCCCCGTGAGCCTTACGCTGAAACCCCTCTACATGGCCCTGGGTTTTGGCATCCTGGTGGGGGCCGTGTCGGGGGCCTTTCCCGCTTACCGTGCCGGGCAGGTCGATCCCATCCGGGCCATTCTGGGGGGACGGCAGTGAGGCGTTTCA
The DNA here is from genome assembly GCA_964589315.1 of uncultured Thermodesulfobacteriota bacterium. GTDB lineage: Bacteria > Desulfobacterota > S145-22 > S145-22 > S145-22 > JAOZMY01. The sequence continues at coordinate 364 of CAZPTH010000320.1, forward strand.
AGGGGAGGATTTTTCGCTCCGTCCTGGCCGTCCTGGGACTCGTGGTCGGCGTGGCCTCCGTTCTCGCCATGACCACTCTGGGGCGGATCCAGGAGCAGAAGCTCTACAGGGAAATGGAGAAAATGGCAGTCAATACGATCATGATCGTCCCGGGCAGTATTCCCCCCATCGTCTTCCGTCCCAAGGTTTCAGGAACCTATAAGACCCTGACCCCGAGGGATGCCCTGGCTATCAAGGAGCATATTCCCCGGGTTCGGTATGTCACGGCGACAGAGTACAAAAGCGTGACGGCCAAGATGGGGGCCAAGACCGCGACGACAACCCTGGCGGGGGTGGACCGGTCCTATTTTCCCATTAAGCGATTGAAAGTCGTTGATGGAAGGCCTCTCACGTCCCGTGACCTTTCTGGAAAACGCAAGGTCTGCTGGGTGGGTCAGGCGGTTCTGGACAATATATTTGGGGGTGAGGCCCGCCAGGCGATCGGCAGGGTCATCTATATCGATCGATTTCCCTTCCGGATCGTGGGTATTCTGGCACGAAAGGGAATCGATGCCTCCGGAACCAACCGGGACGACATGGTCCTGATCCCTTTAACGACCCTCCTTTCGGTCGTGTTGAATCAGACCTATGTCCGGGTGCTCTACGTGGAGCCGGAATCGGCTAAGGATGTCAGGGCCATGAAGGCCGATATCCGAACCCTCCTCCTCAGGCGACACGGCAGGAAGGATTTTTCGATCCGGGTGATGACGTCTTACATCGAAAGAAAGCTCAAAACCGGGCGAATGATCGCCCTTTCCACCACGGCGGTGGCGGCCATTTCCCTCCTGGTAGGGGGAATCGGGATCCTCGCCGTGATGCTGATCAATGGGCGGGAAAGGGTCCCGGAGATTGGAATCAAACGGGCCGTTGGCGCCCGAAAGCGGGATGTCTTTATGGAATTTCTCGGTGAATCCCTGTCATTGGGAATCCTTGGAGGGGTTTTGGGATGGGTTTCGGGGGTTGCCCTTTCCTATCTCCTTATCCTTGAGCAGAAGACCCCCATCCCCTTTCCATGGCGGATTGGCTTTGGAGCCTTCCTCTTCGCCCTGGCGGTGGCGACACTGTTTGGCCTCTATCCCGCCTGGCGGGCCAGCCGCCTCGACGTGATCCGGGCATTGTATGACGAGTA
>CAZPTH010000321.1:0-1509 GCA_964589315.1 uncultured Thermodesulfobacteriota bacterium
AAATAGATGGCGGGAAACGTGAAGATCAGCCCGGCGATGGGTCCCCCCGCACCGATATCGAACAGGGCTTTTCGGTGGGGAATCCATCCCCGCATCTTGATGATGGCGCCAAACGTCCCGAACGGCGAGAAGGGAAAGGGGATGAAAAACGGCAGGGTCGCCTCCACGCCGTAGTATCGGCTCATCACAAAGTGGCCCATTTCATGACAAAGCAAGATCCCCATCAGGGGCACGGCGTACCAGAATCCCGCCACGAAGTAGGTGGAAATCAGCGTCAGAACGAAAAGAATGATGTGGAGGGCCAGTCGCTTCCGGGTCATGGAACCTCACGCACCGCCCAGGACGCGGCGAAGCCACCGGAGGGCCGCCTCCGCCGTCTGTTCCTTGATGGAAACCCGGTTTCCCTCGAACCGAAAATGCCGGGCCTCCAGGGTTCCCCCTTCCGGGTACGAAATCCCCATGTAGACCGTTCCCACGGGTTTCTCCCTCGAGCCACCCGTCGGACCCGCGATCCCCGTGATCCCGATACCCAGGTCGCTTCCCGCTACGCGGCGCACCCCTTCCGCCATCTGGCGGGCCACCTCGGCACAGACAGCGCCTTGCGCCTCGATGACATCCGCGTCCACGCCAAGCACCTTGACCTTGGCCGCATTGCTGTAGCTCACCACCCCCAGAAGGAAAACCTCGGAAATCCCCGGAACATTGGTCAGGCGGTGGGCCAGCAGCCCGCCGGAGCACGACTCTGCGGTCGCAAGGGTCTTTTTTCGTTCAAGAAGGAGCCGATAAACCTCTTCCTCAACCATGCCACAGCCTCAAGATCCCATGAAGGATAATACACCCGTACACCCCGGCAAGGACGTCATCCATCACCACGCCCGTTCCACCGGGAATCCAGTCCTCCATCTTCCGGATGGGATACGGCTTCAGGATATCCAGAATCCTGAATATAAAGAACCCCGCGATGACCGTGAACCAGGTAAACGGCAGCGCCCAGACCGTCGCGAGATACCCCACCACCTCGTCGATGACGATGTCGTTGGGGTCCTTCATGCCGTAGAGTTTTTCCGCCTCGTTGGCGATCCAGCAGGAAACCACGATCAGTGCGATCAGGATTGCAGTTGCCATTTTGATTCCGGCAAACGAGAGCATAAAAAAGATGGGAATCCCCACCAGCGTCCCAAACGTCCCGGGAACGATGGGGGCGTATCCCGTGTAGATCCCCGTCGCCAGGAGGATGATTCCCTTCTCGAAAGGGGTCTTCCCCCAGATCTTTTTTGAACGAACCGGTTGAAATTTCACGCAGTGCCACCTTTCAAAGTTTTTCTTGGGAATAATCTATCATATTTTCCACTCTTCGCGAAAGAGAAATGCCAATATAAATAGGACACGGATAAACACTGGCTTCGCACGCGGATAATATAGTTCTTAAGTTTTAAGTGGTTAAGTGTTAAGTGGGAAGGAAAGGCTGAAGGCTGAAGACTGAAGGCTGAAGTTAAACAGTAAATGGTG